>JAJFGP010000144.1 GCA_021776055.1 Kiloniellaceae bacterium
CGAAAAATCTGGTCGTGACGGTTGAGCCAATCGCGAATATCGAAACGCGATACAGCACGCGTCCTGGCGGCGCTGGACATCTCAGCGGCACGCTCGGCGATCCGGTGCATGCCGTCGGCAATATCACGCGTCGAGGGTGTATGGGGGCGTTCCCAATCCTCGTCGCAGTCCATGGCGACACCGGCTTCGGTGCCGACTAGTTCCGGGACTCCGCCTGTATTGGAATACAAAACGGGCAGCCCGCAAGCCAGGGCTTCCAGGACCGCGTTGGGGCACGGGTCCTGGTGCTTGGTCGTGACATATGCTTGCGCCGAAGCATAGAGCCCGGGGGCCTCGGTTTGGCTGTATGGCCCAACGATCTGAACACAACCGTCAAGCTTGAGGTCGTCGGTTAGCTGTTGGGTTGCGTTTTGCGCGGCCGGTTCCAGACCCCCGGCAATAACGAGCTTAGCTTCAAGGCCGCGTTTGCGGGCCTCGGCGAGACCGTGCAGCGTAGATTTCATTCGGTAGAACAAGTGGACACCGATTTTCCCGGTGAGTAGGAACGTGATTCCGTTCAACTGGTGATTGGTCGCCTCGGCTTGGGGACGGAATTTTTGCGTGTCGACAGCATTATAAAGAACCTCTCCCGGGCCCTTCCTCACACCCAGAAAATGATGGGCGGCCCTGCGGCAAAACTCGCTTTGGTAGAAGACATGCTCCGCGCAATGAAAAGACCGCGCCATGCGCCGGTTCTGCTGCTGCCAATCGCCCTCGTACCAAGCAGAATAGAACACGCCATTCTGGTTGTGAACGATGGGAATGCTGCGGGTTTTCAGGAGGGTGAGCGCCATATCCGGAAGGTAGGGGGCGTTACTCAGAACATACGCGATGTTGTAGCGCCAAAGATGCTCGCGAAATTGCGCGCTCAGCCTCTGAATTTTGACCAGCGGTCCACCTCGATCGCCGGCGCGCGCGCCGCCATAAAACAGGCGCGGTGCCGTGCCACGTCCGCTGCTCGGGATCGACGCGATTGCGTGAGCTCCGAGTGCGCCCGCATAAGCTATCCGCCCCACTCGCTTTGCAAGAGGGTCATGGTGCACGTGAGATATCATTTTAGGAGGGGCCGGTATACCTGCTCGTAGTGCTGGCGGGCGACATGACGCCAATCAAACCCTTGTACGACCGTCTCTCGGGCTTCGATGGCGCGTGCGGTGCGTTGCTCGGGCGTGGCGGTCAAGAGAGCTAAGGCTCGCTCGCACATACCCTCAACGTCGTTGATCTCGACAAGCCCGCCGGTGTCCATGTCCGAAAGGAGATCCTCGGCTTGGCCCACTCTCGTCGAGACAACCGGCACGTGAGTTGCCATGCTCTCCATCAGCGCCATGGGGCCACCTTCCTCGCGGGAGGTGACAAGGTACAGGTCGAGGGCATGGTAATAGGGAACCATGTCACGGTAATCGTTCAGAAAATCGTGTCGATAGGGAATCCCATGCCGCTCTAGCCCAAGCCGGACATAGCCGCGCGCGGGTCCCGTCAGAAGAACGAATACGGGCATGCGCTCGGCTAGCTTGCGAACCGCTTCGATGAAAACGTCGGGCCCCTTGATTAACTTGGGCTCCATGCCGTCTCCCCACCCGACACCGTCTTTCTGAAACGAACCGATGCACGTATGGCCGTCCGGGATTCCAAGTTGCTTTCGTGCATTGCACCGCTGTTCCGGTGTAGGCGGCTGAAACAAGCTCGTGTCGCAGCCAATCGGAATCTTCACCAGCTTCTCCCGGGGCACTCCCCAATCGAGCAGCCGTCGTTCAACGAGGCTGGCGCCGGTCACGATTTTGCTCAATCGCGGGACACTCTCGACGAACGCATCGATGTGCCTGGCTACGTCCGGACCATCCTCCGGTTTTCCGTGGAAAAACGACGTCACAAAACGGTTCGACTTCGCCATGTGAGAACCCCACGCAAGCCACATGTACTGGGAACCAAAATGAACAACACGGTCGAAAATGGGAGCAGGATCTGTGGTGATAGAAGCCGTCCCCGGGTACTCTGCCTCGATACCCTCGCACACGTAGTTTCCGACCCAACGGATCGCCCAATCCGCACGCTCCACAACAAAATTAACCGGCGGGAATTTTGTATCCTGCAGACCAAAAGTGCGAAGGACGGAATAACCCTGACAGGTACCAGAACGAACGAAGTCTCGCACCAAGGCTTTCATCGGGTGGTCAGGCCATTCCCGTTTGGCATGCGTCGTTCTGCATCGATCATGGCGGCCACGACCTCGTGCATTCCTTTCTGCGATTGCCAATCCAGAATTTCTCTGGCGCGAGACGCGTCCCCGAGACCGCATTGGATCTCTGCGGGGCGAAACAGAGTCTCATCAATATCGACATGCTCGCGCCAATCGAGATCCAACTGGGAAAACGCCGTTGCAACGAATTCTTCTAGGGAATTGGCCTGGCCGGTGGCAATGACCAGATCTTCCGGTTGGTCCAATTGCATCATCCGCCACATGGCGTCGACGTATTCGGGAGCCCAGCCCCAGTCCCGGCGAATCGAGAGGTTCCCGAGCGTCAGGCGCTCATTGTTTCCCGCTGCGATACGGGTCGCGGCGGCGACGATCTTGCGCGTTACGAAGCGCGCGGGACGCAGCGGGGACTCGTGATTGAAAAGAATTCCAGAGCAGGCGAAAGTTCCATAGGCCTGCCGATATAGCGAAACCAGCCAACGCGTCGCGGCCTTGGCCACAGCATAGGGGCTGCGCGGCTCGAACGCTGTATCCTCGTTCGCGGCAATGCCATTCGTGTCGCCGAAACATTCGCCAGAGCAGGCATTGTACAATCGCATATTGCCGCCGATTGTACGCAGTGCCTCCAAGACGTTGAGTGTGCCCTGAGTAATGCTTTCCATCGTCTCTGCCGGCTGCTCGAAAGACAGACCGACGGAGCTTTGTCCGCTGAAATTATAAATCTCGTTTGGCTGTGCCCGTTCTATGGTTCTCAGGATGTTCCGGAAATCAACCATCGCCGTAGACGAGACGGAAACTTGGTCCCGGATGCCCAGTTTCTTCAGGTTTGCGAAGCTCACCATCTCGGCATCCCGAGAAGTCCCATGGACCTCATAGTTTTTCTGGAGCAGGAGGGCGGAAAGATAAGCGCCATCTTGACCGGAGATGCCGAATATGAGGGCCCGTTTTTTGTCGTTAGCCACGTGGCCCACCCTCCGTCTGGCTTACTATGGCGTATCCTGAAGGCATAAACGGCAACAGGCAATCCATTCGTAAGGCACCATACAACAGGGCTGCATAGAGCGCTGGAAATTTCTTGCGTAAGGATATGCGCAGCAAGATTTCGGGAACAGTTATGAAGGTGAAGTGAGTTAGAAAGCAGATTGCCCCACCAAGCTTGTAAACCTGGGTGTTAGGGCCGGTAAACCGTGCGGCGATCGCGCCCCGGCCATATTGCCGGTAACCATGCCAGAGATATAGGAACAAAGCCCAAGTGGAGGGAACCAAATGGACCTGCAATCCATGCTGCGCGAGAAGAGCCTGCAAGCGTGCGATCAGCTTGCCGTCGTCTGGGATGTGTTCGAGGGCAGAGTTGGAAATAATGAGGTCGAAACCGGACTCCAGATCGAGCTCGTGGGCATCACCTTTGACGAAATCGACCGTGAAGGCGCCGCCTTGCCACTTGGCGCTATCAAAGCGGTCCTGTACGTCCACACCCGTGTAATGCCCACCGTATCCAGCTTTGGCTAAGAGGTCCGACATCCGGCCGCTGCCGCAGCCGATGTCGAGGACCCGGAGATGCCGTGGCGTGGTGAGTTTGGGTAGCTCATGGATGATAAATGCTTCCCCAAGAATCCGCGCCGGAGAGGTCCCACGGATATCATGATCCGTTAGAATTTGGTGCGGAAGCGCCCACTGCCGCATGGAAACGGGAGCCGCGAAGCCGCCAATATTGCGCAGCATATTTCGCATGACATAGCGAATGCGCCGAAAAGCGGACATCGGGGCATCGCCGTTGATCTCCACGGTACCGACGAAGTATGTCATGGCTGATTATCATTGGGTCGCATGCCAGGGAAATCTCTCAGCACACTCGATCAGCCATGCTTAACGGGCTTGCGGGCGACGGCCATGATCATATGGCTGAAGATCATGCCAGGCAGAAAAGGGGCCAGCAGGGCGCTGAGTGCCTGGGTCGCAATCCATTTGTACGATAAGCCGAATTCATGGTGTAGACACCGCAGGACACCTTGGCGTTTGTGAATTGGCTTGATGTCTAAGACCTGGAACCCGCCAAACCGCAAGCAATCCCGAAGCTCCCCACGAGTCAGTCGCCACTGATAGAATCGCACCGATTGATGATTTGGTTCCGTTTCGCGCTTCGTATCGAAAGCCTTAATCAGGGATTGACGAAGGTTGTCGTAGGGCACGGTGATGAAAAGATAGCCGCCCGGCTTTAGAATGCGAAAGGCCTCGGCGATACAGCGATCCAGGCCTTCCTCGAAATGCTCGAAGGTGCCCCAAGAAAAATATCCGTCGAAGCTCTCGGCGGGCAGAGCCGTGTCGCGGATGTCGCCAACGGCGAAATCTGAATCCGGGAACAATGACTTTAGCTTTGCTACGGTGTCACGGCTGATGTCGAGACCATGGGTGGGTAACTCGTTGCGACTCAAGTAGAGGGTCCAATCCCCTAAGCCACAGCCCCCGTCCAGGAGGCGCGCGCCTTTGGGAAGTTGGTCCAAATAAGGTCGCATGATTCGAAACTCGGGCTTCCTCGGAATCCGGTCCACGGCGCCCTTGGGACCACCTTCCTGCTCCCAAACCCGAGTCCAATACGCCTCGACGAACGCGGTTTCATCCGCGCCGTCAGATACAGTATCGACCGTGAAATCTTTTCGCATTTAAACAGTCTCGGTGTTCTTGCAAGTCTTATTTGAGAGACTCGAAATCCTGTCTATCAAAATGGAATCTGGTTGCGGGTAAACAGCCAGGGCGAGCGAAATACTTTCCGTTGTTTGGCATAGTCATCGCGGCGGGAAAAGAGAGTTTCGACAAGTTTGAGCCAGTCGGCCGTCATGTGCTCGGCCGTATGTGGATAGGCGCCCATCCGCCCAGCCAACTCACCGTAGTCCCGTATCAGCTGATTCAGCGCCGTTTCGAACGTTTCCGAACTAAACGCAATGCCAAAACCGGAACAATACTCGGGCAGACAGCCGCTTTCGCGGTAGAAAAGGGGCAAGCCGCATAGGGCACCTTCATTCTGGTGGTTCCCACCCGGCTCATTTATGGACGCCGTAATATAGGCGTGATGGCTGCGCAGTTCGTCAGCCAAAGCCTCTCCGTTCAAAGGCGCGACGTGACGGGCGTGGCGAAACCGGAAGCCTTTTGGAAGATTGCCGACATAGGTAAAGCGGATGCGTTCTTTCCAGGCATCATCGGCCAGCATGGCGTCGAGACGCGTATAGATATCGAAACCCTTCATCCAGTTTCCGCCCCAATGATGCGTGACCAGTTTCAGGGGCTCTTTGCCATTCCATGGCTTAAACCCCCGGGCATTGAATATTTCTGCATCTGCGCCGTTCAAAATAACGCTGCTCTCGGCGGGCGGCGTTACCTGCCAGGCTGACAATTCGCGCAACCAGGAACCGACAAAGACGGTGTGGTCGGCACAATAGTTAGCGCGCGTGAGGAGCTTATTCATATGCCGCGTTCTCTTTCGTTCGTCGCACTCGTTGACGCGGTGGATGACGATGGCCTTGGGATTGCGGAATGTGAGGTAACGAAGGATACCTCCGGCACCGAAACTGAAGAGAGATAGACGGGAACGGGGATCCATGAGGAGAATGATGTCGATATCCGCATCCGCCAGGTCGAACACGACGCGATGACCAGCTTGCACCAGGGCCTCCGACAAGGCGGACACGAAGCGGTTGCCACCACCCCACGGACCCGGCTGAAGCCGGTAGCCGATGGCGACCTTCACGAGTCGTCACTTTTACAGATGCGGCGCAAATCGTCGCTGAGACGGCGGGAACCGTCTTGGTTGAGATGATCGACGTTGCCGAAATAGTCGTCCTCGTAAGTGTCCCAAAGGTCGACATAGGCGATCCCCACTTTCTCGGCGAGCGCACCGTAAGCGGCACGGATTTGACCGAAAATGGGAAATTGCCCGGCGGCATCGCGATAGGCGGAGCTGACCGGAAAAGTGACCAGACAAAGAGTGACCCCCGCGTCCCGTGTCCGTTCCAGCGTACCGCGCAACTGCTTCATGTCGGCGGTGGCGGCAAAACCAGGTGCCGGGATGTGAAGCTGGGTGCGAATTGCCGCCTGACGCCGCCGAGTGTCCGCCGCTATCTCGAGCAGCCTAGGTATGGCCGCTGGTTCGCTGAGCGTTGTCTTCTCAGGTCCGACGAACAGGCGGGCAGGATCGCGCAACATGGCATTCCAATAATCGAACAGATAGCGCCGAAAATGGGGACGCAGCATTTGTAGGCTACGGGGTTCTGCGTCGAGAAAATCTTCGAGCAAATCCGACTGGTTCAAACTCAACCGATAGAAGGAGAAATGCTGGGGGCCAAGCTGCAGCAACACGTAACGGGCGCGTCCCGACGCGACATACGCGTCAAGTTTGCCCAGGGTGGTTTTCAGACTTTCACCCGCAGCGGCGAAGTTGGTAAATCCCGAGTCTTCCAGAATGCCCGAGACAGCGCGGGAATCGCCGAAGGCTGCGGCCATATCATCGCCGCTGTGGAAGGCGCGCTTGAGGACATCGTAGCTGTTGCCTGGCGCCACATGGAAGCGGATCAATAGCTCGCTGCCAATGACGAATCCCAGAGTGGATAGGCTGAACAGCGCCATGAAGGTGACGGCAAAGGCCTTAAAATTCGAAATAGATGAACTCACCGGACGGGCCTTGCAGCAGAGATAGGGTCAGGTAGCTGGCGAGGGCGGCGATCATCAGGCCGCTTGCCAGGGACGGCCGCCAACGGATCAGCGAGCGGGTGGGCTGGGCGTCGAGGGCGGGCTCGAATTTGCCCATGATTTCCTGGGTGTTGGGCAGCAGCCATACGAAGCCGAGCAGGCTCGCCAGGATGACCAACTGCCAGCCGCCCCCATAGACGGGCAGTGCGCCGAAGGTGACCCCGAGGCCGGAGAGCCACGGCGTCAATCCACCCGTGACATCAGCGTAATGGATGGGCAGCACCACGCCGTTGAGACCGGCCAGGCCGCGCAGCATGGTCAGGCTGGCCGGAAAGCTGTCGGCGCGGAAAAATACCCAGGCCACGGTGACCGCCGTAAAGGTCAGCAGCCTGCCGGTCCAGCGGCCAACGGCGGTGGAGTCGCCGGAATCGCCTCGCCAGGCCCGCCAGCCATGGTTGACGGCGAGAAACACGCCATGCAGTCCGCCCCAGGCAACGAAGGTCCAGTTCGCCCCATGCCACAGCCCGCCGAGCAGCATGACGACCATCAGATTGAGGTAGCGCCGCGCCGACCCGAATCGGTTGCCGCCGAGCGGGAAGTAGAGATAGTCGCGCAGGAATCGCGTCAGGGTCATATGCCAGCCGCGCCAGAAGTCGATGATGCTGGTCGCCTTGTATGGCGAGGCGAAGTTGAGCGGCAGGATGATGCCGAACATGCGGGCGAGGCCGATGGCCATGTCAGTATAGCCGGAGAAATCGAAATAGATTTCAAAACTGAAGCCGAGCACGCCGACCCAGGCGTCGATGAAGCTGACATCGATGCCGCGGGCGACGGCGCCGAAACTCTGGTCCGCCCAATAGCCGGCGCGGTCGGCGAGAACCAGCTTCTTGAACAGCCCGATGGTGGCGATGGTGAAGCCGATGGCGAGATTGCGCCACACCACATCGATCTGGTGGCGCTTGAGAAATTGGGGAATCATCTCGCGATGATGAACGATAGGCCCGGCGATGAGTTGGGGAAAAAAACTGACGAACAGGCAATAGGTGGCGAGACTCGGCTCTTCAACCTTGCCCTGATAGGCGTCGACCAGATAGGCGATCTGCTGAAAGGTAAAAAAGGAGATCGCCAGGGGCAGCAAGATATTCACTGACGCAAACGTGCCGCCGGTCAGGGCGGCTATGTTGCTGATGGCGAATCCGGCGTATTTGAAAACCCCCAACAGAGCCAGATTCATAGCGACCCCGAAGGTCAGAAGTGTCTTGCTGCCACCCGCCGCGTGATGGCGCGTAAGCGCGCGACCGATCAGATAGTTGAACAGGATCGACCCGACGATCAACGGCACATAGAGGGGTTCCCACCAGCCATAGAAAAACAGCGAGCAGACCACCAGGAACTTCACCGCCGGCATCTCGAAGCGGCGATGGCGAAGCGCGTAGTAACCGACCAAAACGAAAGGCAGGAACAGCAGCAGGAACTCGGGTGAGTTAAACAGCATTTGCTTGGTTCTCAAAGCAAAGCGCCTGCACGGCCCGCGCCATGGCGTCGACGTTGAGATGGTCCTCCACAATTCGACGCGCGGCCTGGCCGATGGCCCGCGTAACGTCGGGGCTGTCGAGCAAATCCCGGGCCGATTGGCCGAGCGCCTCGGCGTCACCCGGCTTAACCAGGATGCAGTTCTCACCATGGCGCATGAGCCCGCGATCCCACAACCCGGCGATGTCCGACAACACCACCGCCTTGCCGCAAGCCATGGCCTGAAGACAGGCGCTCTGGCCCGAGGGCTGCATGGTATCGCGGACGGGGACCACTACGAAGTGGCTGCCCCTGACCATGTCTCGAAGCACCCCATCACTGAGCACCTGTGCTCGCCAGTCGCCCGCAACCACCTTGACGTTGGCGGGCAGCGGCGCGGGGATGGCAAGTCGCGTGACGATCCGCAACTCCGGGAAATTCGGCCGCCAGGCACGGATCAGCGTGTCGTAATCACGGTGCGAATCGTTGCCGACACTGAGCACATAGTCGCCCTGCTCGTTCCCATCGCCTGGCGCCCAGAATCGATGATCGACGCCAAACGGCACATAGTACACCTCAATCTCGGGGAACAGGGCCGCGAGATGCTCGCGCTCCGCGCGCGAAATGACGGCAAGGGTCACATGGCGCAGGATGCGCCCATAAACCCAGCGCACCAGCGGCGGCGGCGCGACCCCAACCAGCCCCATGGCGATGAAGATCACGCGTGGTCTCCACAGGCCGAAGCGTTTGAGCAAGGCAAGGGCGATGCCGAAGGCATTCGTGGTGACAAAGACCGCGTCGTATCTTTCCAGAAGTGCCCGCGCGTCGCGCCGGGCCAGTCGGTAGGTTGCCCACAAGGGAAGGCCCAGGACGGTCCAGGCCAGATGATTGACGGCGCGCCACAGCCGAGAGGGGCTTTCGTTCAGACCAAAATCATCGTCTTGCCACAGATCAACATCGAGGCCGGAATCGCGCAGTTGCGGATAGCCAAAAAAGAATTCCGTCGGCCCGCCCGCGGCGTCATTCTCAAGCCGTTCCCTGCGGCCGGATTTGAATAGGTAAGCAAATGCCATGGCCGGCTATACGGGTGTCCGGCCGTTCAAACAGCGGCCTGTAACGATGCGCGCGCGTCTTGGATTGGCGGCGCGACGCTCTCTACGAATTCGCACAGCCGTTCCGAATACGGCCGGTTAAATGGCTCAACGAAAAAACAACTGGCTTCCTGTAGGCGTTTGCAAAACGAATCGTCTCCCACAAGCGACATAAGTTCGCCAAGAGTGGAGATCAATTCGTCTCTGCCGTTGGCCTTCAGGAATTCCGGTATCTGGTACATGTCCTCGAAATGAATGAGAGACACCGCCCGCTGGAAGTGATTAGCGGACCGTTCTTCCGTTGGCAGGAAGCAGGCGACCGGCTTGCCGTGCAGGGCACCCTCGACGATGATCGTCGACAGCGGGGAAACCAGCGCGTCCACGGAACAAAGCAGGTCGTGCATCCGCTCATAAGACGGCAGAGTTTTTCCCTTGTGGCCTGCCTTCACCGCTTCGAGGTAGCCGCGCATGCTGTTCTCCATGCAGACATGGCGCCATGGATGATCAAGCAGACGCTCTCCCCCCATGCCACCTCCACCCCATGGGTGGGGGCGATAAATAACCGCCATCTTCGGGAGACGGCCAGCGTCGATGGCGTCTTCGATCGCCCGCAGGTGGCTGAACTCATCGCTCTCCTTGCTCGAGCCGGCATAAAGAAGAACCGGAAGAGCGGGGTCGATGTTGTGTTCGCGACAGAATTCTGTTCGGGAAATGGTGGCCGGACGGCGAAACAGATCGAACTGCGCGGCGCCGAACTTGATCGCCCGCTCCGGGCTGATGCCAACGTATTCGACGGCATGTTGCTTGGTCTGCTCGCCCCACACCAGCAACCAGTCCGGAACCCCGACCATGGCCCGCTTTGTGCTCGGATTATCCCATGAATTCATGATTGTGACGAATGGGATGGCACGTTTGGATGCCGCTTCTATAAGGTCGTTGATATAGACACCCTCGAGCACGCACGGATGGATGATCGCATCGGGCAGGTACTTATCGAGCAACGCGTCCAGATCGTGATATGGCCGATCGGCGAGTTTGCGT
This sequence comes from Kiloniellaceae bacterium, assembly GCA_021776055.1. Classification (GTDB taxonomy): domain Bacteria; phylum Pseudomonadota; class Alphaproteobacteria; order Kiloniellales; family J153; genus JAJFGI01. The sequence continues at coordinate 10,558 of JAJFGP010000144.1, forward strand.
TCAAGGAAACGCCGGACCAGCGCAAATATGCCGGGTAGACTGGCCACTTTGTACAGTGCTGCAGCTTTGGTGCCGATGGCACCAATATAAATCTCGCGGATGATTTTCCACTGCCGACCGGGCCGCCATCTGAGCTGGTCGATCTGGAAAAGCGGTTTCCATAGGCGTTGGCGGCCCTGGTGGACCGTGAGGTGGGTATAGTCCGCGCCGCAGAGATCCAGTTGGTCGACCTCGACATCGCCCATCCTCTTGTATCCGGGCTCGGGGAACACAAACGTCACATCGTGCTTCTTGATGAGGTCGGCGAATACCCGGCTATGGACGAAATGGCGGATAACGACGTCCACCTCGATGAAAATCAGGACTTTCAGCCGCCGTCCCCGCCCTGCACGCGGCGCTGGCGCGTGAGGATGAATTCGACCAGGCTCAGATCCCATTCGGTATCGATGCTGACGAAATTTCCCTCCAGAACAAGCGCTCCCGTGCGCCGCCCTTTGATCGTTTTCTGTTCGAGAATGCATTCGCGGGTCATGGCATAGCAAATGCCGTTGCGGTGATACACCGGTGTCAATTGTTGGCGCGCTATGATAGCCGCCCCCGCCGGGTCATAGTAGTCGACCTTGCCATCAGCTACGGTCAATTGCTTGAGTGGGTGTCCCTTCGAGTCGGTTTCGGACACGCTCCATACGGCGTCCCAGTTTTCGTTTATGAGCATTTCGATGCATGCCGTCACGTGTTCGGCTTGGCGCAAAGGTGAGGTGGGTTGCAACAGGACGATGGCGTCGTAGGTAACGCCGTCGATGCGCTCGATCTCGATCAGCGCGTGGGTCAGCACGTCGATATCACTGATGCGATCGCCGGATATTGCCGGTGGCCGGCGGAACGGCGCAGCAAGTCCAGACTCTTCGGCGACACGCGCGATTTCCTCGTGGTCGGTCGAAACCACGGCCCGGTCGATTATGGCGATGTCACGCGCTAAATGCCCGACCCGCGCCACCATCGGCACCCCGCCGACGAGCCGCAGGTTTTTCAAGAGGACGCCTTTGCTGCCACCACGCGCCGGCACCACGGCGAGAACACGCCTGCTTCCGATCACGTGCCGCCCTTACCTTTCACGGTCTCTTGCATCTTTCCTTCATAACGCGTCGAAAGCCCCTCGATCATGGCGGGAAGTTGCGACAAATCTGTTAGGGTTGGCACGTGGCAAGTCATTCCGACAGGGTTAGCAAAAACCCCTACAAAGGGACAGCCGGTCTGTTCGGCCGCCGCATGGTCGTCGGCGCCGTCGCCGACAACAACGAGCTCCCGAGGCGATACACCCAGCAGGGTCAGAATACGCCGCAAGTTCTCGGCCTTGGTCGCTGGGCCGCCGAAGACCCCGGCCAGCAACCGGCTGAGTCTGCGCGCCTGGACAATTGGCTGAAGGTCCGCTTCGGGCGTTGCGGAGTTGATGAACAGCTGGCACTGCTGCGCAGACAGCGCTTCCATCGCCGCCACGGCGCCCGGCATATCCGGGCAAGCGTCGATAAGGGTCCTGCACCGATTGCTGTACTGCCGAGCCAGATTTTCGTCCGACCCGGAAGCAAGGCCGGCCATCCTGGCGAATCGCTCGAACACGGCATGACGGTCGCCGCAGTCGGGAGCGGAGAGTATCCGTTCCATGATGTCCCGACCGTCCGGTATGGCGTCGACGGCGGCGAAAAAGCTGTCTCGTTTGATGTGGTTTGAGTCAACCAAGGTGCCATCGAAGTCAAACACGACGCAGCGGATCATTGGGACAAACCGGAGACAACGGCGATAACCGCATCGCTCAGCCCTGCAGCTTCCAGGCTCTGTCTATAGCCGGCATCGACCGAGGTAAAGACCCATGCGTACTCCGCGTTGCCGCTGGGCATTTCACACTGTAGCCAATTGAGATGGTTTCCCAGGCCGTACCGCTGGTGCGCCATCATGGCTTCGATCTTGAGACTGTGCGAACAGAGCAAACGCTCCAGCGAGGCTTTCGAATAGTAGTAGGGGTGCTGCTTCTGAAAGCAGTGGTTGGTATACGTCGACACCTTACTTCGGGACGATATTCTACTAGATTAGCGCTTAAAAATTTCGATATAATTCTTGTTTTTAGGGGCTCCGTTAAACCACCGATTCGGTAATAGGTCAGGCGAGGTTCCCGATACACAGCCTGTGACGATTCGAAATGTATTGACCGACGTGAGTTCGGGATGAAGCTCTTTCCGGCAATCCAGGCCGGGTGGAATTCGCCAAGCGTTCAATATACTGAAGCTTTGCTCCCACGTATTATCAGCCCGCCAATCTTGCCATTCCACGCCAATTTTAGGGCCGTGGTCCGACTGCAAAACAATGATGGCATCGGAATCACGATCAAGGATCGTATCAATCAGTTCCAGAGTTCCGATATTTGCGCATTCCACTTGTTCAATATAGCCCTTGTATAAATCTTCGTTGGTCTTTTGTTGTGCTGGATTGATGGGCTCACATGTTCGAGTAAATCGGTGTGGGGTGTGCGGAATCAGCATGTGAATATGTGCAAACACCGGTTTTTGCGTTTTCAGGCCCGCAAGAAAATCGCGGACGTCCCATAATTCATAATATTTTGGGATTAGACTAAAATCACCAAAGAACAGAACATCTATAAGACTGTAAAATGGTGTAAGTCTAATTAGGTTACTTTCCAGTTCGCCAAAAATAATATTACTACGCGAAAAACAGTAATCAGGAGAGCCTGACGCGCAATCGGCGCCATGATATCGCATCAGTGCAGTATAATAACCGGCCTTTTGAAAAAATTCGAAAACCCGCCCTCCACCATTATATATTACCCTGGCTTTCTCATTGTCCTGCGGGGCAGACACGCCCTGAAACATATAACTCATGTCCAATACACTGGGAATAGACGCGGCAGTAACCCAGTAGTTGGACATGGCCTTATCGGCTACATAGAAACCGCGATCTGCAAGCTGTTGAAGAAAAATACTATTATCGAAACCGTATATCTTTTGGAGAACATCCGCGCGGCCATATTCATCGAGAATTATGTGATAGACACCGGGTAATCCCCCGCTGTTCTTGACTGAAATGGCCTCAATTTGCTCGGCAGTATTTTTCTCTGCGGCCATGAGATCTTGCACTTGATAAGTTAAATACCGGGCTGTCGGGACAACAATCAAGACGACCCCTAAAACAAAAACCAAATTTTGAAACAGGGGCGCTCTGGACAGATACCACGCGAGTAAAAACATGATGACGGCAAACGCTGCCCAGCTTTTCAAGTAGTAACCCTGCCAAAGTTCATGGGCGAGTGAATAGGTTATGGAGTAGGAAAAGAAACTAATAATGCTAACGGCAACAATAGCCCCGGCACGATTCCAACTTAGGGTTTTGCCAAAAACTATCCGGAATATAAGAAATCCGAGAATTGCTGCGAGCAACGTTACGACGCCATACAAGCCGAGCCGCAGCAGCGAGTAATTTTCATCTCGATTAATGTCGAGAAAATTCAGAAATGGCCAGATGGCCGGAAACGAAATCGTAGCAATTGCCTTGGCGCGCTCGACCCATGTGGCGGTTGTTTTAGTTTGCATGTCGTTGATACGAACATCCTCTCTCAAATTGTGCAGAGAAAACCCGATCCGGTCATCATGACGCACTGAATCCGGCAAGACCGAACCCCACTCATCCGGACCGCAACTAACTTTAACCGGGGATTCTTATTTGATGCAGAATTGTCGAGTGCAGATAGGTATACCGTCAGGCCTTCTTCTGACGGATCAGGCACAGACGCCGTCTGCCACCACCAATCTCGGTCACTTTTTCAATATCAAAGTTCTGTTCAAGCGCATACTTGAAGTGATCCCATGTGTAGTGATCAAACACATCCCGACGGTTTTGCAGCAGCGTTGCAACCATGGGATCGCTTTTGTCTACCCACTCGACAACGCCGCCATCCGCCAAGACGGATAGCGCTTCAACAAAGTTCTCAAGCGGTATATTCCCGCTGATGGCAATATGATGGACGAGCGCCAACGCCAGAAAGGCATCGCCCCGAATGCGATCGAACAGAGGCATGCGCTCCTGCATCATCCAGCCAATACCCGGCGACGGGTTCAGCATATTGGCAATGATGGGAAAGATGTTTTCGATATTGTCGCGGCGGCCCTGGCGGTACAGTCGATCGATGCAAGCTGCATCGAAATCGAGCGAGACAACACTGTTTGCACTCTCCGACGCTATTCGACTGTAGACGCCAGTATTGCACCCAATATCGATGACGCGTCCGGGATTATGGGTTTCCAGCATGGATCGTACGAAGGCCATTTTTTCGGCCTCTTCATCCGCATCGTAGGAGTGGGAGTCTGTGTAATCGATCCAGGTAGAGTCGGTGGTGTTGGGGGTCACTTTGTTAAGAATTTTTCGTAACCCTCTGACATTGGAAAGAATGAGCTCTTTGCCAAAGTGGCTTTCGTGATAGCTGCGCTTGGCGTTGAATTCGCTTTTCCTGAATGAACGCTGGAGCATGGCCTGCAGCTTTACGTGTTTGAGAACGCCTGTCTTGTAGATATCGCTAAAAGAGAAAAGCCCATCCGCTACTTCGATGCTCATTCCGTTCAGGCTTCCACGCAGAAAATCGTGGACGTCAATTTTTTTATGGGCACTCAGCAGCAAGGGAAACAGGAACTCTCGACAAAACTGTGCATAGCCCTCCCAGGGCGCGCCTTTTTCATAACTATCGATAGACAAGACATCGATGAGAACGGGTCGTCCTTTATAGAGGGCAATATTGTAGGGTGTAGCGTCTTTCAGGATACAGTCGAAGGCGAGGCAGCGTTCAATGATCTCCAGGGTGACCAATGCGGCATCCCGCAACAAAGAAAAGGGCCATTCATAGCAATAGCTCATCACCGCAATGCGGTCATGTTGCAGAATGGTTGAGCTGGCGCCCTCTATATCGATCCCCTCATCCATAACCGAAACCAGCCGGGTGGGAACCATCAGGCCTGCTTCGACAAGGGATGCTAGATGGCCCAGTTCATCGAGGCGCTGCATGCGCTCTGCCGCCGGTCCGGAAAGGCTGCGACAAACGGTGTCGCCGAGATAGAATATTCGCCCGTCTGGATCTTTGAATGATCCCGGTTCAAACTGGATGGAATCGGACAGGTTGGAATGTTCGCTTTCAGTTAGTATTTGTTTGGTTCTCATCTTTATCGCCCTGGGCCTGGGTCCGGCGGCCAAACAGACCAGCAATGAGCGATTTGATTTTCGCAAAATACAGCTTGCCAACCACCAGCGCACCAGCAACCCCGCCAAGCAGCAACTGTAGCATCATGGCGCCTGTGCCAGGGTCGAGATAGGCATGGGCCGGTTTGATTGACATAAACAAAATCAAACATGCGAAAACGGAGATGCCGCGGACACACTGTATAAAACAGCGGAATTTGCCGGCCAGACCCATAAAACAAATACTTCCCAAATAACCTTGAGTCCCATGGCGATCATACCCAAATTGCACCGTCATTCAAATAGTTCCACCTACGCAGTCGTCTGAATCTAGATTCTGGTATTTCGGCTGTGGTCGGAAGCCCATTCGGCCAATTTTGCCGTCATCCAGACACACCCCTCCCGTCGTTTCTACCTTGCCGCGGCGTAGCAGCCTGAATTCCTCGTCACAGAACGGAGCCGGCAGGGCGGAAAGATCGAGTCCGGTCATGCCGCCGGCTTGCCCATCATGTCCGGTAACTGAAAGCGTCCCCAATGGTCGACTATGGTCTTGCGCTCCTCCCGGTCTAGCTTTTTGATCGCCGGGTCGCGATAGACCGAATCGTCGTTGAAATGCGTGGTGGAGACTTCCTCGAACACGCAGCCGGTCTCGCTCCAGAAGCGATGCCAAACGCCCGGCATAACAAGCTGGGTGTCGCCGGGCTTCAGGACCTTATGGCGGCCATCGAGTTCGGTGTGCAGCTCGCCCCACAAAATCTGAAAGGTCTCTTCCTTGCGTTTGTGGTAGTGGGAAGGGTGAGCCTGGTCCGGCAATTGAACCAGTATCTTTTTGCAGTACTCCCGGTTGATGCAATTGATGATCACGGTGCCTGTTTCCCGAAAATGACGAATACCATGGTGATGGGAGTATTCGACTGCAAACTCGCTGCTAAGCGGGATTCGGGCCAGATTTAGGAGCGCCTTGACTTCATGAACCGCATGCTTGAGCACCTGGACGTCCGGCGTTTGCGGAATTTCCACGGCCTCCATCATGACCGCGCCGTCGGCCGGAATATCGACAAGCGCCGGGATGCCGGTCTTCCATTGCCCACTCGACAACTGCCCCGCCGTGAACGGCATGGCGAAGTAAACGTGGCCGCGTGTGATGACAGTGCCTTTCTCGATGGGCTCGCGAGCAAAAACACCGCGCTGGAGACCGGCGATGGCATCGCGCTCTTCCGGTGCTGGCGGCAGCCGGTCGTATGACCCACACAGGACATGCGCCTTCTGCCACGCGCCTATCCACGCGTCGATTTGTTCGGGGGTGGAGGAATAGGCGTTGAGCGTGATCTTGTCCGTCGTCAGGCCGATGTGCCGCTCGAACATTTGTGCGCCTTTGGCAGCGGCAATCATCACCGGGCTGGTATCGGCCGGGTCCTCATGGGTGGACCATCCTATGACGCAGTCTGGATAGCGTTCTCGGAACGCCGTTACGTTGCTGAGATTGCATTGCCTGTCCGGGGTCGGATAGATCGAGACACAATGCATAATCGCATGGTCGACCCCACGGTGATCGAAAAAGCTTTTCAGATCATCGATCTGGTGTAGTTCCAGTCCGCCCGTTGAGAAGATGACCGGCTTGCCCGTGGCGGCGATCGCTTCGAGTAGAGGCCAATCAGTGGCCGAGCAACTGGCCACTTTGAGGACGTCAAAGCCCATGTCGACGATGACATCCACGGAGTCTTCGTCGAATGGTGTACAGATCGCGATAAGCCCCTGCAAACGGACTTCGTCCAACAAAATCTGAAATGCGGCGCGGTCGAGCTGTGTGCCGAGGAATCGGGGAATGTGTTTGTTGGTGCTGCCAACCTTGTGGTTCGGGTGAACGAAGCTGTCCAGCTGGCGGAATTGAAATTTGATGGCGCCACGCACCTGCCGCGCCTTCAGGATGACGGCGTGCTGTCTGATGATATTCAATCCGTGTTCGACATCGCCTTGGTGATTGTTCGCCAGGTCGAGGACGATCAAGTCCTCGAAGTCGAAGTTGTTCTCAATAATCATGGTCTCAGATCACCTTCAGTCTCGATTTTCGTGCCCCGCGCCGGGACTCAGCGTCATAAATAGCGTGTCCGAACGGCCCGATGCTTCCAGATAGGACTTCCAGAAACCGTCGGCCAAGCTGTCGATACCGGCAAGCATCGCATCGCCTTTGGGGCGCCGGTCGCGGAGCCACAGCAGGGCGTTGGCCATGCCGTAGCGGTGCAGGTGGCGGGTCTCGTCCACCGCGAAGCCGGCCTGGGCCGCACAGCGCGCCAGCGACGTGGCATCGAAGTACCAGCGGTGCGCGACCCGGTAAAAGAACGCGGGAAAGGCGTCGGGCAACAGATCCAGCAGGACGTCGGCGCGGTTGGGCGTGCTGATCACCACGCGACCGTCGGGCTTCATCAGCGCGCGTATGCCGACGAGGAACGCGCGTGGATCGCGCACATGCTCGATGACCTGAAGGCTGACCGCGACGTCGGCGATGGGCCCGAGCGTGTCTGCCGCGTCAGCCGCATAGGCATAGGTCTCGTAGCCGCGCGCCGCGAGCGAGGTCTGGAAATGGCGGGCCGGCTCGATGGCGATTGTGCGTCCCGCGACCCCGCGGACGTGATCGAGGAAGCTGCCGCCACTAGCTCCCACGTCGGCCACCAAGAGGTCACGGAGCCGGTGCGGGTGAATGGCATTCAGGGCATGGAGCTGTAGATGATCGTGGCCGGCGAAGTGGGCGGTGAGGTCGGTTCCCTGTTCGAGATGTTCCCGGTATGCATCGCTTTCGTAATCATCCTCGGCCAGGCAGTGAAACTCGTCCAGCCGGTGCGCGCCGCAGCCGGCGCAGGCGGCCACCGTGGCGTCGTCGCGGTGATTGCCAAAGGCGCCATCGCGCACGGCTCCCTCGTAGACGGCGCTCCAATCGCGCGTGCCGCAGATTTCGCAGGCGTCGAACCTATCGAGCGCGGTGCTCATGCGACGAGCGCGGCCAGGGTGTAGCCCTTGGCATAGTCGATGTGCACGGCGCGCTTCTCGCGTGCTGAACGGTGGGCAGCGGCGACCACCAGCATGGTATCGAGACCCCGCTCGAGCGTTATCGGCGAGCGCTGCGGCTCGCTCGCCAGGGCGGCGACCACATGCCGCAGTTCAAGGATGAAATCGTCCGGTCGGGTTTTTTGGATCATATGCTCCCACGTTGGTCCCGATGGATCGCCCTTAATCACTGCATCGCAGCCGGGTTGGTAGCCGCAATGCCACTCAACAAAGCCGTCGGCTCCCTGGATCCGACCCCATTTCCGCGGCGGATTGGTGACCACGTCCTGGACGACGCGGCCGCTGAGGCCCGATTCGGTGGTGAGATTGAGGAGACAAAGCCGGTCGTATGCCACCGAGTCGTCCTCGACATAATCAAGTGCTGCCGAAACTTCGACCACCCGGCCGGCGCCGACCAGATTGGCAAAATGTTGCCACAGATTGAGTGCGTGCGAATGTTCACCGCTGGCCCCCCCACCTCTGGCCGAATGGCCGAGATAGCTGTCGCCGGGCCCTGCCAGCCAGGGGTGCGCGGCAAAGATTCCGCCCCAATGTTCGCGGAATTCGACATCGATGGTCACGACCTGTCCCACAACGCCGGCGCGGAGAATTTCCGCGATGTGTTCGCTTGCCTGTCCGACGACGTGATCATAGCCACAGAATACCGGCACGCCGCGCTCAGCCGATAGCTCGAAGAGTTCCTGGGCGTGGTCCAGGTGCGGCGGGCAAAGTGGTTTTTCGACGAGGACCGCCCGCGGCGCCTCGCGAATCGCCTCGAGGGCGAGGTCTATGTGCGACTCCGGCGGTGTGCCGATGACGATCAGGTCGTAATTTCCTTGCGGCGCAGAGCCTACATCGAACAGCTTAATGGCGTCGTCCCAGGCGCCATATCGCCCTGGATAGATTTCCTCTTTCGCGCGGCGTAGCGCAGCGGCGTCCACATCACAAAGATCAACGCTCCAACCCAGGCGTCGGGCGGCATGGGACAAATGGTTGCCGATTGAGCCGGCACCGAAGACTTTGACTCTCATGACATGCCGCCAATCATTTGGCCACCAACGCATCGACAGGGATGACCGACGGCGCTCCACTGGTCATGTCGCGGAACAACGGACAGGTCTCCAACAGCTCATCATAACGCCCTTCGTCGATCACGCGCCCCCCGTCGAGAACGAAGATCTTATCGCAGTCGATAATTGTCGACATGCGATGGGCGATGAGAATTACCGTCAACTCGCCCGCGAGCCCCTCGATCGTGTTGCGGATGTCTCGTTCGGTCATGTTGTCCAATGCACTCGTCGCTTCATCGAATATCAAAAGCCTGATGTCTTGATAGAGCGCCCGGGCAATCGCGACCCTCTGGCGCTGACCGCCGGATAGACGCACAGCGGATTCGCCGATTCTCGTGTCGAGTCCGTCGGGAAGATCGGCGACCAGTTCGGCGAGTTTCGTGAGCTTGATGACCCGCGTCAGACGCTTCTCATCGACTGACGCCCGATCCAGGCCAAAAGCGATATTTTCACGCAAAGTAGCGTCCAGCATGAAGGGCAATTGGGAAACATATCCAATCCTGCCGCGCCATTGGTGGAGTTGCGCGCGACTCAGCCGTGCGCCGTCGATAGAAATTTCGCCCTGTTGCGGCTCTAGTAGACCCGAAAGGATGTCGATCAGCGTGCTCTTGCCCGCACCGGACGGCCCCGCCAACCCATAAACCTTACCGAACTCGAACCGAACGTCGACACCGTGGAGCGCCGATTGTTTTCCGGTTTTGTATGTGTAGCCGAGCCCGGTCGTCGAGATTTCCTGCCAGTCCGCGAACCGGTCGACGCCCGTCGATGGGTCAGTAGCGATCGATGGAACCGCCTCGCTACTTTCCGTCTCGGCGATCAGATGGCGCATCTCTTCGATCATCGGCAAGACGTTGAGGATTGTACTGAGGTTCGAAATTACAGTACTCAAGATAGGCATCAAGCGCATCGCCGCGACCACATAAAGGGCAAGAAGCGTCGCCAGTTCGCCGGGCGCCACGCCGCTCGATAACGCGATAACGATGAGCCCAATCATGGCACCGTAGCCGATGGTCTCAACGCTCATGCGTGGCAACTGCTGCCATTGCCTGAGACGGTTATCGGCGGCGACCACATGCCTGACCGTGTCACCATATTTGTTGAGGAAGAACGCTTCTGAACCCGTCATCTTGATGTCCTTGAGTCCAGCAATCGCGTGGGTGCCAAGGATCGAGACTTGGAAATGCCCTAAGCGCTTGATCTCGGCGTAACGCAGGATAGTAGGCTGGATACCGCGAACCAAAGCCCAGCCAAGGGCGATGCCGAGCACTGAGATCACAGCCCCGGCGCGTGGACTCGCATAGATCAGAACACCCATGGTCATGACGCTGAAGATCAGATCGTTGCCAAGCATCAATATGGACCGCAGAAAGGCCCGCGCCCATCCCGCAACATGATTGAGAACGATAAGGCGCAGGGTCTGGGAGTTGTGTTGAAGCGTCCAGGCATAAGGCGCATTCAGCACGCGTTCCAAAAGTTCCTGGCCTTGCCGCGCCTCGCAGTCTCCGCAGAACCTATTCTGTACGCCCAGGGTGAACCAGCTGAACAGGTTCTTGAACAGCACCAGGACCAACAGAAGGATCCCGGTGAGAACGAGAAGTTCGGTCGGTGAGCCAATTCCAAAGAAATCGATCGCCTCTTTGAATTTGGGATGGCCGAGGACACGGTCGGGATCCACCGCCGTCAGAACGAACGGGACAATTGCCGTCAGCGCTACCGTCTTGATCAAACCGTCCATTATGATCATCACCCAAACCCAGGTGACGCGACGGCGTTCGGACTTCGCCAGCACCGCCCATCCCTTCGAGATACCCCGAAGCAAAGACGGTATTTCGATTTTGCCGACGAATTCGATACTCATGGCTTTACGTACGTCATATCGGGCTGCATGGGCCGGTCAATATCCCCACATATGCTGTAGTGAGACGGCCTGATCGCGCCAAACGACAATCAGATTGGCATTCAAATCGGCGTCATAGGACTGCACCAGGAGAGTGCCGAATGTGTCGTCGAGATGCGCGCTCTGCTCGGCAAATGCTTCGTCCAACCAGACCATCTGATGGCAGAAGGGGCCCAACGTCCCGTCCGCAACGATCTCGACACCGGTCGGGTTCAGCAAGCGCAATCGATAGTCGGCGGCGTTGGCGTAATCGCGCGCGCCGCTGCCGTTGACCAGCAAAACCGCAGGCCGAACTTTCGCGCCGGCGGGGACACTGGAAAATACGTTCGTTCGACCGGCAAGCATACGATCCTGGGAAAGCCAGTGAGGAAACTCATTCACCTGAATACCAAGGTTGCGCCAGCAGCTTTGGAATTCGGTGACGTCGAAATCATGGGTGCTACGATGGCGGGCGACCAGATTGCCCGACGGACCACGGCCCCTCGGGTCGAGGTCCATGGCAACCCAATCCGGCGCAACCACGATCAGCCCAACGCGATCGCGCATCACAGGGTCCAATTCGCCGAGAACGTCTCGCGCCATTGCCGGCCCGACATCGGTCTTTTCGAATTTGAACGCGGTTACCAGGGCGCCCTCATGATCGAACGCGGTGATCGAGAAGCATCCGAGCCTCGGCACATTGGCGTCGAACTCGAAGCCGAATTCGACCGGATCATCGGCGCCGCTGACGGGGACCGCGTGCGGGTGCAGCATAACACCCGCGTCGGATAGGCCGGTGATCAAGGGCAGCGCCGCTTCGACGCCGTTCAAGCGGTCCGGTGTTACGCGCAATGGGGCGCGTGCGCTGTGATTGGACGCGATATTTCGGTGATCGCCTCGCGGGCCCGGTACGGCGTCGTCGAGCGAGAACCAGAACGAGGCACCGTAACCTTTGTATTTGCAGCCGACGTAATCATCGACACCGGAATCGACACCGTCGTTGCGAAAGTCTAACTGCTCGATACGCCGGTCGCGCGAGCGTGTCCGTGAAGAGATTACCTGGCCATCGATACACTCAAGGACGGCGCCCTCTTCGGTGGCATCCAGATCATAGTTCGGCAGGGTAATCACGAGATTGCCTTTGTTCAGGATCGCGCGGCTGACCTTGAATTCGTTGTCGCTGGCGGGCCCGCGAAAATCATGGCCGCCATGCAGGCTGGTAGCGGAGTCAGCCCACAGCAGATGGCCGGTGCCGCGCCAGCGGTAATGGCGGCCCCTGGTCAGCACCGGATGAGCGACGAACTGCGAGATACAGGCCGGCCCCTGGCGATTAGGCAACCATTCGTTCAGATTGACTTTCAGCCCCCGCCGCGGGGGGAGAAGTAGCCATTCGATCTTCGATGTTACTTGATCGAAGACCTCTATCTTGACCTGGAGCGGATCCTTCAACCCGAAGAAGTCTTCGAAATGATTGAAGATATAGACGTCCGCATCGCTGCATTCCGCCGGGACGGGCAGGGTGCCCGCGCAAAATTCAAAGCCGTCAGCCGCCCAGAAAGTGGGCCTGTAACAATCGTGCGCATGCATCAACCGCAATACGTGGCGGTAATCCGGGCCGACGCCGGGCCCGCCGACGACGACACAGTCAAAATCGCTGAGGGCGATCCGATTTATATTTTCAGCGCCCTGCGCGTGATCGGCATAATTGCTCGACGCCCAGAGGCAATCCGCGGCCCGTACGCCACTTACGATTGCCTCATAAAACGCTGCGTCCCCATAGACCAGAATACGGTTGTATCCCGCACCGTCCTTGACCGCCTTGACGACGTCCGCGACAGTTTTCGATACGCCGTTCGGCGCCTTGCGCATACGGCCCGACATTGGCGGAATGGGAGACTCGCGATCATGCAGTCGATACCGTAGCACATGCGCGAGCATCGCTGGATCTCGACGCAGTAGACTCACGGCATTACGGATTTTTCTGATCATTGATTCTCCTCCATGGCCCGCATCGGTTTAACCAGCTCAGCCCGTGATCCCGTCTAGCCAAGGAGGTCGCCGTGGTCGCGGAGAAAACCAGCCGCCATGCGCGACGGCATCTGGAACATGGGAAGGCTCGCATCCACGTGCGTCATCAGTTTTTCCTGACGCGCCCGGTCCTCGGCGGTTTCGGTCCAGGTGCCGTCTAGGCGCCGGCGCATTTCGTCGGCCGCGTCAGCGAGTTCCTGAGGCGTGTTATCAATCACCGAGAGCCCACGCTCTTCGAAAAACGTATCCTGGTACATCGCCCGCCAGTGTGTCTGGCGTGACATCTCGATCATTTCGGCGAAGGTGAGAATGCCCTTCGGCCCCACCAGGAGCTTCGGCAGATAGAGTCCATTCGCCTGCGGCGGCAAGTTCTCCCACGGCCACGGGAGCGTGTTTACGTAGACGGTGGGCCTGTTGAAGATGTAGCCCATATAAACGACTCCGCTACCGGCTCCCATGCAGAAGTGGCAGTGCGCCATCAGGTAGATATCGGCGAAAGATGCATCCGCGCCGAGTGTCTTACGATGTCGGCCGCCAAAGTCGACGAGGTTAGGTAAGGATTCTTCTAGGTCACCGTCAACCTCGGCGCCCATGCGCAGGCCAATCAGTCCGTCAGCCGCCAATCGCTCTAGCGTGGCCGAATAGTCAGAAAAAGCTGCGTTGCGAAATTTCTGATAGAGAGAAGACTCCATCTTTACAGAGTGTTGCCTGGCCGCTTCCTGGTCACCGCTCATATGGCGGTATTTGGCCGCATAAAGAGCGGTGTTGTGTTTGAGGGGAAAGGAACTATCTCGTGCATAAAGACAAACATAACGCCCTCGTTCCAACCCAAGTCGCTTGAGAATCCTTAGGCCACGGGCGTGTTCCTCCTCAGAGAAAGTGATCTGCGGCGGCGTATCATTCCAGACCGTTGTATGTAGCAGTTTATCCTTGAATCCCGCCCACAATAGGACTTTCCTACCGAATGCACGCCTGCTCACAAGATCAACTTGACGCAGATGACGAATGACCGCATCTGGTACGCGGACAACAGTCAATATCTCGAGATGCTTTTCCAGCAAATAGTCATTAGGCACATAGCTTCCACGCAGATAGACGCTTCGCATGCCGCCGGGCTCGGTGGTGCGTAGGTGGTGCTCGATATCGAATGCCTGATGGCCGAACTGGTCGGCATAGATACCTATATTTAATCCGGCAGCGCGCAGCACCAATAGGAGCATATGGGCCGGCGCTGTTCTCACTAGGTTCAACCAGGTTCGAATATTACGGCCAAGGCCGAGCTTTTTGGCAGTGATCGCTTGCGGAGCATGACTCGGTGATGCGGCCGTCCCGTTAAGCAACGCCTCGACCCGAGCGCACAGGGCTTCGGCCACCTCTAGTTGGGTCGCGGCAACGGACCGCCGCACAGCGCCGGACTCAAGTCGGTCGCGGCGGAACGGGTTGAGGACGATGAGTGCCCAGCGCAGCCCGTAGAGGGGCAGAAAACGGCGCAAGCGCTCGGCGAAGGTGCCATCCTCGGGAACCATACGACCGACCGCATCGACCATACGGCTTGCCATCTTAGGCGGTAGCTGCGTTGCCGGATGGAGCAGGATATCGCCCACTAGTTTCGCGGGGTCGTCCCAGCCCGTGTAGTCAAAATCGACAAAGGCGATCGCGCCATCGGGCGCGCGGATCGCGTTGTGAAGCCCAAAGTCCGCTGGGATCAGACGGCGGTTGTGCGGTGCCAACTCGGTCTCGAAATCCGGCGCACTGGCGGCGACGAGCGCGCGATCGAGGAGTGGTTGAAACCGCGACCCAAGAAACGAGCTGAGCGCGGCGTCTTCGATAAAGCCACCAAGACGTCTATGGATTTGTTCGGCTATGGCGGCACCCGAGAGACAGGCCTCCGACGCAAGCGGGAAGTTGCGCGCGCCCGTGTGGTCCGACGAGGCGAGCACCGCCGCGATGAACGCGAGCGCTCGATCAAGTACTAAGTCGTCCCAGCGTTCGGGGCGCTCGCCCTCGATCCATTCCATCAACAACAGGTTCTCATCCTCGTCGACGGCGATTGGCGCGGGTATATCAGCGATGCCGCAAGCCTGGAAGTGGTTGAGCGCCCGCCACTCGACGGTGGCCCGTGGACGATCATCCCCGGGCCTCGCAGGATAGCGCTTGAGTGCGTAGCGCACGTTCCCTGCTTCGATCCGATAGATCGTGCTGTTCGCGCCCGCGCCCGTGGCACGAATGGCGTCCACAGGTGCGCTCAGCATGGCGGCAGCCCGCTCGCGCAGCACGTCGGTCGCCTCGTCCCGGATCATGGCAGTGTCTGTCATTCGAAAAAGATGAACCCGTAGTCGCCGCTGTAGCCCCAGCCGTCGTAGAGCCAGACCCATTCCTCCACGTCAAAGAAGCTGGCGCAGGTGAGCTGCCAGTAGAGCAGGTTCACCTTCTCGCGCTCATTGCGCCAGGATTCGACGCAGATCCATTTGGCGCCCCTGCCCACGCGCTCGACCTCGCGGACCGCCCGCTCGAGATCAAAGATGCGAAGGTTGTGAAACGTGTTCAAGCTGATCACCAAATCGAAGCTGCTGTCGGGCCAGGGTAGGTCGGTCGCGTTGCCCTTTGTGAGGTGCGGCCGCACCTCCTCCTTGGCATGCTCAATGCCGTAGTCGGAAATGTCGATACCGGCGATTTCGAGACCGGGGACAACGCGGGTCAGCTCATAGAGTAAAAACGCCTTGCCGCAGCCCACATCAAGCACGCGCTGGCCCGCTTCGAGATCGTAGTGGCGGGCGATGTCCTCGGCAATTGGCCGCCAACGCCCATCGTATGTGTAGCCGCCGTAGCCGTACTGCCTGTCGCCGTCCCAGTAGTCATGGTCCCACTGCTTGGCTACTTCGGCGCAGTCAGCTTTGTCGTGATCAACGACGCGTTGAATATAATCGCGCTTCGATTGCTTCTGATACCTCTCAAGAAAATCTATGCGAGCCATGGCGTTAGCCTTCGCATTCCGTTCGCAAAGCCGCGGTAGGGATCGCGTCAAACGCCAGATGGCGCACCCGCCACACGTCCTCGATGCTCACCAGGTCGTCTTCCGATTGAATCGTGAGATTCTCGACGGCGCCATGCAAGCTCGCGCCGGCAGCGAGGATGCGCAGGCAAATGTCGCGTCTGCGCTTGGCCCGCTCGGGCAGCATAAACAGCGAATAAAGTACCACGCCGTCAAGGTTCGGCGCCTCGCGTATCACGTCCTCGAGCATCATGTAGCAGGCCGGCATTGCGTATTCCGTGGCGCTTAGCAAAAACGCGTGCCCGTGCTTTTGGCAGTAATCGCGGATCACGAGATTCTGTACATGCTGGGGCACCCGAGCACCGTCGTAGGGCCGCGAACCGATGTAGCCCCGGTGACCGTAGCGGGTTGGGCCGCTACTCATCGAAACCCCTAGGAAGTCGATAATCGCTGCCCATGCGGGTCGCTGGGCGTAGGGTAATGGGCTCGAAGAACTCGCCGATCTTCTTGTCCGCATAGGGGCTTAACAGGCTCTTGAAGCGGCAGTTCAGGCTCCACCGTGTCGTCGCTTCCTCATTCACCCGGTTACCGTGCATCAAGGTCTGGCTGAACAGCAGTACCGAGCCGTAAGGCACGTCGAGGAACACGATCTGATCGCGTATCGTCTCGAAGAACTGCTCGACGCTGCCCGATTGATGGGCATGCATTCCAGCCTGAATATCGCGGTCCCGCGCAAGCGGCGCGATGAACATGCTCTTCGTCTTCATAGCATCGACAAGTGGCGTCCAGAGCACCAGTTCAAACGGCGAATCGCCATCCCAAACATCGGCGTGGAGCGGCAACAGCGAGCTCGTATCGCCGGGCAGTTGGACGCTGAGCCCCATGCCTCGCTGCATGGCGAGTTCGTTGCCGCAAAGTGCGCCGATGGCGCCGCGTGCCAGAGAAAAATAGGCCGGCCGGAGCCACGGCTCGCCCAGGAGCGAGCGGATCACCGCGAGCCTTAAGTCGTTCAACCCGGCTACGTCCGTGGTCTCGTGGACGGTGTCGAGGAAGGTGGTCGCATCGTCGTCGAGATCGAGGCCGAGATGAGCTGCGGCCGCAGACGCCGCCGCGCGCTGAATACGCGTAAGGGCTGCCGCGTCCTCAGCCGGCAGGATGACGTAGCCATCGCGGAGGAAACGCTCGGCGAGCGCGGTCTCGTCCGCCGAAAAGAATGCGGTTTCGGTGGCCATGTTCTGAGTCATTTCAGGTTGTCGACTATGCTGCGTGCGATCTGCGCCGGCTGTAGGCCGTAGATTTCGAGCAGATCGTCCTGTACCCCATAGTTCACGGCGAAACGGTCGGGAATACCGAGGCGGCGAATCGCCGGCATGGGCGTCAGCGGGTTCTCGACAAGAACGTCTGTAACGGCGCTGCCCAGGCCACCCACAATCGTGTGCTCCTCGGCGATGACGACAAGTCGAGCACGCGCGGCCATACGCAAGATCGCCTCATGGTCGAGCGGCTTAACCGTGTGCACGTGAAGCACCTCGCATGCGATACCGTCGGCCTCTAGCATGTCGGCGGCGGCGAGCGCTCGGTTGGTCATCACGCCGGTGGCGACGATCAACACGCCGTCCGATGCGCCAGTCTCGCGCATGGGGATGGCTTTGCCGATTTCGAAGCCGCGGGCGGCGTCGCTAACGATGGGATCGCCGCCCTTGGCGAGACGCATGTATATGGGGTGCGGCCAATCGAGGCTCGCTTCCATCAGGCGCACCATTTCGTCCGCATCGGCTACCGCAGTTACGGTCATGTTCGGCAGGGCGCGCATGATCGCCATGTCCTCGATAGCGAGATGGGTTGGGCCGAGGGGCGCGTAGACCAGCCCGCCGCCATTGCCGATGAGACGCACCGGCAGGTTGTGCAAGCAGAGGTCGAGTGCCACCTGCTCGTAACAGCGGCGCGTTATAAAGGTCGCGATGGTGTTGACGAAAGGCATGTAACCGTCCATGGCCATGCCGGCGGCCATGCCGATCACGTTGGCCTCCATCACGCCTTCCATGTAGTGGCGATCAGGCATTTCAGCCTTCATATCGTCAAGCAGTCCAGGACTGAGATCCGAGCCGATGAAGACGATGCGCGGGTCGCGCTTCGCCAAGGCGTAGACCATGTTGACGCAGGTTTTACGCATCGCGCCCTCCGATTGCGGCATAGAGCTCCGCGATCACGTCATCGCTGAGACGCGACTTGTGGTGCCAAGCGGCGTCGCTCTCGGCGAATGAGACACCCTTGCCCTTTATCGTATGGGCGATCACAGCGGACGGCTTCGCGCCGTCGAACGGCAGGTTCTTAAAGCAGGTTCTGAGCGCATCCACGTCATGGCCATCGACTTCGCGGACCTGGAAACCGAAGCTCGTCCACTTGTCGGCGAGCGGCTCCAAGTCTTGAATTTCGCGGGTCGTGCCCGCCGACTGAAGCTTGTTGTAATCCACCACCACGGTGAGATTCGCAAGTTTGTGCTTGCCGGTAGCAAGCGCCGCCTCCCAGACCGAGCCTTCATTGATCTCGCCGTCGCCGGTGATCACGAACACCTTTGAGCTGCGCTTCTGCATGCGCGCCGCGAGCGCCATACCGGCGCCGATAGAAAGGCCGTGGCCGAGCGCTCCCGTGGACGCCTCGATGCCCGGAGCCTTGCCGCGCTCCGGGTGGCCTCCAAGGATAGCGTCAACGTGACAGAAGCGGTCGAGTTCGGCCGGCGGGAAGAAGCCCTTGTCGGCGAGTAACGCATAAAGGGCGATGCAGCCGTGGCCCTTGCTCAGGATGCAGCGATCCCGCTCCGGCCAGTCCGGACGTGCCGGATCGAACCGTAGGACATCGTCGTAGAGCACACGGAGTATTTCGATCAGCGACAGCGAGGACCCGATGTGACCCCGCTTGCCGCCATCAAGGGCGCGAACCACCAGCCGTCGCAGTTCAAGTGAACGTTCGTCCAGGGGTGGTGTGCTGGATGCTACTTCAGACACCACTGGCCTCGGTTATCGCATCCCAGGTGGCGAACGGCTCCAGGCCGTCGTGCAGGGCATGGTGATCCGGCGCCGACCCCCGAAAACGCGGTGTCATAATCGATCAGCGTGTTGTCGAGGTCGATATCGATCCGAATAGCCATCACCTAATCCTGATCCCGGGTGAACGACATGAAGACCGTTTCGCGGGCGAACAGCCGGCCGAAGCGAGAACAGGCGCTAACCGCAGCTCCGTCAATGGACGGGCGCGCCCAGAGATCGCCGATCTCGAGGAACGCCGCTTCGATCTCGGGATCGAGTGCCGCGAATGCCGCGCCGAAGCCGAGGGCGATACGACCGATCTCGGCGTGAACGTCGGGCTCAATGTTGCCATCATCCCGCCACGCCTTCTCGAACGCTTGCGCGTTCGAAAGTAGCGCGTTGCCGAGCGCTTTCAGAGGCTGGTTGTGGGCGGGGGTGCGGGGCGGGAAGGTGCGTCGGTGGTCGATGAAGTTGTGAATATTCGCGTCGAACGCCTCAACGAAGCTCCGGTTGAAGCCACGGTTGCGGCCTTCCAGTTCCTTGAACCAGCGCCAATCGGTGCGGAATGCGGGCGTGGAGGCCATGAACTCCATGGTTTCGCCCACATCCTCAATAACGCTCTCGGGCGTCATGGTGATATTCAGGAAATGGGGGTTGAGCATGTTGTCCTGAACCCAGTCACCGTGGCTGCGGTTCATGCCGGCGATCGTCGCGAGCTGCGGGCCGAAGACCTCGACAAGCTGCTCAGTCTGGCTCTCGAAATCCGCATCGCGATCAAGTATGCGAAGCGAAAGCAACTTGCGGAAGATGGTGGGCGCGAGGGCGACCGGAGGCACCATGGTGAGCACAAGAACACCACCCGGCGCGACAAGGCCTGCAAGCTTGGCGATCAGCGCGCGTTCGTGGGCAAGCCCACCCAGCCAGTTCTCGCAGATTACGATGTCGTAACCCTGGATTGCCGCGAAGTCCTGAAAGCGCATCTCGTGAAGAGTCGGGGCCGTGTGCGGCAGATCGAGCGCCCCATAGAGCGCGCGGATATCGGCAATACCAACCGGGTTGGGCTCCACCAGATCGTAAGTTGCCGGCATGGAGGTCGCGATGTAGAGACTGTTGCGGCCTGAGCCAGGCGCAATTTCAAGCACACGACTGCTCTTGAACGCCACGGCGGGCAGGCCGAGCGCGCGATAGAGCGAATCCCGGATGCGCAGGTGCGCGCCTAACTCGCTGCTGTTGTAGCGCACGGGCGAGATGCCCTTGTCCAGATAGTAGGCCAGATGGCCGTCCATACCTGCACTCGCACGGGTCATCGCGCCCCCCCGTCCAGCGGCAGGATTGCCCCGGCCCCGAATGTATTATACTCGGAAGCGAGGAACCGGATGAATGGCACCACATCGTCGGGCGACCCTAAGCGTCCCAGCGACATGGAATTCTCCAGATACGCGCTTACGTTCTCGGGGTTATCCGTCTGGGCGCGGTGCCAGGCGTTGCCGTCGGCGGCGACGGCACCCAGCATCACAGCGCAGACGACGATGCCATCGGCGGCGAGTTCGCGGCCAAGCGTCGTGACATAGGCGTTGAGCGCCGCCTTGGCCGCATTGTAGGCAGGCGCGCCCTCGCAGGTTACGGCGACACGCGACGACAGCATGATGATGCGTCCCCAGCCGCTTGCCTTCATGGCCGGTACGGCGGCGTTGTTCACGGCGATTGTGCTTCCCACGTTCAAACGCCAGACCCGCTCCCAATCGTTGGGTGGCGCCATGGCGTCGCGCAACCCCAGACTGCCGCCGGCACAGTGAACCATCACATCGAAAGCGCCACCCTCGGCGAGCAACCCATCGACCGTAGCCGTGGCATGCACCGTATCCGTAAGATCGGCAGTGCCCCACGCGTGACCCGCGTCCACCCCACCCATCTCATCGACCAGTGATTTAAGGCGGTCTTCGCGACGCGCAACGACAGCGACCCGCGCACCGCCTTGGGCGAAGGCGATTGCCGCTGCTCGTCCAATGCCTTGGCTTGCGCCGGTAACCAGCACGCGCCGGCCTGTGTGATCGATGGTTAATGGCAAGCTCATGCGTCAGCCGTCATATATTGTCGGTAGAGAGGATTTTCATCTGTATTGCCCTCATGTATCTGAAATGCGTAGAGGGTCGGGAAGCAATCTTCCAATTCGACACGGGAACCGATCGACAGGTTCTCGCAGGCAAAGTGGATCTCGTACCCCATGTCGAGAATTTCACCCATGAAGGCAACATCGATCTTGTCGCCGTAGGCGAACTGTTGCAAGCGAAGGAAGATTAGGCCGTCCATGGCCGGACTCAAAGCGAGCCGGGCGCGGAGCGTATACTGCTCGTACATGAAGGCC
The DNA here is from genome assembly GCA_021776055.1 of Kiloniellaceae bacterium. Classification (GTDB taxonomy): domain Bacteria; phylum Pseudomonadota; class Alphaproteobacteria; order Kiloniellales; family J153; genus JAJFGI01. The sequence continues at coordinate 32,189 of JAJFGP010000144.1, forward strand.
GGATCCTCGGCGACGTAGAACGACACCGTGCCGCCGAGCCTCGCCGCCATCTCACCGATCACCACATGCTGCAGGCGGCTCGGCATGGTTGCCGCGGACATCATGTCGAGGCTGGAGTAAAAAATTTTCATGGTCGCGTTACCGATCATCCATTGCCGTTTCGCGCTCGCTCTTGATGGCGAGATCGGCGAGCGGCGAAAGACGCAGGATGCGGAAGAAGTCCGGCAATCGCTTCGCTCCTTGGGGAGAGAACAGGTTCTTATAGCGGATATTAAGCGACCAGCGCGTCTCCACCTCTTCGTTCACCGGGATTACGTGCATCAATCCAGTCCAGAAGAAGCAGGCTGTGCCGAAGGAAGCCTCGATGCGATGGCCGACTCGCTTCGCCTTCTCGTAGACCTTGTCGGCGCCGTCCTTGCCAGCGACGCGAAGGTCGGCGATCACCTCATTCGTACCCTTGCGATCGAGAAGAGATATCCCCTTGGTGCCGTAGCAATCCACCAGCGGAATCCACAGCACCACCTCGAAGGGCGAGTTCGGTGGCGCGTCCCGGTGGATCGGCGAGACGTCGATATCGCCCGGCTGCTGAATGACGATGTTGCACGACTTCTGCACGGCAACGTCCGGCCCGACGAGTCGCAGCAGGCTGTCCTGAAACGCATCAAAGATGACCTCGCCGGCATCAAGGCGTTCGTTAAAACCTCGGATCATCGCCATGCGAAAGTCGTTTAGTTCGGCGCCCGACATTTCACGCTTGTGGAATTCGTTCATGAAGGCGGCCGCATCATCGCCGGCGTCGCACAGATTGCCCGCCTCCTCGAACAATGTTCGGCGGATCAGCTCGAGCTTGTCGAGCGCGTCGGCATGGGCGATGGCGAAGCCCGTTTCCCTGAATTCGTTTAGGAATGTGTTTTTCAACTCATGCACTCAACTCAGCAAGGGTCGGAAGCGGCACGACGATTCGCCCGCCCGCCCGCAGGTAAGCCTGTTGTCTTGCAACGATGGGCTCGGCGTAGCGCCAGGCGAGCAGGATCACCAGGCCCGGGTTTGCCGCCCCAAGATCGTCGCCGTGGCGCACCGGCAACGTATAGCCCGGCCCCTCGAACCTGTCCTTGAACGGGTTGTCGTCGAACAGCGCGTCGAGCTTGTCCTGGAGTTCGAGTTGATGGATCAACGCGATGCAGCCGACAGAGGTTCCGTAAGCTGCCACCGTTCCGCCGCTGGCACGAGTCTCGGCGATCAGCTTGTGCAATTCGGCCCGCGTCTCGGCGGCACGTGCCGCGAAGGCTCCGTGGCGGTCCGGGTCGTAGAGGCGTGATTGTTCTTCGAGATCGATCAACACAGCCACCTCGGGAGCCTCCGGCCGCGCGCTGTCGTCGCGTTGCATCCAGAAGCGGATGGAGCCCCCCTTCATGGGGATGCGCTCAGCGTCGAAGACGGCGAGGCCGTGACGGCGAAAGGCAGTGGCCACCGGCTTCACCGAGAAACAAGTAATGTGTTCGTGATAGAGGACATCGAGCAGGAACTTATCGAGCACGTCGAGCGCATACTGGGTCTCGAACACAAAGGCGCCATCGTCCGCGAGCAAAACCCGCACACCTCGCAGTACGTCGCCGAGATCGTCGATATTGGCCATGGCGTTGTTGGCGAGCACGACGCGCGCCGGGCCGTGCTCCGCTTTGATCTCGTGGGCGATGGCCTCGGTGAAGAAGTCGCTTCGTGTCGGAATACCCCGCGCCGTCGCCTCAGCCGCAATGGCGTTCGCCGGATCTATCCCCTGGACGCGCATGCCGGCCTTACGAAAAAAGCCGAGCAGCGTGCCGTCGTTGCTGCCAAACTCGACCACAAGGTCATTGGACTTCAACCCAAGACGCGCGATCACAGATTCGTTCAAGCTCTTGAAGTGTTCGGCAAGGCCGAGTGAGCCTGCGGTTCGATAAAGATAATTGCCATAGACCAGCGCCGGATCCACAACGTTCAGCATCTGGATCAACCCGCAGGCCCGACAAAGGTAATTATCGAGCGGTGCGGTGATGCAGGTCAGCGGTTCGCTGTCACGGCCTTTCACAGTGCCGACGTTGGGCGAGACGATGGGGACCTGAGGCATGGGCATGCTACACACCAGGTCGGTCGAGGTGCAGGCGCGGCAGGTCTTGCGGTTATGCACGAGCGCACCCATCTCAGGCCGCCACCCGCTGCCAGATGGCTTCGCATAGCGCGAGGTCACGGCGCCCGGTCTCGCCGTCGGTGGCGGGGGTTGCCTCGCCGAGCAGGCAGTCGACGAAGCCTTTGGCCTGGCGGGCGAACGACCAACCCTGACCGACTTCAATATGCTGTGCCGGGTGGCCGTCGGTCTCGGTTTCGATGACCATGCGCGTGACAGCTTCCCTGTCCATGGGTGACGGCACGGCGATAGCGAGGCGGCCGTTCTCGAACAGGAACTCGGCGCCCTCGATCCAACGCCCGGTGTCGGCCTTCGCAACGATGAGTGAAACCGGGATGTCGCCTGAGCGGAGCGACACGCGCAGGCCCCCTTGGTGAGGCAACAGCCCGGCGTCGGCGACTGTGAGATCGTGACCGAGGAAATAACTCATCAAGTTCACGTCGTGGGAGCCGTGGTTCATGAACCAGGCGTAGGCGTCTCGGTGCGGTTCCGCGATCCATTCAGGCCAAAGCGGCCAAGTCTCGAAGCGGACTTCGCGGCTCTCAGCCGGGCGCACATGGCGGGGCGGCGGGTGAGCGTAGTTGCGAGAATAGTCATAGAAATTGGCGAACAACAGCGGGCCGAGAGCTTGCGTCTCCAGTAGCGATCCGAATGCTTGTCGTGCAGCCTCGATACCCGGATCGTAGCGTTTCATATAGCCAACCGCGTAGATTAGGTCGCGCGCCCGCCCCGCGCCGACAAGGCGTTCGGCTTGTTCGACGGTGTGCGCCATGGGTTTTTCCGTCATTACATGCTTGCCGGCTTCAAGCGCGGCGAGAGTGATGGGCCCGGTCGCCGAGCGGGGCATGCTGATAACCACCGCGTCGATCGCGGAGTCCTTGAGCAGCGCGTCATGGTCGGCGACGATTGCCGCATTGCCCACGGCGCCGGTGAGCGCTGCGACGAGCGACGGTCGGAATTCAGCAACGGCGGCGACGCGACAACGGGAATCGGACAAGTAGAACGGCAGATGCGCGATCTGCGCGATCATGCCGCCGCCGATTATGCCGATTACGGGGATTTCATTCATGAGTAATTGACAGGGAAGAGGCCCGTCCAGTTGCGGTCAACCGAGGCCACGCTCCTGCATAGTGCGGATGTTGAAGTAGCTGGGGTCGTCCATGGTGTTTTTAAGGCGTCCGTCCTTGAAGGCGGCAAGCAAATCCCTAACCGCATCCTCGATGGTCCCTTCCGCCTCGAAGCCGAGTCGCGCATGGAGCTTTTCGGACGAGACCTTGTAGGACCGCTCATCATCGGTGGGCACGACCTCGAATTCGATGTCGCCGCCATAAACGTTGTCGCGCTCGACCACCCGCTTCACGGTCTCGGCGATCTCCATCACCGACGCGTTGTGGTAGCCGGCATTGAATACCTCGCCGTCGATCATCTCTTCGGGCAGGGCGAGTACGGTCTCGTAAAGCCGCGCCATGTCGTCTATGTGAATGTTGGGACGCAGTTGGTTGCCACCGAACACTTTAATTTTTTTGTTGATGATCGCGTGGTTGGTGAGGATGTTCACAATCACGTCGAGGCGCTGGCGCGAGCTGTAACCGCATACTGTCGCCGGGCGTATGGTCAGTGTCACGAAGCCGGGCTCGCGCTCCTCATCGAGGATAACCTCGCACATCGCCTTGAAGCGCGAATAGTCGGTGAGCGGTTCAAGGGGCAGGTCCTCGGTGACCTCAAGATCGTCCTTGATGCCGTAAACGCTCGACGACGAGGCATAGACGAATCTCTTGACGCCGGCCCGCTTGGCGGCTTGTACCAGGGGGCGGAAGGCGTCGTAATTGATGGACTTGCCGAGGGCCGGGTCGAGCTCGAACGACGGATCGTTGGACATGCAGGCGAGATGAACGACCGAATCGCATCCCGCAAGCGCCTTCTCCACCGCCGCCGGGTGGCGCAAGTCGCCTCGGACCTGGATAAGGCGCGGATGATCAGCGACAGCATCGAGCACGTCATGGCCGAACAGATAGAGGTCGAGCACAGTCACGGTGTAACCGCCATCAAGCAGACGCGGAACCAGAGCACAGCCCACGTAACCCGCGCCGCCGGTAATCAGGACATGGCCGGGTGCGCCTTGGGCTTCAATCGTTGTCATTGTTCGGCTGTCCATCCAATATACATATCGAGGGCACCATGCAGAATGGCGAGGTGGCCGACCTCGACGAAACCGCACTCGTGACTTGAAATTTGTACATTCAGATCACCGGGGACACAGAGCGGATTGCTGTCTTCGAGGTCCAAAAGCTTGTAGATCGTGCTGTCGTTGGCGTTGGCCGCTCGCGCGGTCGCCGTCAGGCCGTTGAGGGTTTGCATGTAGGCGGAGAATTTATCAAAAACGCTCAATGCGTTTCGGGAATTCACGTTACTTTTTCCACGTGGCGGAAAAAGAGCTTCAGGTTGCTGCGTTGGATCAATCGCCCAACGCCGCCCGGATGGTGGCGGTAGACATTGATCGAATTACGGATGTGCTTACGCTGTTCGCTGGTGTGGAAGAACCTGAGCCGAGTGTCTTCGGCAATATTGGCTCCTGTCTCGATGGCATCGACGCCGTCACCGATGCCCTTGGAGAAGTCGTAGCGGAATTCCGCCTCACGGGTGTCGACGTGCTCGTGTACGTCCGCCTTAAGAAAGGTCACGTAACGAGCAAGTTCGCCAAGGTAGTCGGAAACTGAGCCGCTATGCTTGCCGCGCTCGGCGAGTACGGCGAAAGCCCCTGTCATAAGCGCCCTGGTCAAATCCTCAAACTCCAGATACATGAGCGCGCGGTGGCCGAGCAACTCGTTATTTGCGACCTTACCGTCTAAAATACCTTGAAAATGAGCCGTATCAGAAACGGCGGCCTGGGCCTCCTCGTGGGAATCAAACAGGTCTTCCTCGGTCTCGCGCTTGAAGCTTGCAATGATCTCCGTAAGACGCGGAGTGAACACCTCGGGGTGGGCGTGGATGTATTCAAGGATATCGAACGCGGGAACGCCGAGGTGACGGAGCGCGGTGAACACTTCCTCATAAAGGCCGTTGTTGATAAATGCCTCGACCAACAGGTTCATGATGCGGCACGAGACGTAATCTTCGAATGGCATATCCTTACTGCCGACGATGATCTCTTCGATCTCGCCTGCGCGGATCACATCATTGCTGAACCGGTACTCGCCGACACACCCCGGAATGATCCGGTAGCGGGTGAGGAGGCCGAAACGTTCGCGCGTCTCCTGCGAGGCCATGTCGGTGCCGAGCAGCAGCATGGCTTGAAACATGCGTATCGTACTGACGCCGTTCTCGATGCACGAGCGAAGCGAGTTGAAATGTTTTTCGCGAGTGTCGCCCGGCAGGCAGAGTATGATCTCGGAAGCCGACATCCCGTACTCTTGGCTGTTCACGAATCCAACGAATTGCCGGTAGGCCTCCGTCGAAATATTCGAGCGTTTGATGTTCGCGAGGACCTCCGCGTCGGTGGATTGCACTGACGAGCCGAGAATCCATGAGCCGCCGAGGATTTTTGCCGTGTTGATAATCCGATCAGGCTTGTTTTTGCCCGCAGACGCCTTGACGACGAGCGGCCAGCGACGTTCCGCCTGGAGCTTGGCGATATACTCCGCCGTCTGCGTATCCTGCTTGTACATGCCGAAGTTGAGGTCGGTGATGATCAGCTCGTCCACGTCTTTTACCATATCGGCGATGTAGGTTAACTCGGCGTCGGTTCGATCCGTCTTGAAGCGAACCACGCGGTTTTTCGACGCCAACCCGTCGGCGCAGAAGGCACAGCTGAAGGGACAGCCGCGCGTTGTCTCTATCATCGGGATCAGTGGCGTCTCGAAGAATTCATCGAGCATGCCGCTGAGATAAGGTGAAGGAATCTCGTTCACGTCGAGGATGCGCGCAACCTTGCCGATGATCATTTTTTCGCCCAGCAGATAGCAACCGTTTGGGATTATGTGACGTGCTTCCTTAAGTGCGTTGACGTCGAAATTACATTCCTCGAGGCGGCTGAGAATGTCCACGAAGCCGATCTCGCCCTCGTTCTGGATATAGAAGTCGATGGCCGGGCGCTTCTCAAGGAATGCCTGCTGCTCATCCGCCAGCACCGGGAAATTGGGGCCACCAAACACAATAGCGATCCCAGGAAACCGTTCCTTGACCCAGCAGGCGACGCTGTAGCTCAGCTCGAAGTTCCAGGAATATCCGGAAAAGCCGATTACCCGTGGCTGCTCGATCTCAATCGCGGCCGATAGCTTGTCCGGAAACTTGAACAGATCAACGTCGAAGCGGTCACCAAGTTTTGCCTGGGCGTAACTCGCAACGAACGACCCGCCGAGCGGAAACGTCAGCGCAGAAATGCCCAACGCCGTATGGGTCAGGTCGCAGACGAAGATCTTATGCACAGCCGGATACCTCGTATTGGCGGATTCGGCGATCCATAGAAATTGTACCATGCAAATGCCACCGGATCGCCTTTTGTGTAGAGTTCATCATTTAAGAAGAGTCTGGATATAGCGCTGCAATTCGAGCTTGGTGAGCGCGCGACGATGGCCGACGATGGCCGTCTTGAGGCCACCCGCCACGTTTCCGAGGAATGCCGCGTCGACGCATTCGCCACCCGCGGCCATGACGGCGGCGGCGGCAACAAAGAACGCGTCCCCCGCGCCTACCGTGTCGATTACGTTCGATGCGAATGCCGGGATGTGGGTCACTCTTTCGCCGTTGCTCGCATAACAACCGTACTTGCCGTGGGTGATAATTATGTTGGGCGCATGGACTAGCGCCTGCAGTTTGCCGTCCGCGATAACCGCCGGGTCGGCGTGTTTCTCCTGCACAGCGAGGCGCGCCTCCATGGTGTCGATGCAGAGAAAGTCGGCACGCATGTATTTGTTGACCAGATTGTAGCCGATGTTGCCCGCGTTCGACTGGGCATTGACGGCGAGGAACTTGGCGTTCTCCGTCAGGACCTGGATTGACGAGCCCTGGATGGCGCCGTGACCGAAATCGCACACGATGACCGCATCCACCTCGGCCATGCGCGCACGAAGAAGTTTTTGAAATTTCGTAGTTCCTTCAGCCGACAGTGGCTGGTCATTCATGTGGTAGACCTCGAAGAGCTTTTGTACGTGGGTCGGTTCGACGAAGCGGGTCTTCTGGACCGTAGGCGATTCGGGGCTCTCGAAGAAATAGGGCGTGATGCTCTTGTCGAGATTCTCGCGCGCAAACGTCTCGTAGTTCTCGCCCAGATTCGACGAACCAACAGTGGTCACCAGCTCGACATTGGGACAAAGCGCCGCGAGATGGTTTGCCGCAGCGATGACACCACCTGCGAACAACTCCTCTCCGCGCTGATGGGTCGCGATGATGTTTTCCTTGGCGGATTTGCCGAGGGCGTCCACATAGATGTAGCGGTCAATGATGGTTTCACCAACGATCAGCAATCGCAACTTGGCGATGCGGGAAAACAGATCGTCGAGACGTTCGGCGAGTCCGTCCCGCCCAACACCCTCAAGATAGTCGCGCGCATCCCCATCATCGACGGAGAAGAACCGATTCAACAGGTTCGACGAACTGAACGTAACGTCATGCGTGAACACCAGCACACCACCATGGCGTTCCACCGCTTCTTTTTCGACGACGATCTTACCTGTAATATCCTTCTCGAAGTCGTCATATTCGCCTCCCTTAATGTAGGCGGCGGGCTTGACCGCGTCGATTGCCACGGTGGCGCTTGGCTCGTGGACAATGGCGACGTAGTCGACGAGATCAAGTGCTGCCAGCATTTCGGCGCGGAGTTCCTCGCCGAATGCCGGTCGATCAGGGCCTTTATTCACATACTCGTCGCAGGTGACCGTGACGACCAGCACATCGCCCTGCTGCCTGGCGGCCTCAAGGTGTCGCAGGTGGCCGACGTGCAACAGGTCGAAGACGCCGTGACACAGCGCGACGCGCTGGCCTTCAGCTTGGAGCTTCCGGCAGACCGTGCTGAGTTCCGCAAGCGGCAAGACCTTTCGACGCGTGCTACTCTTGCCTTCTGCGCTCGATGTAGGGTGTGTGCGTATGTTCATGATTTTGAATCGCCAAGGTATTCAAACCAGCTTTTTGTGGCCACCTCGATGCTTTCGGGTGTCCAAACCGGGGCCGTGCGCCAATGCTCTATATTCTCTAGCATGATCCGGACCCCATCGGCGAACGGCACTTTTGCGCGCCAATTCAAATCACGCTCGATAGCTACCGTATCGGCGAAAGTGCAGTCCGGCTCGCCCGGCCGCTTCGGAATATGCACCGTCTGTTTTGCGCCGAGCAAGCGGACCAGTTCGTTCACGCTGTAAGTGCCACCTGATCCGACATTGTAGACGCGGCCTGCGAAGGGTGCGGCTGCGGCCGCCAGGAACGCTTCGATTATGTCTGTCACATAGGTGAAATCCCGGGTCTGCTCGCCGTCGCCGACGATGGTGAGTGGCTCACCGGCGAGGGCCTGGGCGAGAAACACGCCGAACACGGCGCCGTAGGTGCCGCCGGTCCGCGCGCGCGGACCGAAGACGTTAAACATGCGGAGCGACAGCACCGAGAGTCCGTAGATCTGACCCCAGTGCAGCACCAACTGCTCGCCGAGGTTCTTGGTAAGCGCGTATGGGTACTGCGGTTTGATGTCGGCGGTCTCCGCAGTCGGATAGCTGTCCGGGATGCCGTAGCATGTCGATGACGCCGCGTAGAGGAAACGCTCAACGCCCGCGCGGCGCGCCTCTTCGAGCATGTTAAATGTGCCGTCCACGTTGGCGCGGAAATAGGCCTCGGGTCGCTCGATGGACGGCACGATGTCGGCTAACGCCGCAAAATGAAAGACCCGTCCCACACCGTCGAGAGTGCCGGCGACCGCCGCCTTATCGGCGATGTCCACCTCGATAAATTCAAAACGCGGGTTGCCCTCCGCTTGCGCCAGGTTGCGCCGATTGCCGTTGCTCAGGTTGTCGATCACGCGAACCTTGCCGCCGTTCTCGCTTAGAAGACGGTCCACCATATGACTGCCGATGAACCCGGCGCCACCGGTTACCACGTCGATCTTCATCGCTCGTCCTTTGCCTCGGATAACGGATGCGTCTTGATAAGCCAAGGATCAACGCCTATAGAAGAGAAACCATGCAAATCAGCGGAATGGAGCTTGAGGAGACAGATCCCGGCGTGTTCTACACGTCGAGCGAATTTGTCACGGCCGACGACCAAATGGTTGCATTCCTGAAACGAGCGGCGAACACATCGCCCACCCAGCGGGCGCGTCTCTGCGCCCATCCGTCGCCGGCAGCTGAACAGCATGACATGCTCGTCGTCACCGCCCGCGACAGCTATGTCGCGCCCCACCGTCATCTTACGAAAAGCGAAACCTTTCTGGTGATCGAAGGCCAGGCGGACGCCCTGCTGTTCGACGACGACGGCACACTCGCCTCGATCGTCGCCATGGGTCCGGCCCAAACCGGGCGCAGCTTTTTCTATCGCATGCCGCGCGGGCGTTTCCATGCCTTGCGTGTGCTTAGCGATCACATCGTATTCCTTGAGAGCGCCAAGGGCCCCTACGACCCGGATACATCCGAACATGCGCCCTGGGCGCCGGGGCCAACCGAGACCGACGCCGGACTACGTTACATATCCGCGTGTCTGGCATAGAGGTATTAAAAGTAGTTCGAGGAACTCCATGGCTACACCCGATAGGCGCTACAGCAATCTCAAACCCTTCCTCTTTCCCGACCAGATAGCGGCGCTTCGCCAACGGCGCTTGGCGGCGCCCGCTCATATTCGCATCAAGCCGACCAATCGGTGCAATCACGACTGCTGGTATTGCGCCTATCGCCGTGACAGCTTGCAGCTTGGCGACGACATGGACCTGGCGGACAGTATCCCGACCGACAAAATGTTCGAAATCATCGACGATATCATCGCCATGGGGGTCAAGGCCGTGACCTTTTCGGGTGGCGGCGAGCCGACCCTTTACAAGCGCCTTCCCGAATGCGTTGAGCGGCTGGCCATGGGCGGTGTGCGGGTCGCGACTTTGACCAACGGGTCGAACCTGAAAGGTCGCGTGGCGGAAGCCTTCGCCCGTTTCGGGACATGGGTGCGCGTGTCGCTCGATGCCTGGAACGACGACAGCTACGCCCTGGCGCGCGGGATCAAATCCGGGACCTTCACAAAGCTCATGGATAACCTGAAGGCCTTTTCGGCTTCCGGCACAGGTTGCGAGCTGGGCGTCAGCTTTATCGTCGGCGTGGAAAATCACGCGCATATCCATGAGGCATGCCGCGCCCTGAAGGACGCCGGGGTACGGCATGTCAAGATTTCGGCGGTGGTGGTTTCCAACGACGTCGGTGAAAACAACGCATACCACGATCCGATACGAATGCGCGTCGAGGAGGAGATCGAGCGCACTTCCAGGCTGTGCGACGGGAATTTCAGCGTCATCAATCACTACCACGCCATGGCAGAGTCTTTCGCCAAGCCGTATCACTTCTGTCCGTCGCTCCAGTTCCTGACGGTGATCGGCGCCGACAGCAAGGTTTATGCGTGCCAGGACAAAGCCTATACGAACAGCGGTTTTCTCGGAGATATCGCCCGGCAATCATTCAGAACTTTCTGGTTCTCTGAGGAAAACATGAAGCGAATTTACGCCTTCGATCCCGCGATATCCTGCCCGCATCATTGTGTCAGCCATGGCAAGAACCTGGTGCTTTCGGAGTTCGTAGGCCTGGATTCCGAGCACGCCATGTTCGTCTGAGCAACGCCAACGACGGATCATAAAAAATCACTATGGCTGCTTGGTTGGTCTATGGTCTCAAGCAATTCATTGTGCCCCGACATCATGCAGGGATACGGACAGTCGCGATAATCAATGTCTTGATAGACGTCGCGGCGGCGCTGAGAGTCCCATATCTCGGCAAAGGACTGCTTGGTCAGATCACCCAGCATGTATTTTTCCCGATCCTTGGTATGACAGCATAGATACATTTTGCCGCTCGCCGCGATTTGCGTCGTGAAGTGATGAACATGACACCGCGAATAATTCACCGAAGCGGTCTTGTCCCCTACCCAGACCGTGCGGGCGTCGGGGTAGGAAACTTTAAACCTGTCGGTTTCGAGATCCTTGCACCGATCTAGCGACCGCATGACCTTGGGCAGATCATCGTGGGCAAACGGCAGATCGCCGTTCCAGGCGAAATACGGCCGGAACCGAATATAGTCGGCGCCCATGCCGTAGGCCGTCTCAGCGGCACCGTAGATGCCTGAAATCGTGTGTGACCCGATCAGGTAGCTGGTGCCGATCGTCAGTGGCGACTGTCTTTCATGCCGCAGATCGACGAGTTGGCGCGCGTTATCCAGCACGCGTTCGAAGGCCTTGCCGCCCATGCCGTGGGTTTGGCGGTATAGAGCCGGGCCGTCCGCGTCCAGGCTGATGCGCACCCAGTGACAGCAATCGACCATGGCTTCCATCATGTCGGGGCGCATGAGAAATCCATTTGTGAACAGCCCGACTTTCATGCCAAACCCATGGATCAGGCGAAGAACCTCCGCGGCATGGGGATGGCACGAAGCATCACCCCCGCCGCCAAGGCTGACCGCCTTCACACCGGCCTCAGAAAGCTGGCGGAAAATTCTTTCCAGACTATCCAGGCCAATCGTCGTCTTGTCCGCAAAATCCGCGCCGTTGCACTGCGGACATCTATGATTGCAGATGTTAGTCACATCAATGCCGACGCTGATCGGTGCCGTCCGCCCTTCGGCCTTCCACTGATGCAGCCGATCGGGATGGGCCAGGAGCTTATGCGTGCTGAATGGATCTGCCTGGATGTTCTGTCGCTGCCCCATTACTTGATATGACTCCAAATGGACCGCGGACTATCAACGAGCGCCGAGAAAAATGCGCCGCCGCCATCGGTAAAGCCTGAATGCTTGTCGATGATCTTGTCTTCACTGCTAGGAGAAAAGGCAAACAGGCAAATAGGTTGCCGCATTGGGTCAAGCGCTGCGGCCGACAAAATCGGAAGGCCGCTTCCGGCCATGAATAGCCCCTGCTTTTGTGGCGTATCATCGATCACCAGATCGCAAAGATCGGCGAGGCCGTGAAAATTAATAAACCCACAAGCGTGGTGTCCAGCCCCATATAGTGCAAACCCTTGGTTGGGACCGAGACGGTCATTTAGGTGCTGTTTGATAGAATGCGTGCGGTGGGCAAAACCGGCGGCGAACGCTCGTGCGTTGTCTACGAGGGCATCCGTGCCGGTCGCTTCGATCGTGGGTTCCACGCCAGGTTCCTTGCGTCCTATCAGCACCAGCACGTCTTCGAACGGATGCGCATAACGGCGCAGCTCCACCAGCTTGCAGCCTGCCCGCGCAAGCAGCATGGGGGCGGTTTCCTCGGTCAAATATAGCGTGTGTTCCTCCCAGATCATCGCGTAATCGTGGCGTTCCATGTTGGCCGCGCAATCGGGAACCTCGATCATCAGATGGCCGCCGTCCGCGAGCAGATCGGACAGGGCGCTCAAAAACTGAGGCGGCGAAGCGCAGTGCTCCGCGATGTGACGTGCGATGAGGACGTTGACCCGCCCGCCACGGTCCGCAACGTGGCGGGCGCGGTTGCAATCAAGCCGCGCCTGCACCGTCTCCACGTTGGCCGCAGGGTTCTCCGCGCCGAGGTCAGTCCGAGGATCAATGCGCCAACTGACCTGCGCACCGGCACCCCGCAGGCGCTCGAGGGTGCTGTCGTCCTTCGGTGACACGCCACCCACCATGAGTTCGTTGGGGAGCTCGGGAAGCGCCATGATGCGTGTCACGACCTCGTCGAGGTGGGCCTCAGGCTCGCGAAAACTGAACCAGGGGTATGGCGGTACCAGCGCCTCGTCTGGAAACGGTGCTGTGAGCTGAGAGAGACCGCAAGACGTGCAGCAGCCCCAGACCAGCGGGAAGCGCATATCCAAATCGTCGGACGAGCCCCTGAAATGATTAGCCACAGGCTGATGCCCCAAATCCAGCAAAATCTCGACGGTAGCGGCAGCGCAGAGCTTGCAGGTCCGAGCCGATGTGGCACGCGTCATTGATTGGGCCATCGCCGCAGCATCCAACCGACCTGATAAAGGCGCTGGGGCACGGGAACGCCCAGGCGCTGTCTCGTGATCACATAGACATGGCGGATGCCGACGACGATTTTGTGGATGAGCCCATGCGCCCGTTGGGTCAGGCGGGGCTTGGGCGCGAGCTCAACGATGTCTTCGATCAGGCTCAATCGCGCCTCGGTCGTCAGGATGCCGCGCTCGGCGGCGTCATCAGCCAGGCGGATTGCATAGTCATAGAAGCGATAAATCACATAGATCAGCATGAGCTTCAGCACCTGCTCCACGGTATCCGGAACGCCGTCGCCGAAATCGCGGATATAGAGTGCATCCCCTGCAAGCAGCTTGGCGCTCAGGTCCGGCCCGGCCGCATCCATATTCAGATATTTTCGCAGGTAGTGATCCTTGTCATCGTCCTTCATCAGATAAGCGCGATGGGTTCTCAAATCGAAGAGCTTGAACCCCTTGGCGCTCATAAACGCGTCGATATCGCGAAACAAGGGCTGACCCAGATACAGTTCTTCGAATTCAACCTCGGTCTCCACGCAAAGAAGCGATTGCCAATGTTCGTCGTCTAGGGATTTCAGGATGTCGAGTTCGCTGCCCTGGGTGTCCATTTTGATCAACTCAGGTAGCGGACGGTCAAACTTCCGAATGAAATCCGAGAACGAGTAGAACTGAAGATTGAGTATTTCTTTTACAGTCCAGTAGCGGCTCCTGGTGAATTGCGACAAAATCACGTCGTTTGGCGGATAGAGCGAAGATCCCGATGGCTGATTGGTCAAATAGAACGGCTGCGTACCCGTCACCGCTGCAAGGCCGATAGGAAACCACGTGGTGTTCCCCATTTCTCGATAGCCCCGATCATCGGCGTCCTCATCCGGCTCGAAAGCATCAATTGCCAAATAAGGTGTGAACGGGCGTAAGTGTTCGGGCGCTCCGGCGCGCGCACCGAGGTCGACGCATTGCAGCTTCATCTGCGCGAATTGGCGGGCGATGGTGAATTCGTTTGATTTCATTGCAGAGCACGGCTCATGTGGTTATCTGCGCTGGCGTTGAGATACAGGGGTAGGGCCTCCCGCCATTCCTCCTTGGTCTGGCTCAGCGCGTCGAGGGTCGGGATGAAGTTCTCAATACAATCCCTGGCCACGAGCCTGTCCGGCGGAGTCCGTTCAATGCCACTCGGCTTGTCGTATGGGAAAGGCCACTGCATGGCATAGTGCAGGAGGAAGTGGAAGAGTTTCGCGTCTTGTACGCGGTGCGCCGTTGGTATGAAGTCGGTGCAATCGCCGCCGAACCTCGCAAGGAGAGCTAGATAATCGTCGGCGTCGCGCGGATCGACCGTAAAGCCCTTCCCCGCGTAGTACACCGAAGACCCAACCAGCACCGGCTTTCCGAGCATCGCCATCTCAAGCCCCACCGTCGTCGAGAACACCACCCCGCAATCGGCTGCGCCGATCAAGTCATAGGTGTTAACCGATTGCTCGGCGGGAATGAGCACGACGTCCGAGAGATCGATACCCGCGTCACGGACGAGTCGTTCCGTCGTTTCATCACCGCCCCATCGTGCTTCATCGGGATGAGCGCGCAACACGATCCGCTTATTCGAATGTTTCAGCAGGTGACGGATGGTGTCGACGAGCCAGGCGCGCATGCTCGGGAATACGGTGAGGAGAGCGTCGTATCCGGCATCGAACGGCACATTCGTGCAGACGAGAATCAAAGGCTCGTCCGGCCCGACGCCGATCTCTTGGCGAACCGCAGCCACCCCTTGAGACCGCGCCTGTTGGGGGCGCGTGACCCAGGCATCGATCGAGCCCGAGCGCCTCTTGTTAACGGCCTGCAAAGCCTTGTCTGTCGCCCGCTCAAGAAAGTCCTCGTCGTCCATGCCAAGCTCGCCACGGGCGCTCCACACGGCGGCAATATCATCGAAGTTCCGAATATGCCCGCCATGGTTTAGAAGCCTAATGTTGCGAAACGAGAACTTGTCAAAGCAGTTAACCGGCAAGCCATAGGCCTTGGCGGCCTTGAGAACATGGGTGCCCGAGAACGTCGAACCGTTCGGAATGATGCATAAATCGATCGTCCGCGCTTCCCGATCAAAATAGAAGCGCGCTGCTTTTGCCGCCAAGCGGCCGAATTCGCGGTAATGCTCGAGATTTGCCACGCATTCAGGATCTTCCAGATCGAGATTCTCCCGGCACATCGCCATGATTGTGTCGTATCGAGCCCGCTGCTCGATATAGGCCTCGTCGATAATGGTTGATTCGCAGGGCCCGTCGGTGAGGTCGACGCAGCGAATGCGGCCCCTGCTCAGTTCGCCGACGCGGAGAAGCGCGGCAGCGAGGTAGCCTTTCGCCGATGGATGGTCAATCCGTGGTTCTTTGATGGGACTTTGCAACATCGGCAAATAGCCGATTGTCACCCTATGCCCGCGCCAGGCCAGAAGCGTGGCGAGGACGACATCCATGCAGAAGCGGCCACGATAGGCGCTGAACAGAAAGATATGCTTGCTCTTGGGTAGAGGTGTTCGCGACCCTATTTGCAGCGTCTTCATCCACTTGAAAACGAAGACATGCAGGTTCCACTTGTCATTCGGCTGAAACCGCAACACCAACGGCGCGAACAGCAATATCACGCGGCGCGCCACAGGCCCTGGATGGCGATGCGCATAGATCCGATCCGGAATCCGTTGCAGCCGGTGCAGAATAGCGTTGCGTATACGGCGCATCAGTCCCATGTCATGCACTCGCTCGTTCGGCATCGGCTTGGGCAAGGACATGCGCCATCTTTATATCCACCGAATAGCTGCGTGATCCCGAAGCTAACCAGCTCGCCACCGAGGTCACTTCCCGATTGTAGGCGTCCCATTTGCCTTCCGTAATCTGGCGGATCACAAACCGCGGTACTTCAGGACCCGTCGAATCGCAGACGAGATGCATGAGTCCCGCATCTTCGGGGTGGGGCGCCATGGCGAGATAAGCGAACGCGGCCGCCTCGTCCTGCTTCTCCTGTGGTGGCTTCGCAAGAAGCGCGGCGTTGCGGAGAAGCCGCACATAGTCTTCGCGATCCGCCGCCTCGTGGGTAAGCCGCCAATCTGAGTAATAGCTGCGGTCGGCGGCAATGACCGGCGTGCCATTCGCCACCGCTTCGATGCCTATTGTGCCGTACACAGTGACCGCAACGTCGGCGCCCGCAAGGCTGGTCGCCGAGTCTGTTTTTTCGGGAAGGATGCGGACATGGTCCGGCAAATCGCCGGCCGCGTCCGCCAAGTGAAACCCACCGTACCAACTCTCAAGCGGATGCGGCTTGAGGAACCAGATGACATCCTCGACACCGCGAATGGTCTCGATGGTGAGCGTGATCCAGTCTTTGAAGTCGGAAAAATTCGCGAGGTCCTGATTATGCGGAAAGTCGCACCATGCATGGGCGCAGACCAGAGCAATTGGTCGGTCGTTATCGACGCCCAACACCCGACGGGCGCGCGTTCGGTCAAGTTCGCGGCAATTCGGATTGAAGGCGCGGCTGCCGTTTATATCAGTCGTGTTTCCTTCAATCCGCTCGGCGAGATACGCGCGGCCACGCGCTTTGATGTTGTCACGCAGGCTAGGTGACAGCGCGTGGAAGGCCGCATATTCGAGTTTCTCCTTCCTGTCGGCATAGTCGTCCGGACTGCGGAACCGCAGAATTCGGAGGGATTCGTAATAGGCGGTTAGGTGATAGGTCGGCACGCCACGGCTGAGCGCCATCCAGAATCCGGTGCCGTACTCGTTCTTCCACGGGTGACTGAAGAGTACGTGGGCGAGTTTGTTTCCATCGAAGAACCGCTCGTAGACGGCGAGGTCTCGGAGGGCTTCGCTTAGATGGCGCTCCCACACATCCGAGGCGAGCGACGGTTGCGGGTGGCACGCCTCCTTGAGTGCGGTGTCGTAGAATATGTGAGCCGGCATCCCGTGCGGCAGGTCGAGCGCGAGCACGTCGCTGTGCGAGCGGACACCGCTTAGTAGACGACGCGCCTGGGGCTGGAAGGTCTCGGCTTTCGGCCCGGACTCTTCGAGGATCAGAAAGTCGCGCACGCCGAGCGCCTCGAGCGAGCGACGGGCGGCCCGCTCGCGGCTGTTGCGGATCACGCCGACCAGGCGGAAGGCCTCTTTGCGCGAGACGGCGTCGAGGAACAATCGGAGCCGGAAGTAGTGGTTCGGCGAATTGTACATGCCGTCGACGAGCACCACGCGCTCTGCCGTCGGATCGCTCAGCGGCCCGAGCGAGGCCAGCGCACGGTTCGACTCCTCGCGCAGCCGGAGATACTCGCGCCGCGCCCGAAGACGTTGAGGATAGCGCCACCAATGGGATGGTTGCAGGTAACGGTGGCGGGCGATAACTACAACACTCCGTTCTTGGTGTCGGAAAACGCACTCACATGATGGCTTGCGAGCGGCGTACCGCGCTTGAGGTCCGCCGTCGCCCGCTCGCCGAGCACGCGGCGCAGCAGCTTGGGCGCGAGCCCGTATCCTGGCCGGATCGAACGGACATTGTCCTTGGTGAAGACGTCGCCCGCCGAGATGTCGGCGACCACGTAGAGTGACCGTCTGAGGACGGTATTCGGTTTCTCGCTCGCCGGACTCTCTCCAGGCACCGGGTGCATCGCTGCGTGAGCCGCGCGAACATCACGCACGAGCGCGGCAAGCTCGTCGGGTTCCAACGAAAACGCGGCGTCCGGTCCGCCGTCAGCGCGGTCGAGGGTTACATGTTTCTCGATCGCAACAGCGCCGAGGGCCGCGGCGGCAACCGCGACCGCGTTCCCCAGGGTATGGTCGGAGAGTCCGACGAGAGCCCCGTGAGACGCGCGAAGTCGAGCCATGCGAGGCAAATTGGCTTCTTCAGCCTGCGTCGGGTAACCACTCACACAATGGAGCAGTATTAAACCCGGTGCGCCAGCGCGGCCAACGGCTTCAACCGCATCACTCACGTCCCCGTCCGACGCCATGCCGGTCGAAACGATCAAGGGTTTTCCCGTCGCCGCCGCATATTCGATCAGGGGGATGTCGACGATCTCGAACGAGGCAATCTTGTAAGCTGGCGCATTCAGGCTCTCAAGCAGGTCGACGGCAGTCGGATCGAACGGCGACGAGAACGGAATTATGCCGATTTGCCGCGCATGCTCGAACAAGGCCGGATGCCAATCCCACGGCGTATGCGCCTCGCGGTAGAGGTCGTGGAGAGACCGGCCGTCCCACAGCCCGCCCTCGATTACGAAACCGGGCCCATGATGGTCGATTGTGATGGTATCGGCCGTGTAGGTCTGGAACTTCACCGCGTCGGCGCCTGCCTGCTTGGCCGCATCGATCAGGCGGAAGGCGCGCTCGATCTCGCCGTTGTGGTTACCCGATATTTCGGCGATGACGAACGGCGGTTCAGAGTCACAGATGGATCGTCCCGCGATTGAGATTGTCGTCGTCATGTCAACCGCTGCTCGAACCTTGCCGAAAATAGTCTTCACCCGCGGGCCGGTAGCCGGCTGCCTGGAATAGGGCGAGCGACGCGGCATTCTCCGGCTTTACGTAGGCGATGATATCGCCGCCCGGCACCAAGTCGCGGGCTAGTCCAAGAGCAGCCTGCGCGACGCCCGTACGCCGTTCTTCGGGGGCGGTGACGATGGAAACTTCGCGGCTCTCCAAGACGCGATCCAGCCGCACAAACCCACATGGCTGTTCGCCATGTTCGACCATGGTGAACAGGCAATCGTCGTCCTCAAGCTTGGCCTCAAGCCACGCGACATGTTCGTCCCAGGCGGGCGGTTCTGGGTTGCGGGCGTACCGTCGCGTCTCCGGGTTGCGTTGCCAGGAAAACAGAATTTCTGCATCGCTGGCTTCGGTAGCCCTCAGTCTCACCGGCGCACCGTCCCGTGCCACACGAGGCGGCACCACCGCTGCCGCCGCCCGGAAAGCGCCGCGTCCGTCGCAGAGCTCGGCTGCTCGCCGGCTCATGGCGCTCAAGGCGTGCTCGTCCTGCGCGATGGTTGAGATAGCCTCGGCGAGTACATCTACACTTAGCATCTCCACCGAACCCACATATCGAGCGGCGCCGTCGCGTTCGAGCGCGGCGGCGTTGTCACGCTGATTTTCGGCGACCGTGACAACCAGAGATGGCAGGCCGATCACGCAGCGCTCCCAGGTGCTACCCCCTGCGGCCCCGATGGCAAGGTCGGCGGCGATCATTCGCTCGGCCATGGCCGCGCCATCCAGGTCAACGTGAACGGTGATATATCCAGCGGGATGCGTTCCTGCCATTTCCTTCAGGCGGGTGAGGTTGGATGCCGCAGCGCCGAGCACCACATCGATTCGCGCTTGCGGCAACGCGTGCATCACAGCGGCCACAGCGAGCGAGGCGAGATCGTGAGGATCGGTCTGGCCTGGCGCGATGAGCACCCGGTCAACCGAAAGCCGGGTTCGGGCACGCCGCCGCGCAAGTCGGAACTCCGGACGTAGGAGGGCATGATTCGGGCCGAGAAGGAGACGACAGCCATCTGGAACCTTGCCGGCATATTCGTCGACTGTCCGGCCCGGCGTGGGGTCGAGCAGCACATCACAATCATGGTGCCTGTCCGCCAGGTCGTCCATTGCCATCAAGACAAGCGCCTTGCCGCGAAGCGCGCGCTCGGCCTCGGCATCTCTCGCGTAGTCGTCGACGACGACGAGCGTCGCGCCAAAGTCATCACTATTAGTCAGGAATTCTTCTTCCAGGAATGGCACCGTCGCAGGCGCCTGAGGGTTGACCTGGAACCCCGGCCGCCAGCCGAGCACGGCGAGCTGACGGGCGAGCGCATGACAACGCACGACATGACCGCCACCAATCTCCGGTGAGGCCTGACAGACGAACAAGACGCATGGCTCACCGCTCATGAGTTCTTTCGGAAGACCCACCAAGTGAGGTTGTCGAGCCCCGTCGCGCGCTTCCAAAAAAAGCCGTAATCGACCAACGATAAAGTGGGGAAGCTGTTCATCCAGAGCTCGCCGAAGTCGCGTTTGAACAGAAGGCCGTCCTGATTGCGATACCGAACCTCTTCCGGCGTATCTGAGAAATACTCAATGCAGGCGATGTACTTGTTCGAGACGCGATAAATTTCCGTGCAGGCCGCGCCCAAATCTGCCGGCGAGATGTGAATCAACACCCCGCTCGTAAACACCATGTCAGCGGCACCATCGGGCAAATCAATCGACTGGGCGACGCCATCGTAGATATCATCCGCCGCCAGCACATCATCGGCAATGAGGCGCTTTCGCGCTGACTCATTGGGTTCAATCGCCATCAAACGAGCGTCCGTGAGATCGCCCAGCGCACGCAGATTGAGGCCAATATTAGCACCGACCTCAAATATGCTGGTCGGTGGATCGCCGCTCAGAGGGGCGAGGATTTCGCGCCACATGCCGCGCCGTGTTTCCATGATCTCCGGCACCGGCGCATTCCGTTCGACGTAGGCATCGCCGAAGTCACCCTGCCATGCATCGAGTTGTTGTGACGGGATATCTTTCTTACCCATGAGCTTGGCCGTGCAATTGAGAGGCTGTACAGCCGCGCGCGCGATCGATGTGCGCCGCATTCATAGCCGTGATCTCGGGATGTCGTTCGAGTACCGCTAAAACGTCGCCGTACCCAGGAAGCTCGCCCGGTAGATGAGCGGACAACGCCGTGAGAAATTCGAAATCCTCGGGGTAGTCCAACGTCCAGCGCATGCCCTCGACACCGTGACCAGGTCCGGCGAAATTAGCGTGCCGGATATCGTCTCGCGTGCGCAGCCAAGGGGTTACGTGTTCTCGCTCGTGGGAAGTCCGCGCTTCCCGCGAGGCACGATTGAGGGCCCCGATGGTAAACGCCTCGCAGTCCAGGCCATGGGGCCAGCTCGGCGGCATGTTGTTGCAGGCGTAGTCGGCGTCTTCCTTTGTCCGCAACGCGAGAACCTTCGAGCAAATCTCTGGATCGATCAACGGGCAGTCGCTGGTCACCCGCATGACAACCTTGGCACGGACAACCTCGGCCGCTTGGCGATAGCGATCAAGCACATCACGTTCCGAGCCACGGACGACGACGGTCCCACAGCGCTCTGCTTCCTCGGCCACCGGATCGGAATCGCCGGTATCAGGGATCGCGCAGCACACGACATCTGCGTTGCTTATGGCGTTGCACCGCTCCAAAACGTGCGACAGTACGGTGCGACCGGCCAAGTTCAGAAGGACCTTGCCGGGCAACCGGGTCGATCCCATGCGGGCCTGCACGATGACCGCCGTTGTCATCGCGCCCCCTTGATCGCACGGCCAAGGCTCTCCACCACCCGATCAACATCGTCGTCCGCCATGGCCGGAAACAGCGGCAGAGACAGGCAACGGGCGTAGTATTTGTCGGCGCCGGGCAACAAAATCTCGCCGTAACGCTGCTTGTAATATGGCTGATGGTGAACCGGGATGTAATGTACCTGGGTTCCGATGCCGCGTTCGCGCAAATCACTCATCAATGCCGCTCGATCCATACCGGCAGCTTTGAAATCGATCAGGACCACGTACAAATGCCAGCCGCTTTCACTATCGACCATGCGCGGGATCGGCCGCACCACCGGCGCGAGCGGCGCCAAGGCTTTATCGTAGAGCGCGGCGAGTTCGCGACGGCGGGCGAGGAAGCGATCGAGTTTGCCGAGTTGGCTGAGGCCCAGAGCACAATTGATATCGCTGGCCCGGTAATTGAAGCCCGGCTCGCCCATCTCGTAATACCAGGGGTTAACCGTTCCGCGATCGTCGAAGCCGAGCGCCTTGTTCTCAAGCCGCACCGGATCGCGCTCCATACCGTGATTCCTAAACCGCTTTAAGCGCTCATAGAGGTCTTGGTGGTTCGTCGTCACCACGCCCCCTTCGCCCATTGCCACAAGCTTCACCGGATGGAGCGAAAACACGGCCATGTCGCTATGCCGACAGGCGCCAACCGGGACATCGCGATCGTCACCAAAGCGCGCCACCGCGCCGATCGCGTGGCAGGCGTCCTCGATCACCGCAAGCCCGTGGTCGCGGGCAACCTCGGCGACCATGGCCATATCAACCGATTGGCCGTTCATATGGACAGGAACGACAGCCTTCGCCTTACCGCCGGCCCGCGTGAGGGCGGCTGCCAGGCTGGGCTCATCGAGCAGACCGGTGTCGGCGTCAACGTCGGCGAACGCCACCTCCGCACCGACATACCGCACCGCATTGGCGGTGGCGAGAAAGGTCATGCTGGGGACGATGACGACATCGCCTTCACCGAGGCCGCGCGCAAGCATGGCGAGATGCAGCCCGGCCGTACCGCTTGAGCAAGCCACGGCGAAGCGTGCGCCGGCGCGTGCCGCAAAGGCCTCTTCGAACGCGGCAACCTTAGGACCGGTGGTCAGCCAGTCGCCGCGCAGCACTTCGGCGACCGCGGTGATGTCTTCATCATCGATACACTGTCGGCCGTAAGGCAGAACCGGCACGGTGGCGGCGTTCAATTCTCGACCTCGCGCATCATGGCCTCCATACCTTCGGCATCGAGCCATTCGTCGTTGGTGTCGCTGGCATACTGAAAGTCTTCCGCCACCGGCGCCGCGCCGTTGGCCGTGTAGTTTCCGCCGTCCCAGAAGGCGTGCGCAGGTTCGATCACATAGCGATCTTCGAGGGCAAGCGTGTTGCGCGCGTCGTCAATGGTGATCATCACCTCGTGGAGTTTTTCACCGGGACGAATGCCGATCACTTCGGTCGGTAGGCCGGGGCCAATCGCTTGGGCTATATCGGTGATGTGCGTTGACGGGATCTTGGGTACGAAGATTTCGCCGCCTTGCATCATGGCGAGTGACGAGAGCACAAAATTGACGCCCTGGGGAAGCCCGATCCAAAAACGTGTCATGCGAAGATCGGTGATCGGCAGGCTCTTAGCGCCTTCGGCAACCATCTCTCGAAACAGCGGTACCACACTGCCGCGCGAACCGAACACGTTGCCATAGCGCACCACCGAGAAGCGCGGCCCGCCGCGGCCGCTCAGATTGTTCGCGGCAACGAAGATCTTGTCGGAGGCTAGCTTGCTTGCGCCGTAGAGATTGATCGGGCTCGCCGCCTTGTCGGTCGACAGGGCGACCACCTTATCGATATTGCAGCGAATCGCTGCCTTGACCACGTTCTCGGCGCCCATAACGTTGGTGTGGATGCATTCGAACGGGTTGTACTCAGCGGTCGGGACATGCTTGAGCGCGGCGGCATGCACCACGTAGTCGACATCGCGCATAGCAAGTTCGAGTCGGTCCATATCACGCACATCGCCGATGAAATAACGCATGCATGGGTGCGCCTTGATGCTGAACTGGCGCTCCATCTCATATTGCTTCTGCTCGTCACGCGAGAATACGATGAGGCGCCGCGGCGCGTAGCGCGCCAGCACTGCCTTGACTAGCGCGCGGCCGAATGAGCCGGTGCCGCCGGTGATCAACAAATCCTTGCCATCGAGGTCGACGGTGGGTGAATCGAAGGGGCGCAGGGGGGCTGGCATCATCTCAGTTAGTCCGCGCACCGATATCCGGCGAATACATCTTGTTCAGTGGTTTCTCCACGCTACCGCAGTCCGGGTGAAAACACCCAGACCGCTAAATGTATCTGACCACGTCGCCGCCGCGTCTAGTTTCAGGCGGCCTCGACGGCGTGTATGGGAGCGACATACCGGCGTTTTATGCGTCGGCCTTGCCCGGCCTTCTCGTCAAGCGCAGCACTTTGGGAGCCAGGATGCGGTCATCGGGCAAATATTTGCGCAACGCCTCATAGGTCGCCTGGGGGGTTTTGATGTCGGTGAGCAGCACGGCGTCGAAATCCCGCGCGCGCTCTAGGGTCGTGGCCACCGGTAATCCGGCCGCTCTCGCTCCGTTATAGCCCTGCTCGATTACCAAGGTCAGTTCGACCGGCTGCTCAATGGCCGCCAGAGTGGCTATTTCGGCTAGATCTCCGGCGCCGGCCAAGGCCAGTCGCCGCCAGCCCCGGGTATGACTGTAAGCGAGGCAGTCGGCGCATTGGGCGCGGGCATTGCGGAAGAAGCCGAGGGACGAAGTGAGATATTCGCCGACCAGCCGGCTCTTCTCGGAGAAACCCGCCGGCGTCAGGAAATAGGCGTAGCGCTTGGCCGGAACCGCTTGTGCCTTGACCCAGCCCTTGCGGACGCAGCGCTTGAAATAAGCGTTGGCCAGCCCCACAGCGATGCCGAGACGCAACGCCAGCGAACGCTGGGTCACCGATTGGTCGCCCTCGATTGAACTGAGAAGCCGCAAGCAGAATTCGCTCTCTAGCGCCTCTTTCGAAACCCGCATTGCCGATGGCGAGCCTTCCATCATGCAGCCCATGGATTGACATTCATGGCGTGAACATTACAGCGTTCATGCCATGAATGTCAATCCATGGGCTGGGTGTAGCTGGACAAAGATCGCCGGGCACTCCCGGCAGAACTCATCGATCACGGTGAGGATCCGGAATGCATTCCCGTCATGGGTGAGATCGGCAACTAAATCGTAGCTCCAGGCATGCCCGTGATGTTGTGGACGGAGTCGCATGCACGGCCCGTCGTTCAGCCAGCTTTGCGAGAAACCGCAGGTTAGGTGGAGGCTGATTCGGAGCCTTTCGTTAGAGACGTCAAGACGCCGTTCTCGTCGACGTATCCCAGGCGGGTGAGTTCCTTGCCGCAGGCCTGTTTCAGATTTTCCACCTGCTCCGCGCTCAGCACACCCTGCCAGACCCCGATCCGCCCCTCGCGAAAGAACGGCACTTTTCCATGAGGATCGCCTTCCGCGAACCCGTGCGCTTTTTCTTGGCCGGCAAGGGTGTCGAAATCGGTTGCTTGAATCGAGTCGGCCAGCCGGGCCTCATCGATCCGCGCGTTCAAGAACGTCAGAACCTGAGCGAAGGTAGCCATTGGCGAGCGCACCATGTCCTCGTAGCGAAGAACGAGCGGGGACAATCCGGCAGCATCGATCCAGCTCGCCTGAAAGCGCTGCCAGCTTGTGGGAAATTGATCGACATAGGTCTCGTCGGCCGGCACATAGTAGGTATCGGTCGCCAGGGCCTGAACAGCGCGCTCGATGGGCATTCCGGTGTGATGCCCGAAAGAGACCGCAACATCGAAGGGATTCCGGACGACGAGTATCGCCCCGGCAGTGGCGTCCGGGGTGATGAGCGGGACGCCCGCGACGTGAATACAGGCATTGTGGGTCTTGACGAAGGTGACACCCTGGGCATTTTGTTGTGCTACCTGCCGGTGCACTAAAGGCCGGACTTGCGCCATGGATTGCTGCGATTGGTCGTCCTGATCCATGCCCGCCCGCCGGTATCGGTCGACACCGCTATCCCCGATCCCGAACGAAATGGCTTGGTTTAATTCGAGTGGTCGGCCAAGCGGACGGTTCGCAGCAAAGTAGTTGGCCAGAAACAGCCGCAACCAGGTGTTGCCGGACTTCGGATAGGACGCCAGCCAAACAATTCCGCTCATCTGAGACGACGGCCCTCTCAATACCCGGCACGTTGCGATCCAGCCTGTGTGGCGCTCCTGGGTCTTTCTACATACCCCGGGCAGGGGAGGGCTAGCCCGATTTTGGCGGCCAGTCCGCCCGCGGTGGGCGATATGACGACTTGCCAGGGCCTGGAAGGCGCCGGGTCCGCAGGGCGAAGAGTCATCCATGGCGATGTAATTCATTGATATTTAATAGAAAAATTGCTCATGCTGACAGAATCAATCATTCACATCGTGAATTTCATGCATTGACGATCATCGCCGCAAATGGTATTCATATCATGAATTTCACAACTTGAATGAACCAGAATCCATGACCGGAAAGCCGAAAGAGCACGCGGAACTGGACTTTTTGGCCGCTATCGAGTGCGGCGAAGTCGTCACGCAGATGACACTGCGGCAACGGATCGGTGTGTCCGTCGGGATGGTCAATGCCCTGGTAAAGAGGGCGGTTGGCAAAGGCTATGCAAAAGTGGGTCAGGCGCCGTATAAGCGCTTTGCCTACTACCTTACGCCGCAGGGGTTTGCTGAGAAGAGCCGGCTGGTCACGGAATATCTGGAAACGTCGCTCGATTTCTTTCGTACCGCTCGTAACGAATACGCCGAGACCTTTGTTCGGGCCAAACGCATTGGACTAAAAAGGATTGTCCTGGCGGGCCGCGGTGAGCTTACAGAGATTGCCGTGCTGGCCGCGTTGGGCGAAGGCGTCTCGATTTATGCCATCCTAGATCCCGAGGCGAACGGGGCCGAGCAGCATGGTGTCAAGGTCATCAGAGACCTGTCTGAGGCGGCGGCGATCGATGCCGTGATCATCACCGAGAGCAGATCGCCGCAGGCTACCTACGAGCAGATATGCGCGGCTTTTGACGCCTCGAGAGTATTCGCCCCGCCGTTGCTCCGCATCACGCCGAACCGGCGAGAACTGCTTGCGCGCGCCCGGCAGGAGGGGAAATCCTGATGCGCTGGTACGTTGTGTGTTGCCAGACCCGGCAGGAAGCCCGCGCCGATCTCAATCTTCGCCGCCAGGGGTTTGAATCTTGGTTGCCTCGCTTGCGGCAAACGCGGCGGCATGCGCGGCGCATCGACAACGTGTTGGTTCCCCTGTTTCCCGGCTATTTGTTTGTGAGCCTGGATTTGGATCAGCAGCCTTGGCGCTCAATCAACGGCACATTTGGGGTGCGCCGCCTTCTCTGCGAGAACGAGCGGCCGGCACCTCTCGTGCAAGGGTTTATCGATACCTTGCGGGAGACCGTGGATGAAGACGGTTTGGTCGCCGTACCGAAGGACGACTTCAAGTGCGGCGATCAAGTGCGTCTGATCGCGGGCCCGTTCGCCGATATGGTTGGCACGCTCGCGCGCCTAACCGACAAGGACCGGGTCGCGGTGCTGTTGAATGTGCTGGGGCGTGAAGTGCAAGCGTTGGTTTCACGCCGGGTGTTGGTGTCGGCCGGCTGAGCTAGGGCTGGTCCGCACCTCTCTTTAACGGATTTATGGCGTTAGGTCGATGTGTGGCATCGCGGGACTATTCGCGATCGACGGGAGTCTCGACGATGACGCGCTGGCTCGCGTTGGCGGTGCCATGGCCGATGCGATCGCGCATCGCGGGCCGGATGGGCAGGGGGTGTGGACCGATGATGGTCTCGTTCTGGCACAGCGTCGGCTTGCCGTTATCGATCTGACACCGACGGGTGCGCAGCCGATGCTCTCGGCGGACGGGCGCTGGGCGATTACCTACAACGGTGAGCTCTACAACACGGAAGATACCCGGCAGCAGCTTGCGTCACGCGGCATAAATTGGCGCGGCACGTCGGATACCGAGGTTTTGCTTGAAGCCGTGACGGCGTGGGGCTTGGAGCGGGCGCTCGCGGCTATCAACGGCATGTTCGCCATGGCCCTTTGGGACCGGCGCGAGCGGCGGCTCCACTTCGTTCGTGACCGGCTTGGTATCAAGCCGCTCTATATCGGCCGGCAGGGCGGTCGAATCGCGTTTGCGTCGGAATTGAAGGCCTTAGCTGTTCTGCCCGGCTTTCTTGGCGAGATGGATGAAAGCGCGTTGGCCGGCTTCCTTCGTTTCGGCTATGTCCCGGCGCCACGGTCGATCTGGAGCAATGTCACGAAAGTTCAACCTGGTGAATGGATCTCCGTTGGCGCCGACGGGCAGATGGATAAGCGGTTCTATTGGTCCGCGGCCGAGATTGCGCGCAATGGTCTCGACAATCCATTCACTGGTGACGACACGGCCGCCGTGGATGCTCTTGAAAACCTTCTCACGGACGCGGTTGGGCGGCAGATGGTCTCGGACGTGCCGCTTGGTGCGTTTCTGTCGGGTGGTATCGATTCCTCGACTGTTGCCGCGCTCATGTGCCGGGCGGAACGTGGACCCGTGCGCACCTTTACAATCGGTTTCGCCGAGCGAGGGTACGATGAAGCAACGCACGCGGCGCGTGTCGCCGCACACCTGGGCACGGACCATACGGAGTTGACCGTCACGGCGGCGGATGCGCTTGCTCTCGTGCCGCGCCTCGCCGACATATACGACGAGCCGTTTGCCGATAGCTCGCAAATCCCGACTCATCTCGTCTCACTGCTTACCCGTCGCCACGTTACCGTAGCCCTATCGGGTGACGGCGGCGACGAGCTTTTTGGCGGTTACAACCGGTACTTGTTTTCCGCGCGCTGGGGCCGCCTACTCGCATGTGTGCCGCGGGGCGCTCGTGCCGGCTTGGCCGCGGCCCTTCGGCGCCTACCAGCGGACTCGCTTCATGGTTTGCTAAGTCGTCTACCGGGACTACCGCCACTCGCAGCGGATAAACTCCTGAAAGTTGCGGAGATTCTGCCTCTCGATTCCGACGGGATCTACCGCCGTTTGGTCAGCCAAATCGGCGATATCGCACCACTTATCCCCGATGTTCTAGAGCCGCGCTGGCAGTTTGACGATGATCCTCTCGCCGGTCGCGGCGATACGGTAGACCGCATGCAAAGTCTTGATACGACGACCTATCTGCCTGACGACATCCTGACAAAAGTGGACCGCGCCTCCATGGCGCCGGCGCTTGAAGTGCGCGTGCCCTTGCTCGATCATCGTGTTGTCGAATTTGCCTGGCAGCTTTCGCGCGGGATGAAAATCCGAGGCGGCACGGGAAAGTGGGCGCTTCGCCAGGTGCTGGCGCGCCATGTGCCGCGCGACCTAGTGGAGCGGCCAAAACAGGGTTTTGGCGTGCCGCTGGCCAGTTGGTTGCGCGGACCATTGCGCGACTGGGCAGAGGACTTGCTTGATCCCTCGCGACTGGGTGCGCCGCTTGCGCCTAGCCCGGTGCGTCGCATGTGGACCGAGCACCTTAGCGGTCGCCGCAATTTTGCCTACGGCCTGTGGAATATTCTGATGTACGAGGCTTGGCGCCGACGCTGGGTGGTGTGAATTGATTTAGGTTGCGAGATGGCTTTAATCGCGGACAATAGTGCCCCCTATGCCGATGAGGGTTTGCGGAGGTCGAAGAAGACCTCGCAGATACGGCTGAAAGGCCCACATTGGGCATCGGAATTCCACTGAGTTAACTAACCGATTTTGCGTTTGAACATTCTCAAAATTCACTTAGGGCGGGCAGGCAGAGTTGTTGTTTCTGCTGCGTTACTGCTTGCGGTTGCGGCCTATCTCTTTCGCACGGGCGTTGTAGAGGTCCCGGCTGGTCTGGGATTCTCACATGTCCTTATTGCCGTCGTCTTTCTGTTTGCCAATGCGCTTCTAGCCGGCTGGAGACTCTCTGTCTTGGCTCGCCTTGAGGGGCACCCCTTGGCCTTGCGTACAGCACTTGAAGCCAATGCGGCGGGAGCTGCGTTGTCGCAGGTCATGATTAATTTTCTCGGCCAGGCGGCCGGTCGAGTCGCGATCATGCGCCGGGCAAACATACCTGCCGATGTAACGATTACGATCAGCGTTATCGAGCGACTGACGGCCACCGCTGTTTTAACAAGCGCGGCCGTCGTTGCGGCGTTTTTTTTGTTCGGAAAGATCAGCTTCGGGCAAGGGGCGGAGATAGATTATCTTTTGGAGGCCGGGTTTGGCCTCACCGTATCGACGCTGTTTGCCGGCGTATTTGTTTATCGCGGCCTGCTGCTCGACGTCGCGCGCCAGCTAGATTTTGGGAAGATAGGTGCCGGCTTCCTCGCCATCGCCGGAATATCTCTCGTCGTGCATGGGGCGATGCTCTCGGCCTATCTGACGCTTGCCTGGGCATTCGCCGAAGATGCCGCGCTTATCGATTTGGTGACGGCGTGTTTGATTGTCATGTTCGCGGCAAGCCTGCCGATCAGTTTTGGCGGATGGGGCGTGCGAGAACTTTCCGCCGCGGCGGTTCTGCCCTTTGTCGGTTTGACAGTCACCCAGGGTGTGTTTGTCGCTCTACTCGTCGGTGTAGGCTCGCTTATCGTCCAGCTTCCTATCTGGCTTGCTGTCTCAAACCGTGCCCAGAAAGACTCTGTGGCGGCACCTGTCCCCGAGGATAGGAGCAGAACAGTGGGGCAAACCGGCCACGCGTATTCTTCGTGGCTTGGCCTATTTGTGCCGGTGTTGGCGTCGATCGCCATTTTTTTCAATGTGCATTTGCCGACAACCGGTGGGGATTTGAATATCAATCTTGCCGATCCTTTGGCAATCGTCGGTGGGGCGCTATCGGTCGCATATTGGCTTGAACGTGGTGCGCTGCCACGCTGGCGTGTCCCCGCGCTCAACACGCTTACGGTGCTTGCCCTGGCGGTTTTGGTTTTGGCGGCCATCATTGGTTTCGTGGATTTTGGCTTTTCAGTCTGGGCGTTTCGGAACCGGCTGGGCGGTTGGCTTCTTCTTCTGGCGTATGCCGCGACAGGCGCGCTGATGGTGCTCAATCTTGGCGATGACGGCCGAAGAATGCTGTTGAAGGGGTTTGTTGTGGGGCTGACAGCCATTGCCGTTCTTGCGGTCGGCCAACTAACCTACGGTCTGCTGGGCTTGACATTTTTCGGTGAGGCCACACCCCGCAACTTGGAAGGATTTTCCCAGAACACCAACGCCTTCACATTTCTACTTGCCGGTGGCATATGTGCGATCATCGCTCTTCTAAGGGCGGAAGACTCTCGATCGAAGCAGCGAATTTGGGTGCTTGCCGCGGCCGTACTTGGCACGGCGCTCGTTCTGACTGGCTCTCGAGCCGGTTGGGGTACATTAGCTCTCGTTTGTCTGGCCGCGCTGTTGATCGACCGACATTTGATCAAGCCGGTATTGAAGGCGGTTACGGCGGGGGCTGCGCTGGTTCTGCTCGTGGCATATATGCCAACTATCGACTTCGCGGGTGGCGAGACCGCGGGTAGCAAGACAGGGATCACCACAAATGTATTTGAGCTGCAGAACAACCCTGATTCCAACACAGTCGCGGACACGGAACGTTGGGTATCGATCAATGGCGGCCTGCGCCTGTGGCAGGAGAATCCTATTTTTGGCGCTGGGCTAGGCGCGTACTTCGAAGAAACAAAACAGGCAGGCAAGCCGCTTGTCACACATAACACGCTGGTTTGGCTGCTTGCGGAAACCGGGTTGTTTGGTTTTCTCGCGTTCTTTGCGGCCGGTTTAACGATTCTATGGGCAATGATGCGCCGCCTTCGTGATCCCACGGATGTGGGGGCGACCACAATTTTTCTGTTTCTGCTTGCGTTTGCCTCGATGTCGATGGTCCACGAACTGTTATATCAGCGTGTACTTTGGTTCGTGCTCGGTGTTTGCCTCGCAAGTGTTCCCGCTCGACGAATTGAGCCGCCTTCGGACAAGGTGGAGATACATTAGGTACCATGCAAATCGAGTAGGAGAGTTGTGCAAGATTCTAACGTAGCCAGCGCCGAGATCGTCGATTTCTGGTTCGCTGCCGGGATGGAGAAGCGATGGTTTGTGCGTGACCCGGCTTTCGATGCCGAAGTTCGCACGCGGCTGGCCGAATGGTATGAGCGCGCGGCAACAGGTGACTTGGATGACTGGCACGGCACGGCGGCGGGGTCCGTTGCGTTGTGCGTGCTGCTCGATCAGGTCCCGCGGAATCTGTTTCGTGGGCAAAGCCGCGCTTTCGCAACGGATGCGGCGGCGCTGACGGTTGCTGGTCACGCCGTTGACCGTGGTCACGACCGCGCGTTGCCGCAAGCCCAGCGGGTGTTTCTTTACCTGCCGTACGAGCATAGCGAATCCCTGGCCGATCAGGACACTTCTGTCCGGTTGTTTGGCCAGTTGGAGGAAAATTCGCAGTGGCTGGATTATGCCATCCGCCACCGCGATGTGATCGCGCGCTTCGGCCGGTTCCCGCATCGCAATGCCGCCCTTGGCCGAACCAACACAGCCGGGGAAACGGCCTTCCTGGCGACCCCCGGCTCCTCCTTCTAAGCAAGCGCAAACCATGCGTATCGCGACCTTCAATCTGGAGAATCTGGACGACGGGCCGGATGTGCGTCCGGCGCTGGATGATCGTATTGCGGCCTTGCGGCCTCCGTTGGTGCGCCTTGCCGCCGATGTCTTGTGCCTACAGGAAATCAATGGCCAGCGGTCCCCAGGCGGCGGGCCGCGCCGTCTCGTGGCCCTGGAACGGTTGATTGAAGAGACGCCGTATGCCGGATTTCATATGGTTTCTTCGCAGCGTGTCCCGAGAGGAGATCACGACGGCAATGAGTTGGACCGCGGCGCCGATGCGGTGCACAACTTGGTCATCTTGAGCCGCTATCCGGTTCATGCCAGTCGCGAGCTTCGCCACGATCTGGTCGACCGACCGCTCTACCGGCCGACGACCGCCAAGCCAAAAGCGCCTGCCGAGCGGCCGGTGGAATGGGACCGGCCTATTCTTCAGGCCACCCTGGTCCTACCGGACGGCCGGCACCTGCACGTCATCAATCTGCATCTGCGGGCGCCGTTGGCGGCGCCGGTGGCCGGGCAGAAGCGCGATTCCGCCACGTGGAAATCCACGGGAGGTTGGGCCGAGGGCTTTTTCCTGGCGACCATGAAGCGCGCCGGGCAAGCCTTGGAAACGCGGCTACTGGTTGATCGCCTGTTCGCGGCCGAACCGGAGGCGCTGATCGCCGTCTGCGGGGATTTCAATGCCGAGGAGCGACAGACACCCTTACGCACCATTCGGGGCGACGTGGCGGATACAGGCAATGCCGCCCTTGGTGGCGGCGCCCTCGTTCCTTTGGACCGGGCGGTGCCCGAGACTCGCCGGTACTCGGTCGTGCATGGCGGTCGCAAGCAGATGCTTGATCACGTCCTCGTCTCACAGGCGCTTTTCGCCCGCTACCAGCATGTGGAAATCCACAATGAAAAGCTGGCGGATGAGCTTACCGATAGCGGGCCGGACTCGCACCACGCGCCGTTGGTTGCCGTTTTCGACCTTTAGGTGTCTGCAATCGGACTCGGTCCCCTGATTTCATCCAAGTTCCTGATGTGCACGTCACGTTGCGGGAAGGGGATTTCGATACCGGCCTCGGCCAGCGCCCGATTGATGGCTGTCCGAAGATCGCTTTGCACAAAGATTCGCCGCTCCACATTGGCAATATAACCGCGTGTGTCGAAATCCAAGGAACTGTCACCGAAGTCCTGGAACAGTACCGAGGGCTCTGGCCAGGAGAGAACATCCTCGTTGGCATCCAGGCAGGCCCGCAGAATCTCGACAACTTTATCCACGTCCGAACCGTAGGCCACTCCCACCGACACTTCGGCTCGGCCGTAGCTGTCCTTGTGGGTCCAGTTGATCACCGCCGTGGAGAGAAGCTCGCTGTTCGGCACGATCACCGAGGCGCGCTGAAAGGTCTCTATCTCGGTTGCCCGTACGTTGATCTGCTTTACGTGCCCTTCATGGCCGCCGACGTTGATCCAATCGCCCACCTTGATCGGCCGTTCGATCAGCAGGATCAGGCCGGAGACAAAGTTGTTGACGATGTTTTGCAGCCCGAAGCCGATACCGACCGACAGGGCACCGGCGATCAAGGCTATGTTCGCCAGATCCAAACCCAGTGCCGAGACCGCCAGCGCCGCCGCGATGGCAATGCCAACGTAGCCGAGCCCAGATGACAGCGAGTTGCGTACGCCGGCATCCAGGCCGGTTTGCGGGAAGATTCGATCGGCCAGCGCGCGCTGGAAGGCGCGCGTCAAGGCGGTGACTGCCAGGAAGATCAACAAGGCGACGGCAATATCGGCGATCGAGATCGTGACGTTCCCGACGGTAAAGCCGCGCAGGACCGTGCCGGTCCAGCTCCACACCTCGCTGAGCGGCACACCCCAAATCACAAGAGCCAACAGCAGGCCGCTGACATAAATCCCCAGGTTCAGCAGGGCGCGCAGCCAGAACTTGATGCGGTTGCGGGTGCGATGCGGAATTCTGAGGCCGAGGCGCAACAGGTGCGAGCGCAGCGCCATACCGACCAGCTCACGGCAGAGGCCGCGGACCAGGACAAGTGCGCCGACCATCATGCCACTGACCACCAGATTCTGGGACAAGTATCGGCTGAGGTTGGCGTAGCCGATCAACGCGGTGACGATCACGGCGATGGCGATCAAACCGACCAAGCGCCGCAAGATGGTCCAGAAGCGTGCGGCGCGCGCGTTTTCGGCCGTCCTATTTTCCTCGCTTTCCGCGTCCGCTGTTCGGTCGTCGGTGACCCACAAATGACCTCGCGTCAAAGCCAGCACACCGACGGCTTCAAGGGCATTGACCACCAGGGTGTAGACGGCGATCAGTTCGTCTGAGATCACCAGGCTGCGGCTGGCGATGTCGAAGAAGAGGTCGATACCGAACACGGCGGCCAGGAAGGCGATGCGCCGGCTGATGGTCCGTGCGTGTTCCGGCGTAACCGATAGAAGACGCCAAGCGGGTATATCCGGCGCCAGCACGGCGCGCGGCAAGGCCCAGGCCAGGATGAACATGATCGCAACGACGCAGGCTGCAACGAAGACATCGGAGAACAGCCCGGTGATGACGCTGTCTTCGTCGAGAGCCCGGTAGAGAAAGCCCCCCAGGATCAGCGATGGCACGATGCCATAGGCGAGGGCGGCGGCAATGGCGCCGGTCAGGCGGCGCGCATAGGTCGGCTGTTCGATGGTGGTATCTCGCCCAAACCAATGCAGCAGGGCCCGGCGAACTGCCCAGCCGATACCGATGGCGAGAACAACGACGATCGCGAAGCGATAGAGGACGGCGCGCTCGCGCTGGTCGTCGGAAAGGCCCTGCCACCATTTGAACGGTGACTGCGCCAGCAGAGCAAGGTCGCTGAGGAACTCAGGAACCGCGGACTGGATAGTCCGCGGGGCCACGGGAATCGGGTAGGCCGTCAGCAGTTTCTCGATTGTGCGCTGCAGGCTACGCGCGGCAATGGTCTGGGATAGGTCGTTGGCGCGCGCAATTGCTAGCTCTGCCTGCGTGACACGCGCCTGCAGGGTGGCAATGGCCACGCCGATTCTTCCGCGCTGGGCGGCAATGCCGGACTGCTCGGGCGGCTGGTCAGGTTCTGGCGGCGGGCCAAGGGTACCCAGCTCGGCGCGTAGCGGCTTGATCTGGGTTGATGCCTCGTCTTTGACCTGCCGGGCCGAGGCAAGGACTTCCGCAAGCTGCGCTTTGAACCGCTCGGCATGGTATGTGGTCAGGACCGGGGCGGCGAGGTCCTTGGTCACCTGCTCGAGCGTGGTATTCCAATCGGCAACGGCGTCGGCGAATTCGCGTTCCGCCTGCCCCGTTTCGGCCGCCCCGAACTGTGGAACGGATAACGTGGCGAGTAGGCACAGCAACCCGGCCAGGGTGCGCAGACGCATCGATACCGGTCCTTGACGGTGGAAACCGGTGGCAGTGTACCGGGCCTAGGGTAGATCGGCGAGCAGAACCTCGGAGTCTTCGACGGCCTTGATCTGGATCGTGTCTTCGTCGGTGATAACGGCACCATCACGGGCATTTACCTCGCGGCCGTTGACCGTCAGTTGGCCCAGTGCCGGCACCAGATACGCGGTTCGGCCGGGCTGCAAGCGATGTTCGACGCTTTGACCGGCCAGCAACGTCGCGCCGAGAACGGCGGCATCTTGGTGGATGGGTAGGGCCGACTCGTCTCCGGCCCGGCCGGACGCCAGGGGGACTAACTGCCCATCCCGCTCCGCCTTGGGAAAGCGCCGCTGCTCCCACCGTGGTGTCAGGTTCTTCTCGGAAGGTGTGATCCAGATCTGGAAGATCAGGGCCTGCTCGGCTTCCATGTTGAACTCGGCATGCTGAATGCCCTGACCCGCCGACATCACCTGTACGTCACCAGCTTCCGTGCGGCCGCGGTTACCCAGGTGGTCTTCATGGGAAATGGCGCCGCTGCGCACGTAGGTGATGATCTCCATATCCCGGTGGCCGTGCCGGTCGAAGCCACGCCCCGGCTCGATCGTATCGTCGTTCCAAACCAGCAACGGGCCGATGCCGTCACGCGCCGGGTCATGGTAGCCCGCGAAGCTGAAGTGATAGCGGGCGGCCAGCCAGTCGTTGTCGAACCGCCCGAGATCCCCGAAGGGTCTGACGTCAATCATTTTGATCTCCTGTTTGGTGTCGACAGCTTATTGCCGCGCCAGTTTGCCGGCGATGCGGGCCACATGTTCGCCCTGGAATCGGGCGATGGCCAGTTCGTTCTCGGAAGGTTGCCGGCTGCCGTCCGCGTTGGCCAGGGTAGTCGCGCCATAGGGCGTGCCGCCGCTGATCTCGCCCATCTCGCTTAATTCGGGGCAGGAATAGGGGACGCCGGCAATGACCATGCCGTGGTGCAGGAGAGTGGTATGGAACGAGGTGATGGTTGTCTCCTGACCGCCGTGCTGGGTGGCGGTGGAGGCGAAGACGCTGCCCACCTTGCCAATCAAGGCGCCCTTGGCCCAGAGGCCGCCGGTTTGATCCAAGAAGTTCCGCATTTGCGCCGCCATGTTGCCGAAGCGGGTCGGCGTGCCAAAAATGATGGCATCGTAGTCCGCTAGTTCCGCCGGGGTGGCAACCGCTGCCGGTTGGTCCACTTTCATCCCGGCATTCTTGGCTACGTCGTCGGGTACCAGCTCGGGCACCCGTTTGACGGTGACGTCCGTGCCGGCGACCTGCTTGGCGCCGTCGGCAACCGCGCCGGCCATGGTCTCGATGTGACCGTAGCTGCTGTAATAGAGAACTAGAACCTTGGCCATGTCTCGTTTCCCCTTCCCGTGGTTTTGTCGCGCCGTGAGGCCCGCTGATTACATAGGAAAAGATGGTGTGTTGATTAAAATGATATAATATGCAGATTGGTGAATTGATTGTTTCTATTAAGAAACAATATAGGAAACGATGACTCGCTTGGATGCCATGGCGGTTTTCGCCCAAGTAGTGGAGGCCGAAAGCTTTTCCGGGGCGGCGCGCGAGTTGGGCGTGGCTAAATCATCTGTCTCGAAGCAAATCAGCCGCCTGGAGGACGAGTTGGGTGTCCGACTGCTTAACCGGACGACCCGGCGCCTATCCCTGACCGAGGCCGGGCAGACGTTCTATCAAGGCTGCCAGCGGGTGGTGGCCGAGGCGGCGGCGGCGGAATCCGCGGTAACCCACTTGGCCGCGGCGCCGCGCGGCCGGTTAAGTGTGGGCGCCCCCATGTCCTTCGGGCTGCGCCACATCAGCCCGGTCTTGCCGCTACTGCTCGGCCGCTGTCCGGAGTTGACCATCGATCTGGTGCTCAACGACCGTTTCGTCGATCTGGTGGAGGAGGGCTTCGACGTGGGCGTCCGCATCGCTCATCTAAAGGATTCTAGCTTGATTGCCCGCCGCCTAGCGCCAAGTCGGAGCGTCCTGTGCGCGGCACCGGAATATCTGGCGGCGCATGGTATGCCGCAGACCGCGGAAGACCTTAGTACTCACGAATGCCTGCTCTACAGTTACCAAACCTCGGGTGGAAAATGGCGCTTTGACGGCCCAAATGGCCGGCGGGAGCTACGCGTGAGTGGTCGGCTGCGGGCCAATAGCGGCGAGTCGGTGCTGGCCGCGGCGCTAGCCGGGTTCGGCATCGCGCGCCTGCCCAGCTTCATCTGCGGCGACGCCCTGCGGGACGGGCGCTTGATACGCCTGCTGCCGGATTGGATCGATCCGTTCGAGCCGGTGATCAACGCCATCTACCCCGCCAGCCGTAACCTATCGCCCAAGGTTCGCGTCTTCATCGATTTCCTGGTCGAGCAGTTCGGTGGCGATGTGCCGTACTGGGATCGCGACCTGAATCTGTGATTCATCCCACGAAAACACTAGCTTGCAAACCTGACCTGTGATATGCGGAGGTTGGTTTCTCGGGGGCCAGCGGTGTTCTGGTCCCGGTAATAGGGACGGCGGGCGATGCCCAAGTTTAGCGGACTGCGACGACGACGAATCGCCACGCGCGCATCCTGCGCGTAAGCGGGCTCTTTCGGCCGTTCTTGCTGCCGCCCGATCCGGTGTCTTTTCCGAGACCCTATGGCCGGATCGTCTCACCCTACAAAGCGGACTCGTGGACGACAGAGCCTGGTGCCGGTCACCCGGCCAACCGCCTTTGTCGTAACTAGAGCATGACCCGAGAGACCATGACCTATCATATTGTTGCCGAGCGGCCGCAGGATGCCGCCCTCCTCGATCCCCTTCTCGACCGGACCTTCGGCGCCGACCGGCGCAACAAGACCGTCTATTCCTTGCGTGAAGGATTGGCGCCGGTTCCCGGCCTGGCTTTTTCCGCCATCGGCGCGGCGGACGAGCTTTTGGCATCGCTTCGTTTTTGGCCGATCCGGATTGGCGCGGCCGGCGCCATTTTGCTCGGGCCCCTGGCCGTGGAGCCGGCGTTGCAAGGTGCCGGCATCGGTCGTGCCTTGGTGCGCCATGGCCTGGATACCGCGCAGGCATTGGGCGAGCGTATCTGCGTTGTTGTCGGCGAGCCCACCTACTATCAACCCTTCGGTTTCGCCAGTGCCGAAGCGGCAGGCTTGCGCTTGCCGGGGCCGGTCGATGCGCCCAGGTTTCAGGTTCTGGAACTTGTACCGGGCGCCCTACAGGCGGTTTCAGGGCTCGTCGGGCGTGCAGACGGCCTCCAAAAAAAGAGGCGGCCGGATAGAGTTTTAGTGGATTAATTGAAATAAAAAGTCCCTCCCCCCTTGGTGGGGGTGGGTTTGGGGGGGGGGACGCGCGTCCGCGCGTCAGGAGACTCATGTTCTCAGGCCGCTTGACGGCGACCGCCCCCTCACCCGGCGCGCTGCGCGCGCCACCCTCTCCCACGTTGGGGAGAGGGTATCGAACGCCGAAGTCAATCCGCTAGCGCCCTTCGCGGTACCAGGCGTACAAGCCGGCGCCTAAAATCAGCAGAAGCAGAAGCGGCGTTGGCAACAGGGGCGCCTGGCTGACGCCGCTGACGACATAGGCGCCGTTGGCGGTAACGCCGATCCAGCCGCGGCCGTGGCGGTCCCGGCTGGGTTTAACTTTGCGCACGTCGGGAGCGGCGTTATTGGCCAGGCGGACGACGGCCCCACCACTGGCCTCAAGCAAGCCGGCCAGGGGTGCCGCACTGGCGCGCATATCCTGGAACTCGCGCGGGTTCAGCGGCCCGGCCGCGGCCATCGCCGAGCGCTCGCCGTCGCTGATCCGGTAAAGACCGGTCTCGGTAGCTGGAATAGTGGCACTCGCCCGGCCACCGGCGCCGGGTTCCAAGGTGATTTGGCGTTGTTCACCCGACGGTGCCGTTACCTCGATCTGCGGCTGCCGCGGCGAGAGCGAGCGGCGGACGATCTCCAAGCTAGCCCCGCTCACCGTAGCACGCAGGTCTTCCTCTTCTAGATCTGGCTCGCGCATCAGCCAATGCGCCACCCGGCGCAATAGCTCGGCTTGCGGACCGCCGCCTTCGAAGCCGCGCGACCAAAGCCACATATGATCGCTCAGCAACTGCGCCACGCGGCCCTCGCCGACCCGGTCGAGAATAAGCAGCGGACGTCCCTCGATCCCGTTCATGATAACCGCGCCGCCGCGTGGATCGACATCCACCTGGCGGAACCAGCGACCCCAGGTGGGTTCGTTCGTGCCGGTTGCCGCGCCGCTTAAGGCGGCGCTGACCGGATGACGTTGGCCTAATTCGGTGACCCGGGGGCGGAAGCCACGCTCGAAGATATTGCCCGTCGGTTCACCCGGCAAAACTCGGCCAAGGGGTGTGCGATACAGGGACAACGGGGTCGCGAATGTCGGTCCGACGGCCTCCAGCAGGGCACCGCCGTTCTCTACATAGGCGGCGATGTTGTCCAGGTAGATGCTGGGCAGGACGCCGCGGCGGCGGTAGCGGTCGAAGATGATCAGATCGAAGTCGTCGAGCTTGACCTCGAACAGCTCGCGCGTCGGAAAGGCAATGAGCGACAGCTCGCGGATCGGCGTGCCGTCCTGTTTTTCCGGCGGGCGCAGAATCGTGAAATGCACCAGATCGACGGAGGGGTCGGATTTCAGAATGTTGCGCCAGGCGCGCTCGCCCGCGTGCGGCTCGCCGGAGACGAGCAGGACACGCAGCCGGTCGCGTACACCGTTGACCACCACCGCCGCGCGGTTGTTGGCCAGGCTCAACTCGCGCGGACCAGCTTCGACCTCGATGTCGAGCACGTTCGGTCCGCGATGATCGAGGTCGAATTCAACGGTCTGCTCCACCCCCACCGGCACTTGCAGAATCTGTTCGGCGGCACCGTCGCGGCGCACGATCACGCGGGCCAGGCGCGGCCCGGCGGCCGCCGGCAGATCCTCGACGGTCAGTGTCAGCGATAGCGGCTTCCCGACGATACCGAAGTTGGGGGCCTGAGCGATGGTCAGGCGCCGGTCGCCCTCGTCCTCGGCGCCGGTCAGGAGGAGATGCAGCGGCGCCTCGAGGCCGAGGGCTTCGAGGCTCTTGGGCACATCGTGCACTTGCCCGTCGCTGATCATGACGACACCGGCGATGCGCTGCCTTGGGATTTTGGCCATCGCTTCGCGCAGGGCGGTGAACAATCGCGTGCCGTCCTTGTCCAGCGCCAAGGCGTCGGCCCCGGCGCGCACCACGCGCACCTCCGTATGCGGCAGCGCGCCAAGGTCGCGCACGATTTGCTCGACCGCGGCCTCGGTCTGGGCGCCGCGCGGATCGATCCCCTGGCTCGGGCTTTCGTCGACCACGACCAAGGCCACATCGTCCAGCGGGTCGCGTTGCTCTTCCACCAGCGCGGGATTGGCCAGGGCGAGAAGCAGGGCGCCGACGGTCAACGCCCGCCACCAGGCCCCGCGCGCCCGGCGCCAGGCGGCGAAGCCGACCACCGGTACGGCGGCCACGGCCAACGTGGCGAGCACGGCCCACGGAATCAGCGGCGCCCAATCGATGCTGAAGGCGCCGGTCATTGGCCCAGCCGTTCCAGAATAAACGGCACGTGCACCTGATCCGCCTTGTAGTTGCCGGTCATGGCGTACATCGCCAGGTTGACGCCAAAGCGGTAGGCCATTTCACGCTGCCGCTCGCCGCCGGGAATCACGGGCAGGAGAAACTGGCCGAACTCGTTGGCCGCCCAGGCGCCGGCCCAATCGTTACTGCCGATCAACACCGAGGCGACGCCGTCGTTAATCTGCGTCTCCGCCGCGTCCAGCCACAGCGCCCCGTCGGTGAAACGGCCGGGGAAGTCCTGCATCAAATAAAATGCCTTGGTGAGCACATGGCCGGGCGGCACAGGAGCCAACGGCGGGATCTCCAGATCACGGGTCAAACGCTGTAACGATTGACCGGCGCGAGTCGTCCGGCCGAGGACCTGGGTTCCGACCCCTGGCTCGCGCAGATCGAAAAGAATGGTGCCGCCACTGCGCAGGAAGGTATTCACATTGCGGGCCGCGATCTCGCTCAAATCCCGCTGTTCGGGGGTGACCGGCCAATACAGCAGGGGAAAAAACGCCAACTCGTCGCGCGTCAGATCGATCGGCAACGGCCGCCCCGCTTCCACCGAGGTGCGCTGTTGCAGAACGCGAGTCAGTCCGTCCAGACCGGCGCGGCTGATCTCGTCCACGGCGGGTACACCGGTAACCACGTAGGCCAGGTGGGTTTGCAAGGTCGCTTCGAGGGCGCGGACCTCGTCGCCGGTCTGTGCCCAAGCCTTGGGAAGAGGCAGTGTTGCAAGGAGCAACACCACCGCGGCGCCGCGCCAAGCCACGCGGCTAAGCAGCCCGCGCATGACCAGGGCGATACCCAGATCGAACAGGAGCAACAGCAAGGCCGCCGATAACAGCCACGGTTTGAGATCGGTTTCGCGCTCCCGGCTGTAGGTTGCCCGGTTCACGCCGGCCGGTAGACTCCCCAGGGGGGTAAGGGCAGGGTTCGCCGATGCCAAATTATGCGCCCGCCGCACGCCCGCCGCCCCGTAATAGCCGGGCGGATGCCGGGGGGTCACAAGGCCGGCCTCGCGCGTGGCATCGTCCAGGGCCAATGTGGTCGGTGCCGGCGCGCCGAGGCGGCCAAACCCATCCAAGATTTCGATCGGTGGCAGCGCGGTCTCGGTCTGGCCATCGGTCGCCACACCTTGGCTGACGGCGACGATACGGCGCAGCATATCGACGAACAGGCCGGAAAGCGGCAGGTTCGACCAGTCGTTGTTGGCCGTGGTGTGAACCAGTACGACCCACCCCTCGCCGCGTTGCGCCGCGGTGACCAGCGGCGTGCCGTCGCTTAGGCGCGCCCAGGTTTTCTCGCCCAAGTCGAAGGCCGGCTCGGCCAGCACCTGGCGCTGGATAAGCACATCCTCGGACAGGTCCAGGCCGGCCAACGGGCGGTTGTCCGGAAACGGCGCCAGCCGCGCCGGCTCATCCCAGGTCAGCACACCGCTAAGGCTACGCCCGCCACCACGCAGGCGGACCGGCAACAGCGGATCGTCGTCGGTCGGCTGTGCCTCAGCTTCGGCCAGGCGTGGACCGGCGAAGCGCAGCAGCAAGCCACCGCGTTCGACCCAGGCGCGTACCCGCGCATGGTCCTGCTCGCTCAACGGTGCCGCGTCGGGGAGCACGAGGATGGCCAACTCGCGCTGCAACAATGTATCGACGGCGCCACGGCGCAACTCCGTGAAGGGTTCGAGGGCGCGCTGCAGATAGTAGAGCTCGCTGAGCAAGGGCTGAGCGTCTTCCAACGGGCCGGCGGCGATAAGCCCGACCGGCCGCCGGCGCCAGCGCTCGTCCAGCAGCACAACCGCGCCGGCGCTGGCCTCGCCCTCCACCGACAGACGGGCGATGCGGTTGCGCAACTCGATCGGCAGGTCGATACGGACGGTCGCAATGTCCTCCCCAGGCGCGAAGCTGAGGGGCGCGCGGGCGATCAGCGCACCGTCTTCGCCGCTCGCCGAGATGACCGCCACGTCGATACCGTCGCGGCCAGGGCGGCGCAGCCGCGCGATCAAGCTGGTGCCATCGCTCTCCGGGGGCAAAAGCAGGCGCGCCAACCCGCCAGCGCCCCCGTCGGCACCATCGTCGAGCAGGTCAAGGCGGCCAAGACGCTGCAGCTTGTCCGCCAGCGCCGTGGCGTTTCCGTCGTCCAGGCCGTCGGACAACCAGACTACGTGTGCCGAACCGGAGACCGCCAAACGATCCACCGCCGCCAGAGCGGCGGCGCGGTCGACCGGCCACGGTTTCGGCTGCAATCCGCGCGCCAGGCGGCGGGCCTCGGCCGCCGGGAGCAGATTGCTCGCGGCCGCCGGCTGACCCTGGGCATCCGGCGCGGTGGGGAGCAGAATGACCGAGCGCCCTTCGCGCTGCGCTTGCACCAACAGGCCATCGAGAACCGCCTCGCGTTCGGCCCAATGCCGGGCGGCGGCCCAGCCGTCGTCGATCACCAGCACCAAAGGTCCACTGCCGGAAAGATCCGCGGTCGGGTTGAACACCGGGCGGGCCAAGCCGACGATGATCAGCGCCGCAATAACCATGCGCAGGATGATCAGCCAGAGCGGCGTCCGCGCCGGCGTCTCATCGGGTGGATGCAGACCGAATAAAAACGCGATCGCCGGAAACCGCAGAGCCCGCGGTGCCGGCGGTGTGACGCGCAACAACAGCCAAAGCACCGGCAAGCCGGCCAGGGCCAGGAGCAGCCAGGGTTGGGTGAAGGCAAAGGCGGTGAAGCTTGGCACTAGCGACGACTTCTATGTGTTAGGGCGGCGTAGAGTGCCAATAGCGCTGCCTGCGCCGGTTGATCGGTGTGATGGCTGGTGAAAGTCCAGTTCGCGGTTCGGGCGATGGCTCGCAGGCCGTCCCGGTGTACCTGTAGCCGTGCCGCGTAGTCGCGGCGCACCGACTCGACCCGTGAGAGCAGCCAGGATTCCTCACCCTCGGTGCCGTCGAATCGCACCCGCC
The DNA here is from genome assembly GCA_021776055.1 of Kiloniellaceae bacterium. GTDB lineage: Bacteria > Pseudomonadota > Alphaproteobacteria > Kiloniellales > J153 > JAJFGI01. The sequence continues at coordinate 76,351 of JAJFGP010000144.1, forward strand.
CGTCGTAGGGCAACGTCTCTTCCGCCGGGTCGAGAATTTGCAGCAGAAAGCCCTTGATGCCGGCCTCCGCAAAGCCGCGAACGATCCCATCGACCGCGTCCAGGGGGGCCAGGAAGTCGCCCATCAAGATCACCTGGGCGTTGCGGGGCAGGGGGCGGACGGCCGGCAATCCGGCGCTGTCCTCGTCTTGCCGTTCGATGGCCGTCGCCAAGCGGGTCAGGGCCGTGCGGCCGCTGCTTGGGCTAACCCCGGAGCCGAGCAGGGCAACCCGCTCGCCGCTGCGCAAAAGCATGGCGGCCAGCGCCAGGGTCAGAAGATCGGCGCGCTCACGCTTAAGCGGATACCGATCGGCGGAGCGCCAAGCCATGGAGGCCGAGGTATCGCGCCAGAGCCACACCGACTGCGCGGCCTCCCACTCCATCTCGCGTACAAACACACGGTCGGATTTGGCCGACTGCCGCCAGTCGATCGATTGCGGTTGGTCGCCATAGTCGTATTCGCGGAACTGCCAGAATGTCTCGCCCTGTCCCACCCGCCGGCGGCCGTGCACGCCCTGCGCCACGGTGGCGGCAACACGCTCGGCGGCAACGAGAAGCGGCGGCAACGTCGCGGCGAGCTGTTCCGCGCGTTGCCGAAGGGGAGGTGAATTCGTGGCCATCAATCCTTGGTACTAGGCGAAGGGCTCGCACAGTCGGCCGATAACCTGGTCCACCGTGACACCCTCGGCGCGGGCGGC
>JAJFGP010000145.1 GCA_021776055.1 Kiloniellaceae bacterium
TTGGTAGCGGGAGAGGGACTCGAACCCCCGACACGCGGATTATGATTCCGCTGCTCTAACCAGCTGAGCTACCCCGCCACAGTCTCCGTTCCTGGCCTTGACACATGGATTATGATTCCGCTGCTCTAACCAGCTGAGCTACCCCGCCACAGGGTGTCCGGCGTTATTTGTGCAGATTGGGCGCGCCGAGTTTAGCCGTATAGGGCTGGCCTCCGCCCCTGTCAAGCTGGCGCCGAGACCGCTGGTTGCCGTAGTTGCTCCTGCTCAACCTGGCGCAGGGTTGTTTCCCGGATCCAGCCACCACCAACGACCCGGGTGCCGTCGTAGAAGACCGCCGCCTGACCGGGCGCGACGCCGGTCTGCGGGATATCAAGGAAAACCTCGCCGCTGCTGCCAGGCAGTGGCCGAACGGTGGCTGGCACCGCTGCTTGGCTGGAGCGTAGCTTGACCGTTACCCTATGGCCATACCCCTGCCCCTGGTCTTGGGCCGGCGTCAACCAGTTCACCTCGCTGAGCACCGCCCGATCGCGCGCCAGGGCAGTGCGCGGCCCGACGACCACCCGCCGCTCCGCCGCGTTCAGGCCGACCACAAAGAGAGGTTCGGCGTTGCCACCCACACCTAGACCACGGCGCTGCCCGACCGTGTAGCCGATAACTCCGTCGTGACGGCCGAGGACGCGGCCATCCACGTGCACAATATCTCCCGGTTCGGCGGCGCCGGGGCGCAACCGCTCGACCACTCGTGCATAGGAGCCATTGGGCACGAAGCAGATATCCTGGCTGTCCGCCTTGTCGGCGACGGTTAGGCCCAGGCGGTGGGCCAACGCCCGGGTTTCGGCCTTTGCCTGGCCGCCCAAAGGAAAACGCAAGTAGGCCAACTGCTCGGGCGTCGTGGCGAACAGGAAATAGCTTTGATCACGCCCGGTGTCGCCGGCCTGATGCAACTCCGGGCCCATCGGCCCCTCGATCCGGCGGGCATAGTGGCCGGTGGCCAGCGCATCGGCGCCCAGCTCGCGAGCCGTCTCCATAAGGTCACGGAACTTGACCCTCTGGTTGCACCGGATGCAGGGGATCGGCGTCTCGCCCCTCACATAAGAATCAGCAAAATCGTCGATCACCTCGGCGCGAAAGCGCGCCTCGTAGTCCAGCACATAATGCGGTACGCCAAGGCTGTCGGTGATACGCCGGGCGTCGTGGATATCCTGGCCAGCGCAACAGGCCCCCTTGCGACCCACGGCGGCCCCATGGTCGTAAAGCTGCAGGGTAACGCCAACGACATCATAACCCTCGCCCGCCAGTAGAGCGGCGACCACGGAACTGTCGACACCACCGGACATGGCGACGACGACCCGGGTATCGGCGGGTGCTTTATCGAAACCGAGGCTGTTCATGGCGCCGAATATAAGCCCTGGCACGGCCTGCGCAAGTACCGGTTAGACCAGGTATTTAGCTACCACCGCCTCGTCCCACGCCAGGCCGACCCCCGGCCGATCCGGAATGACGGCGCTGCCGTCCTTGATGGCCAGCGGTTGCTGCAGAATCGGGTTCGCCCAGTCCACGTATTCCAGCCAATGGGCGGTCGGCGTGACGGCGAGAAGATGCGCGCTGACCTCGGGAAACAGATGGCACGAGACGGGAATGCCGCGTGGCTCGGCCAGGGCGGCGGCGCGCTGCCAGCCGGTAATGCCGCCGATCTTCATCGCGTCGATCATGAAATAGTCGCAGGCACCGGCCTCCAGCGCCTTGGCCATGTCATGCGGCCCCCAGCAGTTCTCGCCCAATTGGATCGGCGTACCCGCTTTGCCACGAATGGCTGCGTGACCGGCATAGTCGTCGAAACGGGTCGGCTCCTCGACCCAATATAGCCCCTCCCCGTCCAGGTAGCGCAGGCGCTGTTGCGCTTCGGCCACCGAAAGAGATTGGTTGTAGTCGGACATGACCGGCGTGCCCTCACCCACCGCTCGGCGCACCGCCCGAACGACCGCCACGTCGGTCGCCACATCCGGATAGCCCAGGCGGACCTTCACGGCGCGAAATCCTTCGGCCAGCAACTCGCTAGCCTCGGCGCCCGCCTTGTCGGCACCGATGATGCCCAGGCCCTTGCTGTTGTATGCAGGAATCGGCCGCGGTGCGCCGCCGAGCAGACGGACCAGGGGCAATCCCGCCGCCTGACCTAGGGCATCCCATGCGGCCATATCGATACCGGCAAGCGCCATGCTGGCAAAACCCTGATAGCCGAGCAGCCGGAAAGTGCGCTGTAACTTGTCCTCAATGGCCAGGGGCGCCAGGGCATCGCCCTTGAGCACATCGCTCAGGTTTTCAACCAGACGCGCGATCGGCGCCAAGGCGATCGGTGTGTAGCAGAAGATATAGGATCGGCCGACCGGCCCCTCTTCCGTCGTGAGGTCGATCAGGACCAACGGCGCCGTGGCGACCGCGCCACCGCTGGTCTGCAGCGGCCGAGCCATGGGAACATTGACCGGCCGCGCCTGCACAGACCGGATGGTTAGTTTATCTTTGCTCATGAATGTCTTTTCCCAAGCCACGGTTAGAACGTCTGAACTTAGGCGATTCCCCAAGGCCGTTAAATCCCTCACGCGGATTTGTTCTTGGCCGGACGGGCGGGCGCGTTAAACTTGCCCCATCGTGCAACCATATTTCCGGGAGGTACCCTCGTGACACGCATTCTCAGCGCACTGACCCTAGGCCTTTTCGTCCTCGTGGCCCAAACGAACCTGTCCATTGCTGGCGGTTGGGACAGCCTGTCGGGCTGGTCGGTCCACAAAACGGCACACAGCTACGGCGATCTGATCAAGCGGGTGGATGCCGCGGTCAAGGCCAACAAAATGGGCCTGGTCACCCGGGCGAGCGCCACGAAAGGGGCCGCTAAAATGGGTAAGACCATCGCGGGTAACATGGTCATTGGCGTCTACCGGCCGGATTTCGCTATTCGTATGCTCGCGGCCAGCGTGCCCGCCGGCATCGAGGCACCAATCCGCCTCTATATCACGGAGAACGCCGACGGCACGGCGACGCTCAGTTACAAAAAGCCATCGGCGGTTTTCGCCCCCTACACGGACGGCGGCGACAAGTTGAAGGAGATGGCGGCGGAACTGGACGGCATCTTCGCCAAGATCGCCGGCGAGGCGTCGGCGCCCTAGCGGCCGGCGAAAGCACCCCTATTCGGACCCTATTCGGACCCTATTCGGCCCCCATTCGGTGCTTATTCGAGCAGCATGTTGCGCGTTTCCGAGGGCAGGTTGACCGTTAGGCCGTCAAGTTCTTCGGTGATCACGATCTGACAGCCTAGCCGTGAGGTCTTAGCCAACCCGAAGGCGAGGTCGAGCATGTCGTCCTCGTCATCGCTGGGCTCTTTCAGCTTGCCGTACCATTCCGGGTCGACAACGACGTGGCACGTGGAGCAGGCCAACGACCCTTCACAGGCTCCTTCGATGTCGATGTCGTTGCGGTGCGCGATCTCCAGCACCGACAGACCCAGGGGCGCGTCCACTTCTTTGCGGTTTCCGTCTTTTTCGATGAACACCATCTTCGGCATCGGCACCAGGCTCCCTTATCGGCGGTTCGGCATCTCTCCGGCCGCGTCCCTTGGTATAATTTGTTAAGCGGATTATTGCGCGACGACCGTGGCCCCCGCGCGCTGGTGTGAAACGGCCGCGACGATGATCTCCACCGCGGTATCGATTTCGGACTCGGTGGTCGGGCGGCCAAGGCCGATGCGTATGCTGGCCCGCGCCGCCGCATCGGACAAGCCCAGCGCTCGCAGCACGTATGATGGCTCGACAGACGCGGACGTGCATGCCGAACCGGTGGAGACCGACAGACCCGGCATCGCGTGCATCAAGGTTTCCGCCTCGACCCCGGCGAAACTGAGATTCAGATTGCCGGGAATGCGCCGATCGGTCGCGCCATTCACGGAAATGCCGGTCAGTCGCGCTTGTAACGTATTGAGCAGACGGTCGCGCAGGCCCGTCAGCCGCGCCGCCTCCGCCGTCATCTCGCCCTGAGCGATCTCGCAGGCCGCGCCCAGGCCGACACACAGCGGGCCCGGCAGCGTGCCGGAACGTATGCCCCGCTCCTGCCCGCCACCGTCGAAAAGCGGTTCCAGGCGCACGCGCGGCCGGCGGCGCACATACAAGACCCCGACGCCCATGGGCCCATACATCTTGTGACTGGAAATGCTGAGCAGGTCGATCTTCATCGCCTCCACATCGAGCGGAATCTTGCCGGCCGCCTGCGCGGCGTCCGTGTGGAACAACGCGCCGTATTCCCGGCACAGCGCGCCGATCTCGGCGATCGGCTGTATGGACCCGATCTCGTTGTTGACCGCCATGATCGAAACCAGAGCGGTCTCCTCATCCAGGGCCGCGGCCAAGTCGTTCAGATCGATCAGGCCGTTGCTGCCCACCGGCAGCCAGGTGACGCGCACTCCTTCTTTCTCCAGGCGGCGGACGCTTTCCAGCACGCACTTGTGCTCGGTTACACACGATATGACGTGCGGGCGGCGTTCCTTGAGAAAACGCGCGGCCCCTTTTACCGCCAGGTTGTTGGCCTCGGTCGCGCCGGACGTGAAGACGATCTCGCGCGCCTCGGCGCCAATCAGTTCGGCCACTTGCCCGCGGGCATGCTCGACGGCGGCCTCGGCCTCCCGGCCCTGGCGGTGATTTACGCTGTGCGGGTTACCGAAGCGCTCGCCGAAGAACGGCAGCATGGTTTCGATCACGCGCGGGTCGCACGGTGTGCTCGCCTGGTAGTCCAGATAGATCGGTCGTAGTGTATTTATCATCGATCTTTACGCTGCCGGGTTTTGCAGGCGCCGCGCGGCACAACACCGCGTATATATCTCGCCCCAAGCCTCAATAAAATGATCCACATCAGCAGGCGCACTGGCCCAACCGAGGCTGATCCGGATGGCCGCCGCCGCCTCGGCCTCGCCCAAACCCATGGCGCGCAGCACGTGCGAGGGCGCCACCTTGCCGGACGAGCAGGCAGAGCCGGCGCTAACCGCCACGCCGGCAAGATCTAGGCCCATGACCAACGTTTCCGCCGTCAGGCCAGGGACCGCGACGCAGCTTGTATTGGGTAAGCGCGGCGCCTTGCCACCGATGACCGAAACCTCCGGCGCCAGCCCGCGCAAGCGCTGCTCAAGATCGTCGCGCAAGGAGGCGATGCGGGGGGCATCATCCAATTCCGTCGCGGCAAGCGCGGCAGCGGCGCCAAAACCGGCGATCCCCGGCAGGTTTTCGGTGCCAGCCCGGCGGCGCCGTTCTTGTCCGCCGCCCCGCAGCAGTGGTGGTGCCAAGGCCAACGACTCAGCGGCGATAAGGGCACCAACGCCTTGCGACCCGCCGATCTTGTGCGCCGAAACGCTCAAGGCATCGACCCCCAGGTCGGTCATATCGACGGCGATCTTGCCCATCGCTTGCACCGCGTCGCAATGCACCAACGCCCCGTGCTGGCGCGCCAGGGCGACCACCGCATCCAATGGCTGAATCACGCCAGTTTCGTTGTTTGCGAGCATGACCGAGATCAGCGCCGGCTGTGGATCGCCTGCCAGCATCTCTGCTAGCCGCGCCAAGTCTATCGTGCCGTCGAGGCCGAGCGGCACCTGCGCCGCACCGTCGACCGCTTCAAGTACCGAGGGGTGTTCGCCCGCCGAAACCAATACACGGCGGCCTTGCGCCAAACCGCGCAGGGCCAGGTTATTCGCTTCCGTGCCACCGCTCGTGAAAACGACGGCCGAGGGCGGCGCCTTAACCAGGGTGGCAACGGCCTCGCGCGCATCCTCCAGACAGGCCCGGGCACGCCGGCCAAAGCCGTGCACGGACGAGGCATTGCCGACGAGCGTTAGAGCATGCGCGACCGCCGCCGCAGCTTGCGGTCGTATGGGGGCACTGGCGTTGTAGTCCAGATATGCGGTGCGCGTCATTGTTCGCTTGGCGGGCGCGGTGGCCGTGTTGTCGTTGCTATTCCGCGGCGAAGGCCGGGCCACCGCCCGATCTGCCTTGGATGACGCCGCTGGTCCCGAGAACGCGGCGGTTGACCACATCGGCAACCGTTACCGAGCTCAGATAGAGATAGATTTGATTGCCCAGCTCTTCCCACAAGTCGTGGGTGACACATCGGCTCTTGTTGATCCGGCAACCAAAGGGTTGCCCCGGCGTACATCGGGTCGCCCTAATGGGTTCATCCACCGCAAGGATGATATCCGCGATCCGCGTCTCCTCGGCTTTGTGTGCCAGCAAATACCCACCGCCCGGGCCGCGCACACTTTTGACCAAGCCGCCTCGACGTAGCTTGGCGAACAGTTGCTCTAGATAAGAGAGAGAAATCTCCTGCCGCTCGGCAATGTCGGCCAGGGAGGTCGGCTTATCGTCGCCATGATCCGCCAGATCAACCAGTGCCATGACCGCATAACGCCCCTTGGTGCTCAGTTTCACTGTACCGTCTCCTCTTCCTCTAACACTCGCCGGTGGTCGAGCCGGCGGCGCTTTGACCCGTCTCCTTGGCGGCGGCTTTTGCGCCGCGCTGGCTGTCGCCGTTGGCGCCGTCCGTCTCGCGGCGCGCGGCTTCTTCTTCCATCTTGTTGAGACGCGCCCGCAGGCTCTGCACCTCGTCAAGCAGGCCGTCGATGGCACGCGCGACCGGATCCGGCACGTCGCCCGAAGGCGTGCCATAGGCGCGGAAGCTGGGCTGCTCCTCCTCGCCTGCCCGCTTGCGCGACTGGACCGCGCGGCCCGGGATACCAACGACAGTGGCACAACTTGGCACGTCCTTGGCGACCACGGCGTTCGCGCCAACACGCGCGTTCTTACCGACCGTGATCGGCCCCAGGATCTGGGCGCCCGAACCGACAATGACGCCATCCAGCAAAGTCGGATGGCGCTTGACGCAACGCTGGGTGTCGCTATCGACGCTGGGCGCCACACCGCCCAGGGTTACCCCCTGATAGAGGGTCACATCGTCCCCGATCTCGCTGGATTCACCGATGACCACGCCCATGCCATGGTCGACGAAAAGCCGTCGGCCAACGACCGCGCCGGGATGGATCTCGATCCCGGTCAGCCAACGGCCAAGCTGCGAAATCATGCGCGCGAGCAGGTGCCAACGCCGCACCCACAAGCCATGTGCCAGGCGATAGAACATTACCGCCTGGAATCCTGGATAGCAGAGCACCACTTCAAGACGGGAGCGGGCCGCTGGGTCGCGGGCCATCATGGAGTCGATCTCGTCACGGATGGTGTTGAACATGACATCGCCCATCGTGCTATGATCCGGCCGGCGGCGACCCAGGCAAGCGAGTTGGGGCTGGCGGTTACGTGCTAGGCACGCCGGATCGAGTGTGGTGCCTGTGATAGGATATAGTTTAACCAACCAATTTGGTCAAGATTACATGGCGACGTCCTGACGGACTGTCTGATAAATATCAATCTCTTAGCCACGAAAAATGTTGGGATACGCAACAAACCCCTAAATTCCCTGGCCCTCAAACGCCCGGGCCTCTAAAAACCCAGGGATGACAAGGAAAGTATCGGTTCTATGCCCGACGTGATCATAAACGGCCCGGAAGGCCGGCTTGAGGGCCGCTACCAGCATAGCAGGGTGCCAAATGCGCCTATTGCCGTGATGCTGCACCCGCACCCGCAATACGGCGGGACCATGAACAACAAGGTCGTCTACGCCCTGTACCACGGCTTCGCGCGGCACGGTTTTTCGGTTCTACGCTTCAATTTCCGGGGCGTCGGCCGCTCGCAGGGCGGCTATGACCGGGGTGAAGGCGAGTTGTCGGACGCCGCCTCGGCGCTCGATTGGCTGCAATCGTTCAATCATAGTGCCAGCGCCTGTTGGATTGCCGGCTTCTCTTTCGGGGCTTGGATCGGCATGCAGTTGCTCATGCGGCGACCGGAAATCAGTGGATTTGTCTCTTTAGCCCCGCCGGCGAACGCCTTCGATTTCACGTTCTTGGCGCCCTGCCCGTCGTCGGGCCTGATCGTCCACGGCGACCAGGACGAGATTGTACCCGCTCCATCGGTCAGCAAGCTGGTGGACAAGTTGCGTAGTCAGCGAAATCTGGAGATCGAGTACCAGACGATCGCCGGCGCCAACCACTTCTTCCATGACCGCATGGATGAGCTCGACAAGGTCCTAGACGACTACCTGACCAAGGCTGTGGTCACCGATACGGAAGCGGTCGCCCGCTAAGCCTGTCGGACCCTAGCACGGTGCAAGACACCTCCGGTGGTCGGGTGCTTGGCCCCCGTGGTGCCCGGCAGCGATAACGGCAGCCCGTCCAGGGAACGCAAAGCCAGGTAGGCGAAGGCCTGCGCCTCCAGCGCATCGCCATCCCAGCCGACCGCCTCCACCGGCTCGACCGGAACCGCCAGCCTTTCCGCCAAGACCGCCATCAAGACCGGGTTGTGCCGGCCGCCACCGGTGACCAGCCAGCGCCGCGGTGGCGCCGGCAAATGCGTGATCGCGGCGGCCACCGAAGCGGCGGTAAACGCGGTCAACGTCGCCGCCCCATCAACAGCGGACAGGCCCGCAACCGGCCGCGGATCGAACGCATCCCGATCCAGGGACTTGGGTGGGGGTTCCTGAAAGTACGGGTGGGCCATGAGGGCCGCCAATGCCTTGTCATCGAGTGTGCCGGCGCCGGCCATGGCTCCGTCCTGGTCCTGGGACCTGCCCGTATGCTGCTCGGCCCAATCATCGATCAGGGCATTGCCCGGCCCGGTATCGAAGGCCAGCACCTCCTCACCGGCCCCCAGCCACGTGAGGTTCCCCACGCCACCCAGGTTGAGCACCGCCAAGGGCTTGTCGAGCCCAGTGGCTCTGGCCGCGTGATAAAGCGGTGCGAACGGCGCTCCCTGCCCGCCCGCGACCATGTCGTTGCTGCGAAAATCGGCAACCACATCGATCCCGGTCTCCGCCGCCAATAGCGCCCCATCGCCGATCTGCAACGTCCGCCCCGCCTGCGGCTCGTGCAGCACCGTATGGCCGTGAAAGCCAACGACCGTGACTTCACTGGCCATCATGCCAGCACGTGCCAGTAGATCGCGAACCGCCTGCGCATGGCGCAGCGTCAACTCGCGGCCCACCTCGGCAACCGCCCCCCGGCCGCCCAGAACGCCACGCAAGCGCGCCCGAAAATCCGTGTCATACGACACGGTCAGCGCCGGCCCGGTTTCCACCTGCTGGCGGCCGTCACTACGGATCAAGGCGGCGTCGATACCATCGAGCGACGTACCGCTCATCAAGCCAAGCGCCCAGCGAGGTGAATTTGAAGACATGAATCTCGGCGGGTTGTTTGTGAACTGGCGGTTTGTTTGTGAACTGGCGGGGATTGTGATAAATCGGCGGCCTCGCGGCAAGCGCTGCTTGCCGTCATAACCCTGCAAACACGAGCGTCTTTCGAACTCATGACCGACCCCCGATCGGAATTCCTGCGCGAGATTGTCGGCCGCGGCTTCTTGCACCAATGCACGGACCTGGAGGGTCTCGACGCTCTGGCCAACAAGGGGCCGGTTA
>JAJFGP010000146.1 GCA_021776055.1 Kiloniellaceae bacterium
CTCGCCGGAGCAGTTCGGGCAGCGCCGGTGCATTTCGATGGCGCAGTTCCGGCAGAAGCTACACTCGAAGCTGCAGATGAACGCCTCTCCATCCATCGGCAGATCGGCAGCACACCGCTCGCACGCCGGCCTCATTTCCAATGCCATGGCAACGCCCCCCGTTAGTGTAGTCGCTCGATAGCCATTGCGGTTGCTTCACCACCGCCGATACAGATCGCCGCCACGCCCTTGCGCAGATCGTACTTTTCTAGCGCATTGATCAGCGTAATCAAAATGCGCGCGCCCGAGGCCCCGACCGGATGGCCGAGGGCGCAAGCACCGCCGTGTACGTTCACCTTGTCCGCCGGCAAATCCATCTCGCGCATGGCCGCCATGGTGACCACGGCAAAAGCCTCGTTGACCTCGAAGAGGTCCACGTCGCCGGCGTCCCAGCCCACCTTGGCGAGAACTTTCTGCGCCGCCCCGATGGGGGCGGTGGTGAACCAGGCGGGCGCCTGCGCGTGGCTGGCATGACCCCGGATCACGGCAAGCGGGGTGAGGCCCCGCTTCTCCGCCTCCGACCGGCGCATGAGGACCAAGGCGGCGGCACCGTCGGAGATCGAACTGGAATTTGCCGCCGTGACCGTGCCGCCCTCGCGGAAGGCCGGCTTCAGGCGCGGAATCTTGTCCAGGTTCGCGGTGCGCGGTTGCTCGTCTACTTCGACGACCGTCTCGCTCTTCCGGGTCTTGACCGTAACCGGCACGATCTCGCGCGCCGCCGTGCCGTCTGCCGTCGCAGCCTGTGCCCGCTTCAACGAGCGGATAGCGAAGGCATCCTGGCTTTCGCGGGTAAATTGGAAATGCTGCGCCGTATCCTCGGCGTACGCGCCCATGAGTTTGCCTTTGTCGTAGGCATCCTCCAGGCCGTCGGTGAACATGTGATCCTGCACGGTGCCATGCCCCATGCGATAGCCGCCGCGCGCCTTGGGCAGCAGGTAGGGCGCATTGCTCATGCTTTCCATCCCGCCGGCCACGGTGACGTCGTTCGAACCGGCGGCAAGCAGATCGTGCGCCAGCATGGTCGCCTTCATGCCCGACCCGCACATCTTGTTGACGGTGGTACAGCCGACCGCCTCCGGAATGCCGGCTCCAAAGGACGCCTGCCGCGCCGGCGCTTGGCCCATGCCCGCCGGCAGAACGCAGCCGTAGACGACTTCGTCCACCTGATCGCCCGCGATCCCGGCCCTCTCCAGCGCTCCACGAATGGCAACGGACCCCAACTGCGGCGCATTCATCGGCGCCAACTCGCCCTGAAAGCCGCCCATGGGCGTACGCGCCATGCCGACGATGACAATTGGATCTTCAGTGGTCATGACCGTTCCTTTCCAGTTTGCCTGCAGGGCGGATCAATACGCTGTGCCGTCCTTGTGCTGGAATTGGTACTCACCATTGACGGTGCGTAGCCGCATGTCGATGTCCGGGTAAGTCACTTCGTCGGTAGCGGGGCTACGGTCACCGACTTCGAGATAGAGCGCATCCCGGTCCGAGCGATTGACGAGCTGATGCCCATCCGCTCGCCCCGCCGGAAACCCCGCGACCATGCCGGCGCTCAGCACTTGCGCCCCAGCATCGGTCAGCAGGGTAATTTCGCCATCGAGCACATAGACGAACTCATCCTCGTGGCTGTGCCAATGCCGCTGCGACGACGCGCTACCAGGCAGCAAGCGCACCAGGTTAACGCCGAAATTGCTCAGACCCAAAACATCGCCCAGCTTTCGCTTCTCCCGCCCCGCCACGGCTGCGCGAAAGGGTTCCGGATAGCTGGAGCCGAGGCGCGGCTCAAGCGTGGCCGGGTCTAGCACGGGTGAGCACGGTGACGCTTTATCTTGGCTCATGCACCCGATTCCTCGAACAACTCGCGGCCGATTAGCCAGCGGCGGATTTCGCTGGTGCCGGCGCCAATCTCGTAGAGCTTGGCGTCGCGCAGCAGGCGACCGGTGGAATTGTCATTGATATAGCCGTTGCCGCCAAGGATTTGAATAGCCTCCAGCGCCATCCACGTGGCCCGCTCGGCGGCGTACAGGATAACCCCGGCGGAATCCTTGCGCGTCGTCTCGCCCCGGTCGCAGGCGCGGGCGACGGCATACACATAGGCCTTGGCGGCATTCATGGTGGTATACATGTCCGCCATCTTGCCCTGGATAAGCTGGAATTCGCCAATTGCTTGGCCGAACTGCTTGCGCTCGTGCACATAGGGCACGGCCACATCCATGCAAGCCTGCATGATGCCCAGCGGCCCGGCGGCGAGCACCACCCGCTCGTAGTCGAGGCCGCTCATAAGCACCTTCACGCCCTTGCCCACGGCGCCGAGCACATTCTCCTCCGGCACCTCGCAATCGGTGAAGACCAGCTCGCAGGTGTTCGAGCCACGCATGCCGAGTTTGTCCAGCTTCTGGGCGGTGGAGAACCCTTTCATCCCCTTCTCGATCAGGAAAGCGGTGATGCCGCGGGCACCGGCCTGCGGGTCGGTTTTGGCATAAACCACCAGGGTCTCGGCGTCGGGGCCGTTGGTGATCCACATCTTGCTGCCGTTCAGGACGTAGCGGTCGCCTTTCTTTTCCGCCCGCGTCTTCATGCCGACCACGTCCGAGCCGGCGCCCGGCTCGCTCATGGCCAGGGCGCCCACGTGTTCGCCGGAGATCAGCTTGGGCAAATAGCGGCGCTTCTGCGCCTCCGTGCCGTTGCGCTGGATCTGATTGACGCACAGATTCGAGTGCGCGCCGTAGCTGAGACCGACGGAGGCGGAAGCGCGGCTCACCTCCTCCATGGCCACGCAGTGTTCCAGGTAGCCCATGCCGGCGCCGCCGAACTCTTCCTCGACAGTGATGCCGTGCAGGCCTAGCTCGCCCAGTTTCGGCCACAGGTCCCGCGGGAACTCGTTGGAGCGGTCGATCTCGGCGGCGCGCGGCGCGATCTGGTCCGAGGCAAAACTGGAGACCGAATCGCGCAACAGGTCGGCGGACTCGCCAAGATCGAAATTTAGCGATGGGAACTGATTGGGAATCATGAACTTGTTCCTCAATAGGCGAGCGCGGCAAAGGAGAGTATCGTCATCGGCGCCGGATGCGAAACTAGCACGCGCTATCACTGAAGCAAGAATCACCCCCACCCCGGCCCTCCCCCATCAAGGGGGAGGGGGAAGTTATTGAGCGACGTTGCGAATCCCCTCCCCCCTTGTGGGGGAGGGTTAGGGTGGGGGGTGATGCAGGCATCGGTGATTCCGAGTACAAGTTTAACCGGCCGGTCGGTCGGGCCGCCCCTCCAA
>JAJFGP010000147.1 GCA_021776055.1 Kiloniellaceae bacterium
CCACACCGTTTGGGCCACCGATAGAGGAAATAGCGGTCCGGGGTCACGCCCGCCGGCGGGGCCAGTGCCATGGGCTCCGCACCGGGCAACGGCAGATCCGAAACCACCACCCCGCCCGGCGCCAGCAAGCCCGGCAAGCACCCGCCGAGTTCTCCTGCCAGAGCGGCATTCCGGCCGCTGTCACCGCTGCCCAGATCGCTGTGAACCAGGATCACCCGCCCTGCGAATACGGCAAGCGCGGCCGGCAGGGTGTGTCGTATGTCGCCAAGGATCAGATGACGGCCGCTTGGCCCAAGCGCCGCGTCGGTCGGCGCCTGCCGTTCGAAGACGAAAATCTCACGCCCTGGACAGAGCTCGCGCAGATGATCGTAGGTGCGGCCATTGCCCAACCCCAGTTCGAAGACCGGCCCGGGCAAATCCTCGATCAGACGGATCACATAGCCCAGGCAGGCGTGCTGCGCCTGCAGTCGGCGAATAACGCTGTCGAGGCGGCTCACCCGGAACCCTTGGCCCCAACTCGGGGTGCCGCCGCCGGCGCGAGTTCGGGCTCCCGTTGATAGAGAAAATAGGCACCTGGCTCCACGGGTACCGGTGTCGGCAGCGCCAGGGCGCCGGCGAAGGCCACATCCCGGTCCGCCGCCACGAGGCCACCGGGTCGCAGCAACGCCGGGAGAAACCCGGCGATCACCCGCGCCAGCCGGGCATCGCGCGCGGCATTCGCCGAGCCAACATCGGCGTGGATCAACGCCACGGTCCCGGCGAAGCGGTCGACCGCTTGCGGCAGCGTCTCTTGGAAATCGCCGAGAAAAAGATGCGCCGGATCGGGAATGCAATCGGGATGGGCGGCAACCTCGCGGTCGAAGACGAAAATCTCCCGGTCCGGCAGCACTTCGCGCAGATGGTCATAGGTGCGGCCGTTCCCCAGGCCCAGCTCGAAAACCGGTCCCGGCAGGTCGTTGATTCGTTCGGCCATCAGATTCAGACAGGCGCGCTGCGCCTGCAAGCGGCGGATATTGATGTCGAGCCGGCTCAACGCCCTCTCCTCGTCAGCTGCGCACCGCGGCACGCGCCTTCATGAGATCCGCGGTCGTATTCTCCAGTCGATGGGCCAGGACCCGCATGACTTCGACACCCATTTCCGGAAAATCGGTGACCATTCGGAAGAAAAGGTCCTTGGTGATCTTCAGGACGATCAATTCGCTGGTGGCGGTCACGGTCGCCGTGCGCGGCACGTCGCACAGAATGGCGATTTCGCCGACGATGTCGTTTGCGGCAACCTTGGCCACCACCGAGGGTGTGCCGTTGGTCACGATCACATCCGCGGTTCCGGCGACGATGATGTAGGCCGAATCGGCGGAATCTCCCTGGTCGAAAAGCGATTGCCCCTGCTTGAACGTCAGACGCTCACTGGCAAAGCACATGAGCTTGAGCTTCGCCGCATCGATATTGGCGAAGAGGGGGATCTTACGCAGAATTTCGACTTCCTGTTCGATACTCACCTTAGCCTCCGATCGTCCTCGATTTATTCCGCCGCCACGAGTCCGCTAAGCGCCGAGCCGGGCTTGTTCAGCTCGGCATAACTGCCCTGTTCCATCAGGCGCCCGCTGCGGAGCACGATAACCCGGTCGAAGCGGTCGCCGGCGCGCGGCCGCTGTTGCGCCCAGATCACGCCGCGGCCGCGACGGTCGTCCAGAACCTTGCCTACCAGACGTGTTTGGGTGGCATCGTCCAAGGCCGCCAGGGCATCGTTGACAACCAACATATCCGGCTGCTTCAGCAGGGCGCGGGCCAATCCGATCCTCTGCCGCTGGTTGGCGCTCAGTCGCTTGCCGCCAACACCAACCTCATAACTCAGCCCGGCCTCGATCACGGTCTTGCGTAGACCCAGCGCATCGAGCATGTCCGTCATGACTCCGCCCACGATCTCGTCGGCCTTGGCCTGACCATAGGCAAGACGCCCGAACAGAATATTGTCCTGCAACGACGCGGCGGCGTTATAGGCATCCGGCCGGTAGATGGCAACCGCATCCGGATCAACGGTGGCCAAGCGATCAGCGAACAGACGGCGTGCCTTGACCGCCTTTTGCTCGATCGCCTCGTCGATCAAGCCCAAGCGGTGGCGCGCTTCCACGTATGCAAAGGGGAGCCGGCGCAAGGCCAAGCTTTCCGCCGCCCCGAGCGCGCCCTCGCCGACCCGGTCCACCTTGGTCAGCAGGCCGCGGTATTCGGGCAAGGAGTCGGCATCGATGAAACTGAATTGGTCGAAAAATGGATGTCCGGGCGGCAGATCGGCAAAGATCTCGACCATGGTGCGGGTAATGCTCACGCCCATGTGCAGCATATCGTCGATAAGGCCGGCCTCGTCCAACACCTGTGTCATCAGTGGGTTCTCGGCCAGGGCATGGCCCGCAAAGTCCGGCTTGCGCGGCGTGCCGAACAACAGGTTCTCGGCCAAGGTAGCGTTGCCGTTGTAGCGCTCCGGATCAAATCGGACCACCAGGCTCTGGGCATCGACCGCCGCCAGCCGTTCCGGCAGCGCCGCCCGTGCCTTGAGGATCGCCTCGGCCACGTCCGTGTTGGCGTCCGGATCGACGGTCCCGACCAAGCCGAAGCGATAGACGTCGTCCTCCATCTCGACCAAGGACAGCACGTCGATGAGCCGTTCGGTCAACGCCTCGGGGCCGTCCACGCCGGCGGCGGCGTAGTCAACCCAATCCGCCGCAAAATCGAGGGTCGGGTTGCCGGCACGCGTCGCCTCGGCGATCCAGCTCGCCCGGTCGGGGGCGTCGGGTCGGGCAGCCTCGCGCACCGGCCGGTGCTTGAGACCGTAGAGCAGATTGTCGCGCACCGACTGGGCAAAGAGGTAGGTCTCCGGGCCTACGTACGACAGGCGCCGGCCGGTCACCGCCTGTGGCAGCTGCGTTACGTCACGTTCTCCAATCATGATTTTACCGGCACTGGGCCGCTCCAGCCCGCACAGCATCATCGCCAGCCGGTCCTTGCCGCAATCGTCGGCGCCGATAAGGGCGGTGTGCTCGGCCACGTCCACTTGAAAACTGATCGAATCCAGCACCTTATTGTTGCTGTCGTCGACGAGGCCGACCGCCTGGATAACGATCTTGCCGCTCAGGGGCGGGCCGACATCCGCCTCCGGATCCTGGCATGTCGGATCCAGAATATCACCTGGCTGGAACTGCTCGATCACCTGCTCGTATTTGATTTGCACGTCGTTGCGCTGCTGGTCCCAGTCGATCATCTCCTTGATGGGGCCGGGCAGATCCTTGTAGGCAGCGATGACGGCAACCAGCGCACCGATGTCGAGGTGGCCGTATATGGCCAACAGCCCGCCGGCCGCGTAAAAGACAAAGGGCGTCAGTTGCGCCAGAAAGTTGTTCAGGAACTTGACGAAGAATTTGCGGCGGAAGATCTCGTAGCGTATGTCGAAGATACGGCCGAGGCGCGCCGCCATATCCGCGCGTTCCAAGTTCGACGCGTCGTGCGCATGCACCTCGGTCGCCCCGTCGATGATTTCCGCCACGCGCCCGGCCAGCCGCCGCGCAGTGATCTGCCGTTCACGCCCGAGGCGCAGAATCGGCCGCCGCAGGCGCGGAATGAAAAAGGCTTGGACGAGCACGATCGTTGCCGCCACCGAGCCGAGCCAAACGCTCTGCAGCAAAATGAAGGCCATGGCTGTGATCGCCTGACCGCCCAGGAACGCCGGCGCAATGAAGGCGTCGCCGATGAAGCCGCCCAGCGGCTCCACCTCGTCCTTGATCATGGTCGCCATTTCCGCCTGCTTGACCTTGCGCACCTGAGGGATTGTGAAGCGCAAAACCCGGTCGGTCAGCTCGTAACGCAGGCGGCGCAGCATGCGCTCGCCCATGCGGCCCTTGTTCGTGTTGATGACGAATTTGAAGCCGCCGTTGATCGCGACCATCACCAGGAAAGCAAAGCTCAGCGCCAGAAGATACTGTGGCTGAGTCAACGAGATGCCGTTGAACAATGTCACCGGCGCGCCGGTGATCGACTCCCCGAACGGCAAATCGATGGCCAGAAAGGGCTGGGTGGAATCGGGCCCGGCAAATCCTTGCCCCTGGATGCCGCGATTGACAATGCTCTTGGGCAAATCGAGGGCGAGGAAATAGAATGGCAACGACAACAGCACCGTTCCCAAAATCGCCAGTTGCTCGCGTCGCGAATGGCGCCAGATGTATTTGAAGAGATTCGGTTCCATCTCGGCGATACGTTGTGGCGGTGGTTGCGCGGCGGCGCGACGGTTTGGCGCCGCGTTCGGGCGATTGGCGACGTTAACCCATGCCCGTACACCCGTAAACTGACCCGGCAATCTAAGCCCGGCAGCCGGGGCGAACGCAAACAGAACATCGCGTCCGGCGCTTCATGATTCTGTCAAAGGTCCGCCCTTCCCGTGACCTTGGGGGTGTGCCATAGTCTGGGCGAACGGGGTGATGCGCTCCGAACAGGGGGAGGGCCGCGGCATGGGGCAGGGCCGCAACAGTAAACGTGTTCTCATCTACAGCCATGACAGCTTCGGGCTCGGCCACTTGCGCCGGTGCCGCGAGATCGCCCACAGCTTGGTGGGCGCCGAGAGTAATCTTTCGGTCCTGATTCTGTCCGGCTCGCCGATTATCGGCAGCTTCGACTTTCGCTCGCGCGTCGATTTCGTGCGCATTCCGGGGGTCATCAAGCTGCGTAACGGCGAGTATACCTCGCTGAATCTGCACATCGATATCGAGCAGACACTGGCCATCCGCGCCTCGATCGTCGAGCATACGGCGAACATATTCGACCCGGACCTGTTCATCGTGGACAAGGAACCCCTGGGCCTGCGCGGCGAGGTACGGCGGACCCTGGCCATGATGCAGGCGCGCGGCACGCCGTGCGTGCTCGGCCTGCGCGACGTCATGGACGATCCGGCCATTCTCAAGCCGGAATGGCGGCGCAAGAACGTCATTCCGGCGCTCAGCGCCTATTACGATGCCATTTGGGTCTACGGCCTGCCGCAGATTTGCAACCCCTTGGCCGGCCTGGGTGTGCCGGACTGGGTCCACGACCGGATCACCTATACAGGCTATCTCAACCGCCACGTGCCCGAAACGGGCCCCCTTTTCGTGCCAGAGAAGATCGCCGATCCGTTCCTGTTGGTCACCGTCGGCGGCGGTGGCGACGGTGAGACGATCATCGATTGGGTGCTCTCCGCCTACGAGACCGACCCGGACCTGCCCGATCCGGCCCTGCTCGTCCTCGGGCCGTTCATGGGATCGCAGTTCCAGGCGGAGTTCTTGCAGCGCGCGGCGCGCCTCGACAAGGTCGTGGCGATCACCATTTATGCCCACATCGAAAGTCTCATGGCGCGCGCCAAGGGAATCGTCTGCATGGGCGGTTACAACACCTTCTGCTAGGTCCTGTCGTTCGACAAGCGGGCCCTGGTGATCCCGCGCACCATTCCGCGCCGGGAACAGTACATCCGCGCCTCCCGGGCGCAGGAATTGGGCCTGGTACAGGTATTGGTCGATGAGGGCGTGCGCGATCCGCGGATCATGGCCCAGGCATTGCGCCGCCTACCGACCCAACCGCTCCCCTCCAGCGTCGTCGTGCCCGGCCTGCTGGATGGCCGCAAGAACGTGGTCGAGTTAGCGCGCGAGTGGCTGCACGAGCGCCACCGGACCTATCCGGCCCGTGCCAGCGTGACGGTCGCCGGCGGACGCGGCGGCAAGTAGCGGAGCGACGCCTTGACGGGCGGCCGGCGCGCTTCCTAACCTTTCCCGCATGGCACACTCCGCACCTTCCGGAACTGTTGCGATTATCTTGAAGGGGTATCCGCGCCTGTCGGAGACCTTCATCGCGCAGGAGATCCATGCCCTGCAGCAACGCGGATTGCCGCTGCGTCTCTATTCCCTGCGCCGGCCTACGGAGGCCGCGATACATCCCATTCACCGCGAAATCACCGCGCCGGTGACCTACCTGCCGGAATATCTGCATACGCAACCCGCGCGCGTGCTGGCGGCTTGGCGCCGGGCCCGGCGCCTCCCGGGTTATGGCGCGGCCTGGCGGGTTTTCCAGGGCGACTTCGCGCGGGAGCGCAGCCGCAACCGCATCCGCCGGTTCGGACAAGCATGCGTGCTTGCCAGCGAATTGCCGGCGGATGTCACGCGTCTCTATGCCCATTTCCTGCACACGCCAGCCTCTGTTGCGCGCTATGCGGCGCTGCTGGCCGGTCTGCCCTGGTGTGCCTCGGCGCATGCCAAGGATATCTGGACGACTCCCGAGTGGGAGAAACGGGAAAAACTGGCCGCGGCCGATTGGGTGGTCACCTGCAGTGCCGTCGCGCGCGACCACTTGGCCGACCTGGCACCGCATCGGGGCAAGGTCTCGCTGGCGTACCACGGCCTCGACTTCACGCGCCTGCCGCCCCCGTCGAGCCCGCCCCCGTCCAGCCTAGCCCGGGACGGATCGGTGGCGGCGGACCCGGTGATTCTGCTCTCGGTCGGCCGCGCCGTCGAAAAGAAGGGGTATGATGACCTGCTTGCTGCCCTGGCGCGCCTGCCCGCCGGCCTGCATTGGCGCCTCGTGCACATCGGCGGCGGCGACAAGACCCGGTCTCTGGCGGCGCGGGCCGGCGTTCTCGGCCTGGCGCCGCGCGTCACTTGGTTGGGCGCCCAGCCGCAGGAACGGGTCCTGGCCGAATACCGGCGGGCCGATCTTTTTGTTCTCGCCAGCCGCGTCGCCGGCGACGGCGACCGCGACGGACTGCCGAACGTCCTGATGGAGGCGCAAAGCCAAGGTTTGCCGTGTGTCTCCACCACAGTCTCGGCGATCCCCGAACTGATCGACCACGAGGTAACCGGCCTCCTTGTGCCGCCGGGGAACCCGATGGCACTGGCGGCGGCGCTGGCCCGCCTGATTCGCGATCCGCAGGCGCGCGCCCGCCTGGGCGATGCCGGCTGCCGGCGCGTGCGCGCCGATTTTTCCTTGGACGCCGGCATCGATACGGTGGCGGCACGCTTCGGCTTGGCGGCAACCGCCGCGGCGGCGCAGTAGACGGGCCAGCCGCCACCCCATTGCACCGCAAGGGCCCTGTATGCGGATCGCTTTCTATGCGCCCATGAAACCGCCGGATCACCCCGTCCCTTCGGGCGACCGGCGCGTGGCCCGGCTGCTCATGGCCGCCCTGCGCCGGGCCGGACATCACGTGGATATCGCCAGCCGCTTGCGCAGCCGCGACGGCGCCGGTGATCCGGCCCGCCAGGCGCGTATCGCCCGCGCCGGGGCGGTGACCGCCGAACGGCTGCTGCGGCGCTACCGCGGGCAACCGGCGGCGGATCGGCCGGATGCCTGGATGACCTATCATCTCTACTACAAGGCGCCGGACTGGCTTGGCCCGGCGGTAAGTGCCGGGCTCGGCATTCCCTACATCGCCGTGGAGGCGTCGCTGGCCAACAAGCGGGCCGGGGGGCCATGGGCGAGCGGTCACCACGCCACGGTAACGGCGCTGGCGCATACGGCCGCGGTCATCGCGCTGAATCCAGCAGATGTGCCCTGCCTGCCCGATGCCAGCCGTGTGCATGTGCTATCACCATTTCTCGATCCGACACCGTTCCGCGCCGCCGCCGCCCGCCGCGACGTCGAGCGGGCGACGTTGGCCGCGCACATGGGCATAACCGCCAAGTCGCCGTGGCTCCTGGCCGTCGCCATGATGCGCCCGGGCGACAAGCTCGCCTCCTACCGCCAATTGGCGGCGGCTCTGACCGCTTTGGCGGCGCGCGACTGGCAGCTTCTAATCGTCGGCGACGGCCCGGCCCGGCCGGCGGTGGCAGAGGCTTTCGCCGGACTGGCCGCAGACCGGATTCATTTTCTCGGCGCCTGGCCGGGCAAGCGGTTGCCGATCCTCTATGCCGCCAGCGATCTCTTGGTCTGGCCGGCGCACAACGAGGCCTACGGCATGGCGCTGCTCGAAGCCCAGGCAGCCGGCTTGCCGGTGCTGGCGGGCGCCAGCGGCGGTATCGCCGGTATCGTCCGCGACGGCGGCACCGGGGTGCTCACCCCACCGGGTGACACGGCGGCCTTTGCCGCGGCGCTGGACAAGCTCTTGGCGGCGCCGGCGGAGCGTCGCACGATGGCCGCGGCCGCCCTGGCAACCGTCGCCGCCGACCACAGTCTGACGCAAGCGGCGGCGCGCCTGGATGAGATACTCACCGAGGTAACCGGGCGAAGATGATCCCGCTTGTCCTCATTCGTCATGGGCCGACCGATTGGAATGCGGCCGGCCGCATCCAGGGTCATACCGACGTGCCGCTGTCGGAGGCCGGCCGGCGGGCCGTGCGAACCTGGCGCCTGCCGGCGGAAATCGCCGAGGCCACTGGCGACTGGGATTGGCTGACAAGCCCCCTGGCCCGGGCGCAAGAGACCGCCCAGATCCTCCTGCCTGCTGCGGCGCACAAGTTCCTGCGCCGCGAGCCGGCGCTGATCGAGATGCATTGGGGCACGTGGGAGGGCCACAGCCTCGCGGAGGTGCGCCAAGCGGGCGGCACCGAGACCGCCGACGCGGAGGCTCGGGGCCTCGATTTTTGCCCGCCCGGCGGCGAATCGCCCCGCCAGGTACAGGCTCGGCTTGCCCCGCTGCTGGCGGCACTCGACGCGCGGCGGCGCCCCGTCGTCGCCATCACCCACAAAGGCGTAATCCGCGCCGTGCTGGCCCAGGCCACCGGCTGGAACATGACCGGGCGAGCGCCGGCGCGGCTGCAGGACGGCTGCGCCCATCGCTTTGTCCTCGATGGCGCCGGCGCTCCCCGGATCGAGCGTCTGAACATTCCGCTCGAGGGATCCGAGGCGGCGCCGTGACCGACGTTCTTTTTTATGTCCAGCATCTGCTCGGCATCGGCCATGTGCGCCGTGCCGCGCTGATCGCCCGGGCCATGGACCGTGCCGGCCTGGGCGTAGTGCTGGTCAGCGGTGGCCTGCCGGTGCCGGGACTGGATCTGGCCGGCGCCAAGCTTGTCCAGCTGCCCCCCTTACGCGCCCGCGACGAGAGTTTCTCGGCCCTGGTCGATACCGGTGGCCGGCCGGTGGACGAGGCTTGGAAAACAGCGCGCGCGGCAAAGCTACAGGCCATATACAAACAGCATCGCCCCAAGGTTTTGCTCATCGAGATGTTTCCGTTCGGCCGGCGCTTGATGCGCTTTGAGCTTTTGCCCTTGCTCGATATGGCCAGCACCGCACAACCGCCGCCGAAAATTATGTGCTCCCTGCGCGACGTGCTCAGCGCCCCGCGCTCGGCCGAGAAGGCGGGCTGGATGGTCGCCACCTTCCGCCAATACTTCGACCAGCTTCTGGTCCACGGCGACCGCGCCTTTCTGCCTCTGGAGCGTAGTTTTCCGCCCGCACGGGAAATTGCCGCGCAGACCCGCTATACCGGCTATGTGACCGAGACCGTGTGCGCGCCCGCTAGTGCCGGTCAGTCTGGCGAAGTTGTGGTATCCACCGGCGGCGGTGCCGTGGCCGGCCCGCTTATTGCCGCCGCCTTGGCGGCGCGGCCGTTGAGCCCGCTCGCCGAAGCGCCTTGGCGCATTCTGGTCGGCGACAACCTGCCGGAAGAGCTGTTCCGAGCGTTTTGCATCGCCGTCCCGTCCGGCGTGGTGGTCGAGCGGGCACGGCCGGATTTTCCCGTCCTGTTGGCGCGCGCGCGGTTATCCATCAGCCAGGCCGGCTACAACACGGTCCTCGACGTGCTCACCGCCGGGATCCCCGCCGTGGTCGTCCCCTTTGCCGGAAGCAGCGAGACGGAACAACCCTTGCGGGCCTGTTTGCTGGGTGAACGTGGAGCCCTTACTGTTCTGCCGGAAGCTGAGCTATCTCCGGCAACGCTGGCCGAGGCGATTGGTAGCGCCCTAGCGAAGGCACCAACACCGTCCGGCATTGCCGGTCTCGACGTGGGCGGCCTCGATGTGGGCGGGGCGAAGAAAACCGCGCAGATTATCGCCCAAGCCGCTGCTATGGTGACCGAATGACCGATTGGACCGACCTAACCCGCGAGCTCGATACCTGGGCCACCGAGGGCACCAGCGCGACCGTCTGGTGGCGGGACGACGATGCGGTGGAGCCGACCCCGGCGTTCGAACATTTGCTCGGTTTGTCGGCACGGCACGCGGTCCCGTTGGCCCTCGCGGTCATTCCAGCGCGCGCCTCTCAGGCGCTGGCGGCACGCATCGCGGTGGCCGGCGACATCGTCACGCCGGTCCAGCACGGTTTTGCTCACCGAAATCACGCCCGCCCGCCGGAGAAGAAGATCGAGTTGGGCGCGGATCGACCGCCCCATATGGTTTGCGAGGAATTGGCGCGTGGCCAAGCGCGCATGGCGAACCTGTTCGGTGCCCAGGCCCGGGCTTTTCTGGTGCCGCCATGGAACCGGATCGACGCGAAACTGGTGCCACTCTTGCCGAAGCTGGGTTTTTGCGCCCTCTCGACCTATGAACCGCGCCGGACCGCCACTGCCGCGCCCGGCCTCGTGCAGGTGAACTGTCATCTCGATCTGATGCGTTGGGCGGCACCGCGCGGATTTGCCGGGAACGCGACGGCTCTGGATCTTTTGCTCGCTCACCTGCGCCGCCGCCGCGACGGCACCGTCGATGCCGCCGAGCCAAGCGGTATCCTCAGCCATCATGCGGCCCACGATATGGTGGCCTGGGAATTTCTCGACCGGTTGCTTGCTATCTTGCGGGCCCACCCGGCGGTGCGTTTCGTGACCATTGCCGATGCCGTGCGAACGGCCGGTGCCGAGACACCAGCCCTAGAGGGGGTGGCATGACAGTCTATCGCTATCCGCGGCGAGCGCTGATCGGCGATTACGTGCGCGCTGCCGTCGGTCTGGGGGTCGGCCTCGGCGTGTTGATCAGCGTCCCGCCAGCACCGGCAATCGTCGCCGTTTTTGGCAGCATCACCCTGCTTTTCCTCGTTTTCGGATTGCGCACCGTGCAGCGCCAGCTTGTGCAGGTAGCCATCACCAGCGACGGCATCTGGGCGGCCGGGTTGATTTCTCGCTCGGTGCCATGGCAGACGCTCGACCACCTGGCATTGCGCTATTACGGGACCCGGCGGCAGCAACGGGAGGGTAGTGGTGGATTTTTGCAACTAACCTTGCGCGGCGGCGGGACATCGATGCGGCTCGAGTCTTCGATCGAAGGGTTTGACGAGATCGTCCGCCAGGCGGCGGTCGCGGCGCACGCCAACGGCGTATCCGTCGACCCGACATCGGCGGGTAATCTACTCGATCTCGGTGTCGATGCCGATTCACCAGCCCATACCAAATCTCGCTGATATGAACCCATTTCGCCACCAAGATTTTGTCCGTCGGATAGGCGCGGGTTGCGCCCTGGTGCATGCACCACAAGCAGCCCGCAACGACGCCGACGGACAAAATCTTGGTGGCCTTCGGTGGGGCGTATCAGCGAGACTTGGTATAAGAGCTAGGCCGTTCTATCCGTTTTCGGCCTTTGATGTCCGTTAACATCGTTTTAAATCTTTTCGAGCATGGTCAGAACGGCATCCTGTAACAGGACAGTCGTATGATCAAAGATCGGCTATTAACTCCGCCGCAAGTCGCCACGCGCCTGCAGGTCAATGAGCGAACCGTGACCCAGTGGCTGCGCAAAGGGCATCTTCGCGGCTTCAAGATCGGCAAGGAGTGGCGCGTCTCCTCGGTCGACCTGGAGACATTCCTGGACGCGAGCGCAAACGTGCCGCCCAGCCCCGATCGGCCGGCCCATGAGAACGGCGGGAACGATTGAGGGCAGGCGCCTGCCTGCTTCCACAGAGAACACGCCATTGCAGGGGATAAGAGGGTAGATCGGCGGCGTTACATTAAAAAATGTTGCCAAATGTCTGAAAACAGACTAGAAGCGATTCTAGTGGACAATCACCTAGTTAACGATCTCCCCGATTGACCACCAAGAGCCCCGCCTGACCCAGGGTGGGGCTCTTCGTTTGTTTCGCCAGCGAAATGAAATCCCGAGACTACTGACCTACGGTGTCAGCACCACCACATCGACCGAATGGCCGACCCCAGCGACCGGCGAGGCCGCGATCTGGCGCTGCACGCCCGCCGGAGCGTAACCCTGGGCAAGCGCCCGTTCGTAGGTCACCGCATCGCAAAGTGCCCGCGTGCCAAGATGCTTGTTGTGCTGTTCCAGCTTAGCCGACAGGTTCACCGGCTCGCCGATCACTGTGTACTCAAGGCGTGTTTCGTCGCCAACGGCACCGAATATGACCCGACCGCTGGCGACCGCCGCGTTGACCTCCGGACAGGCTTCACCACGTGTGCGCAGATCCTCTTGCCAGCGCCGGGCTTGGTCGATCGCCTCGCTGACGGCGCGCAAAGCATCGGCAGCGTATGTGGTCGAGGGCAGGGCGGCACCAAAGGTGGCCATGATCCCATCACCAAGGAACTTATCGATGCTGCCCCCGTGTGCCTGAATGACCGGAACGACGTGGTGCTGATAGTCGGCCAGCAGACTCATCACATGGTCTGGACTAGCGGTCTCGGCCAAACGGGTAAAACCGCGCATATCGAAATTGACCACCGCCGCGTCGCGAATTTCGCCGCTGCCGGCGGAAATTTCCTGATCGGACCCGCGAATACGTTGCGCGATCTCGGGGGCAAAAAAACGCGAGAGCTCTTGTGCCGCAACACCTTCGGCAACCGAGCGCACCAGCAGGGCTCGGCCGCGAATCAGGGCCACCCCGAGGATTATGGCGACCACCAGAATAGAGACGATCTTGTCAAACTCCGCGCCAATCAGAATGCTATTCGAGGTCATGTACTCGACATAGTTGCGCGTAATCATGTTGTCGTTCGGATCGACGGAGATCACATAGGCCACCATGGCCATCCAGCCCAGCGCCGCCGTCAGTCCCGCCGCCATGACAAAGCGAGCCTCGAAGCGAAGCGCCCGCAAGGCAATGAAAATGAAGACGTAAAGCAGCGTCGGCGACTTCAGATAGAATGAGGCAGGTTGCACATATTGGATGTGGAAGCTCCAGATAAGACTGAAGAGCAACGTCATGTCGATGACGATGGAGACGAGCAGGAACCATCCCGGCAAGCTGATACGGTAAGCCAGGACCAAGCGGATCAGGGTGAACACCGTATAGGCGCCGATGGCCCACGGCACCGGTTGAAAAGCCTGCTCTGCCGGAAATGTTTTGGGTGCAATCGCATAGAGCATCGCAAACGTCAGCACCACGGCGAACTGAACCCAACCGATCAGCCGCTCGGTTGCGTCGCCTTGCTCCTGGATAGTGCGGCGCACTCGTTCGGGTAGTTCGGCCTTCTTGCCGCGACGACGCCAACCGATCTTCATCCGGCGCAACTCCACCGCCTTGGTGCTTCTCGCTGCATGATCTGGTCCCGATCATACGCCATGGCATTGCTCCCGTCGCGTCAGCTTGCCGTGAGCATCGCGTTACCGGACACGAAGCCAAAGGCTGGATTCATGGGCATCCGTTGGCAAGGGCAGGGCCGCCGCCGTCGACTCGGCCACGGCGCCGGCCATACGTGTTGCGACATACTGGCTGGCGAACATCACCTCCCAGCCCGCATCACGCAGCAGCGGCAGCACGCCAAGCTGCTCGTTGTAGTCGCGCCAATCCCAGACGGCCGGGTAGTCGTCGGGCAGAAAGATGTCGTGAAAGTGCACGAAAACGCCGGCCGGCAGGGCCGGCAGCACCCGGCCCAACAAAAAATCCACATCGCTACCGGGCATTAAAACGTGGCTGGAATCGATGATGAGGAAGTCACCGGCCTGCAAGTCGGCAACATCCTCCGGCGCCAGGTCTTGCACACGCTGCCGGCGCAGATCGATCCACAGTTTCGAGATGTCAGCCCGCGGCGCTGGATCGATAGCGGTAATGCGGCACGTCAGGTTGCCATCGGCGACGGCACGCGCAACAAAGCGGGTGGAGTGGCCGGACCCGACTTCGATGATACGCCGTGGCGCGAAACGCCGCACAAACGTGTAAGCAACCGCCGCATCGAGGCGCGGAAACCAGCTTTGCTCCCAGCGCGGCGCCGGGCCGTTATAGTCGGCCGGCTCGGCACCAATGCGGCCAAGGTCCACCGCCACCGCATCCAGCCAAAGCAAGACTTCGCGAAACTGCGGCTCGCACTTGGCCAGCAACGTATCGATGGCGGCGTAAGGCAACCGACAGCCGGCCGCCGGTCGCGCATCAGCGTGACGATGCGGAATGAAAAAGCCGCGCTGAGATAGGCCAAGGATGGTCAGAAGCCCCAACCACAGGCGCCGCCGGGGACCACGGGCCAGCGCCGCCGAAAACGGCACCGGTACGGTCATGGGCGCAAGACCATCCCCTCGCGCGCCACCACCGTGCCTGGCCGCGCCTTTGCGGCTTCCTTGGCAATCTGATCCATGGTCTTGTCGTCATGCGAGGGGTCGTGATGAAACAGCACCAGCAGCTCTACATCCGCGCGATCGCACAGACGCACACCCTCCTGCCACGTCGAATGCCCCCAGGTTTTATACTTGGGGTACTCGGCGTCGGTGTAGCTCGCATCATAGATAACGATGTCGGCGCCCTGGATGAGATCGAGGATGTTTTGGTCAAGCGTACCTTCAACGTGCTCGGTATCGGTGACATAGCAAATCGCCCGGCCGTTGTATTCGATCCGGTAACCGGTAGCACCGTTGGGATGATTCAGCGCCGCCGTGCGCAAACGCACACCCGGCTGCGGCTCCAGAGTCTCGCCGGCAACGAAATCGTGAAACGAGACGTTGCCGGTGAAAATCTGCGGCGGCACCGGAAAAAGGGGTGCTGCCATGAACTTGGATAAAGCATCGAGGAGAGTCAGGTCCGGCTGCAAATGCCCGGCCCACAAACGAAAGCGGGACTCCGGATGGAACAACGGAGCAAAGAAGGGCAGGCCAACGATGTGATCCAGATGCGTATGGGTCAGAAAAAGATCGCCCCGCAGCGTGCCCTCCGACATCAGGCGCTCGCCAAGGGCGCGTATGCCGGTGCCGGCATCGAATACCAGCAGGTGCTCGCCGCAGCGAACCTCGAGACATGAGGTGTTGCCACCATACTTGTGGTGCTGATCGCCGGCGCACGCGACGGACCCGCGGACGCCCCAAAACTGAACGCTAAAATCCCCGGCCTTGGCCAAGAGTTATCCCCTAGATCGCCAGACTTGGCCGGTGGTCAACCGGCTGCTTCTCAGGCCTAGCATAACCAGGTTCCGGCGCCGACGGAAACCTTACCGGCACTCCGGTATGGCCGATTCGAACGGCCCACGTTTCCCGTTGCCGGACCGCCGCGCCTGCGCCAGACTGCGTCCCGGCAGGGTCGGCGGGGCCCTGCATCCACATTGCCACAGCTACATTTGCCACAACTATAATTGATTGCGAGAACCATGACTGCCAGCCGCAGCACTTGGACGGGGATCGCGTTCGGCCTTTGTCTCGCCTATTACGCCGCCTACCAGCAGTTCAAGTTACCGCCGGCCCTGCCGCTGCTGCTTCAGACGTACGGGTATGACCGGGCATTGGCCGGTGGCTTCATGTCCGTCTATGCGGCCGCCGGTCTGCTTCTCTCGTTGCCGTTGGCGCGAATGCTCGAACGTATAGGCGTTCTAGCACCGATCCTGACGGCTCTCGCCCTCATGGTCATCGGCACCGCCGTGAACCTGATGGCACCGGAAAACGGTTGGATTGTGCTTGCCGGGCGTGGTCTGGAAGGCATCGGATTTGCCGTTCTAGCCATTGCCGGGCCGGTATTGGCGAACGCGAATGCCACCGCCCGCCAGTTGCCCCTCGTCGCCGGGTTGAGCGCCAGTTGGATTCCCATCGGACAGCTTGGCGCCACCGCGGCAGCGCCAGCTGCCTTTGCCGGACCCGGCTGGCAAGCGCTGTGGTGGCTGGGCATTGCCGGGGCGGTGATGCTGGCCCTGTGGACCACCGCGTTGCACAGCCGGCATGCCATCGCCTTCGCCTCGCCGCGGACGGCAGGTGGGCCAAATTCAACGCCGCAACGGCGCGGCAGTCTCATCCTGGCCGCCGGCGCCTTCATGATCTTTTCCGGTCAGTACTATGCCTACATGACTTGGCTGCCCCAGTACCTGGTGGAGGTTCATGGGCTATCGCCATCGCTTGCCGTCGTCGGGTACACGGTTCCGGTCGTAACCTTGATCGCCACCAATCTGGTTTTCGCCATGGTCCTGCGCGCCGGCGTTCCGCTCGGACCGTTGCTCGCGCTCGGCATGGCCTCGCAGGCCGCTGTGTGGTGGTTAATCCCGGTCACCGGCGGTGGCCTTGGCGGCGTCATCTCGCTGGTCGTTTACGGCATCGGCGCCGGGATCGTTCCGACCTGTCTTTTTGCCGTACCGAGCCTGCTGGCCGGGTCGGGCCGGCCACCGGCATCGGCTTTTGGAATCATCATGACCGGCCGCAATCTAGGGGTTCTTGTCGGCCCGGTGCTTTTAGCGTTGGCCTTCAAGAGCAGCGGCAACTGGGATGTCGCGACACCCATCTTCGGCACCGCGACAACCGTTGGCTTGGGGGTGTGTCTCTGGCTAGCCGTCGCCTTGGGCGGCGCGCGTTACGGCACCAGCCGGTAGCCACCGGGTTCCGTCACCAAAAGCTGGGCATTCGACGGATCAGCCTCGATTTTTTGGCGCAGCCGATAGACATGCGTCTCCAGGGTATGGGTGGTGACCCCAGCATTGTAACCCCAGACCTCGCCAAGCAGCGTGTCGCGACCGACCACATTGCCGCCGCTGCGGTACAGGTACTTGAGGATCGACGTTTCCTTCTCGGTCAGGCGTACCTTTTTCTTACTTTCACCGTGGGTAAGCAACTTGGCGCTCGGCCGGAAGGTATAGGGACCGATGGTAAAAACCGCGTCCTCGCTTTGCTCGTGCTGGCGTAGCTGCGCCCGCAGGCGGGCGAGGAGTACGGACAGGCGGAACGGCTTGGCCACGTAATCGTTGGCGCCGGAATCAAGCCCGAGAATGGTATCGGCATCGGTCTGCGCTGCCGTGAGCATAATGATGGGCGATTTAACGCCGCTGCGCCGGAGCAGGCGGCAGACCTCGCGTCCATCCATGTCGGGCAGCCCGACGTCCAACAGAATCGCGTCGAAATATTCGGCTTTGGCCAACTCAATGGCCTGCCCGCCGGTCCCGGTCTCGATCGTGGCAAACTCTTCGTGCAAGCGTAGCTGCTCGCCCAGCGACTGGCGCAGGGCCTCGTCGTCATCGACCAGCAGTACTTTTTTCGCCGTCCCTGCGATCATCGCGCTTCGCTTCCCGATATTCCCCATTTTTTCTGGGGATTTGCGCTACCCCTTTTTTCGAGGCTTGTTTTATCTTGAGATAACACTGGCGCGAAACCGGTTCAAGCCGGGGCCGCCCATTTACGCGCCGCCAACCATCTCTTGGACCGCGTCAAACAGCGGATGCGTGGCGTCACCGAGGGCATCGGCAGCCGAGAAATGGTGTCGGCCTGGCAAATCGACAACCCGCACCGCCAGATCCCGGGTCCGCCAAGCCGCGGCTAATTCCTCCTGTTGGCGCAGGAATTCCTCGGTTTCATCGCCCCCCACCGCCAGGATTAACGGCCGAGCCCGTTCTGGCACCAAGCGGGCCGGGCTCATCATCCGCGTCGTGGCGGCATCGAGGTTGAGAATATCCTGGTGATAGCTTTGACGGACGGCCTCCAACTCGTAAACCCCGGAGATCGAACACGCACCTTTAATCGGATCGGCCATATCTTCGCCGGCTGCCTGGGCGGTCCAATCGGTAATCAGGGCCATGACGGCCAGGTGACCTCCCGCGGAATGCCCGGCCACGTAAATCCTCTCGCCATCGAAGCCATATGTCTTGGCATGCCGCGCCAGCCACGAGATGGCCCGGCGGATCTGGCCGACGATTTCGGTGATCGTCACCCTTGGCGCCAAATCGTAGTTGAGGGAGGCGAAGGCGATACCAGCCTCCAAGAACGGTGGGGCCAGGTAGCTGAAGTCACCCTTGTCCAGACTCTGCCAGTAACCTCCATGAATGAAGGCAAGCAACGGCGGCCGGGTTGGCCCTGGCCGAGGCAAAAACAAATCCAGCCTCTCGCCAGCCGTATCGCCATAGGCCAGGTCCAGATGGCCGTCCAATCGCCGCCGCGTCTCGGCGCTATCCACTGCCCAACGGGCCAAGTACTCGGCATGCTCCGGCCAGCGCGCGCGCAGGTTCATCTGACGGTCGATTGCAGCCCGGTCCATCCCCCTATAAAGGCCTTGCGGCATGGCGTTTTTCCCTCTTATTTGATGTCGCCAACGGTGCCGAACCGTTGTCCCCTCGGGGCTGGAACCCCATCTTATAGGGCAATTGGATACCCGTCGCACCCCGGCCCGGCCGACGGTGACTCTGGTACGACAAGGCCATAGAATAGCCGAGGATTATGCTCAAACCACTTGTCAGTCAGAAAGTCACCGATGGGGCAGTGCTGCAGGCCGTGGCGCGGGCCATGGCCGATCTGCGCCGTGGCATGCCGGTGCTGCTGCAGGCGCCCGGCGAAACCGCTTTGATCCTGGCGGCGGAACAGGCCAACGATCCGGCCCTTGCGCGCCTTGCGGCGCTAGCCGGGGCGGCACCTATGTTGCTGCTGACCGGTCACCGCGCCATGGCATTGGGCCTGACGCCGACCCAGCCGTCGGCAGCCGCGATGGCCCTTCGCCTGGACGATATATCGGCGGCAACCGTCATCGAGCTCGCCGATCCGGTAAGTGGCGGTCCCGATAGTGCAAAAATCGACCGACCCATTGCCCAGGCGACCGGCAGCCTGGCCGCCGCGGCCATCGACCTGAACAAGCTCGCCCGTCTACTACCGGCGGCCGTTATTGCCCCGGTAACACCAAACCCAGCCGATCCTGCAGCCTGGGCTGCGGCCCACGACATCTTGTCCCTGGGGGCAGCCGATGTTGAGGAGTATCGCTTTGCCGGTGCCCGGTCACTGACCCGGGTGGCGGAGGCACGGCTGCCGTTAGCGCAGGCGGAAAATTCGCGGATCATCGCCTTTCGCCCGGACGATGGGGGGATCGAGCATCTCGCCCTGGTCATTGGCGAGCCGCGGGCCGACGCGCCCGTGCTGATCCGCCTGCATTCCGAGTGTTTCACCGGTGATTTACTTGGCAGCCTACGGTGCGATTGCGGCGATCAGCTGCACGGGGCGATCGAGGCGATTGCCAAGGCCGGCGCGGGCGTCTTGCTCTATTTGGCCCAGGAGGGCCGGGGTATCGGTCTGGTCAACAAGCTGCGGGCCTATAACCTGCAGGACCGCGGGGCCGATACGGCGGAGGCCAACGAGCAACTGGGTTTCGACGCGGATGAGCGGATCTATCTGCCCGCCGCCGAGATGCTGCGCCAACTGGGCTTCCAACGGGTTCGCCTGCTAACGAATAACCCGCACAAGGTCGCGGCCCTGGCCCGATGCGGCATCGCCGTCGATGAACGGGTTCCGCACGCTTTTCCCTCCAACGGCCACAACGCGTTCTATCTGGCCACCAAAGCCGCCCGCTTCGGGCACGAATTCTAGATCCGCCTTACCGCCACAACCCGGCAATAATTGCCGCCTTGGCGCGACTTGCCCATGGTCCTGGGATTAATCTCTATATAAAACAATTGGTTAACCATGGCCCCGATCTTGCGATAGGAATCGGGAAATGGATCCGTTTGCGCCTCACCTGCGTGCCGGCGATTTTCGGCCGGAAGCCTATATCGCCCCTGACCTGCCGCCTCGCTCGGCCGGCGCTAAACCTATTCCAGGATCGGCGCGCGAAGTCGACCAGGATCGCCGCCCGATCCAGGTGGCCCATGGCGAGACGACTGTCGAGCTTGAATTTGCCGACCTGCTGGATGTGATCAACCCGCTCCAGCACATCCCCGTGGTCGGCGATATCTACCGCGCGTTGACAGGCGATCAGATTTCCGCGCCGGCGCGCGTTGCCGGTGGGGCTATCTTTGGCGGTCCGGTGGGCTTTGTGAGCGGTATCGTCAATGCCATTGCCGCCGACGTCGCCGGCCAGAACCTCGGCGAAGCGGTCATCGCGGCAGTCTTTGGAGATGGCGAGGCCTTGGGAGATGGCGAAGCGGGGCCCGTTCTAGCTCAAGCCCCTGCACCCGCCCCTGCATCCGCCGCCGTGCCGGCCGCTGCGCCGCAAGTCGTCGCTGCGGCCCTAACACCGCCCGGCACCGACCGGCCCGCGCAACCCCTAACCGGGGCCGCGGCATTGCAGGCCCTTGGCGCAGATTTGCGAGTGGCGAAACACCTCGCCACGCCCCCGGCGGATCCCCACCCATCCACTGCTGCATCAACATCCGCCGTATCGACATCCGCCGCCATGGATGCCCGCCACCTAGTCCCCTCACCACGGGCGCTGTTCACCGACCGGATGCTTGACGGATTGAATAGATATAAAGCCTTGGTCACGAGAGAAAATACTCCCCCACCCCCATCCGGCACAGCCGTGGATAAGGTTCTCTAGAGTCTGGGATATCGCCCTGCCTATGTCTTGACTGTGACCGGCCAAATGGCTGAGCTATAGCCCCAGCATGGATTTACCGGCATGGATTTAATTGTCAGGTATCGTGAGGGCGGCTGGTCCGTCCATCTTGGCGATCGCGTTTGGCCGTGCGCCA
Source organism: Kiloniellaceae bacterium (assembly GCA_021776055.1). Lineage (GTDB taxonomy): Bacteria > Pseudomonadota > Alphaproteobacteria > Kiloniellales > J153 > JAJFGI01. The sequence continues at coordinate 20,711 of JAJFGP010000147.1, forward strand.
TCGGCAAGGGCGGCATCATAGGCGAGAAACGCGAGGGCGATGGGGCCACACCCATTGGTTGCTGGCCGATGCGCCGCGTGCTCTTTCGGCCGGACCGAGTGGCCGCCCCGGCCACGGTGCTGCCGGTTGCCGCCCTATCGCCGGAGGATGGCTGGTGCGACGATCCCGGCGATGCACTTTACAATCAGGCGGTCCACCTGCCCTATGCCGGGCGCCACGAGCGGCTTTGGCGGAACGACGGGCTCTACGACATTCTAGTCGTGCTCGGCCACAACGATTCCCCACCGGTCGCCGGATGCGGCAGCGCCATCTTTCTCCACGTCGCGGGTCCGGGCTATGCACCGACCGAAGGGTGTGTCGCCTTGGCAATGCCGGACTTACTGACGGTTTTGCAGACCATCGGTCCAGACAGTCGTGTTTGTGTTGACGGGGACGGCGCACCCATTTCGAGCTAGTGTCCTGGAAGTAAAGTTCGTTCCATTATTCCCGCCCGTCATCCCGGACGTTAGGCGAGCCCGAAAATCTCCCGATTTTCGGGAGGCGAGCCTTGCGATCCGGGATCCATTTATCCGTTTGTCTGACGCTCGAATTCTGGCGCACTGGATCCCGGATCACTGACCCCGGATTAAATCCGGGGTCGCGTCCGGGATGACAGCATAATGGATATGTGCCCTAGGTTGGCACGGGCCGGGCACCAAAAATAGCGGTGCCGACCCGCACGTGGGTAGCACCGAAGCGAATAGCCGCTTCGTAATCGCCGCTCATGCCCATGGATAGGGCCGACAACCCGTTGCGCGCCGCTATTTTGGATAGAAGGGCGAAGTGCATGGCCGGCTCTTCCTCTATGGGCGGGATGCACATCAGGCCGGCAATCGGCAAGCCAAGCTCCTCTCGAGCGAGGGCAATGAACGCATCTGCCTCGCGCGGCATCACGCCGGCCTTTTGCGGCTCTTCACCCGTGTTGATCTGAATAAAACAGTCGGGTCGGCGGCCGGTGCGTTCCATCTCCGTGGCCAACGCCCGGGCCAGCTTGGGCCGGTCGACGGTTTCGATCACATCAAACAATGCCACCGCATCGCGTACCTTGTTGCTTTGCAGCGGCCCGATGAGGTGAAGAGCGATGTCCGGATGCTCAGCGCGCAGGGGCGGAAATTTGCCCTGCGCCTCCTGCACCCGGTTTTCGCCGAATACGCGCTGTCCGGCGCGGAGCGCCGCCTCGATGGCTTGACGCGGATGCAATTTGCCAACCGCAACCAGGGTCACCGAGTCCGGGGCGCGGCCCACCGCTTGCGCTGCCGCGGCGATATGTCCGTGCACCGCGGCCAAGTTGTCCGCGATACCGCCACGCTGTTGTGTCGCATCGTCGGCGCTATCGTCTTCACGCGGGGACACGCCCTTAGACCTTGAGCTTGCCATCACGGCTGAGATAGCCGAACTCGGTCATGACCTCGCCGTGCGCCTCAATCAGGCGGGCGACTTGTTCGTCGGTTAGAACGCCGCGCCAGGCGCCCGCCTTGCCTTGGCGGAAAAACCGGGCCTTGCCGTCGGGGCGCGCCTCGGTAAAGCCGCTGGTATCTTCTTGCTTCTTCAACTCGCGGAACGAGCTGAATTTGATGGCTCGTTTGACCCGCTCCTTATCCTCCGGCAAGCCGAGAAATTTGGAGAGACCGGCGAATGTCTTCACCGGCTTTTCCTGCATGTCTTCGTAACGCATGACATGGCGGTGCATCTGCGGCGCCTTGATCCAACTGCGCACGTGGCCCGACCACGATAGGAGCACTTGGGCAATCTGACCTGGGATTGCCGGTAGCATATGCATCTCGTCGCAGAGCAACTCGACCGCCCGGTCGTGTGTGACCTGGTAGTGGCTGGCGAAAGAGACCGCCACATCAAGCGGGTTGCGAATCACATAGATGGCCCCGGCGGTGGCCGACGGGGTGATGAGCGGTTGGCCGTCGGCGAGAACGCAGGCGTTGTGCGTCTTGACCAGAACCGTATCGCCGCGCGACTGAGCGAACCAGTCGTGCACCTTGGGGCGCAGGGCCACGATGTCTTCCGGCGAGAGCGATTCGGCCTTTTTGCCCGAGAGCTGCTCGTAATGGATTAGGAAATTGTCGCCCAGGGCATAGTCGGGCAGTTCGTTAATGGGCAGCGGCCGCGGCGGATTGCGAAAATAGTTGGCAAGATAGGCCCGCAGCCAGGTATTCCCGGACTTGGGGTATGAACTCAGCCAGAGAATTCCGCCCAACGTGCTCTCTCCGCGGTGGGGACCATCCGCCCGTCCTCAGGGCATGCCGCTAGTCTTTGAGCATAAAGCTGTCAGGACGCCAAGGGGGCGAGGCCGACCTTCGCAAAATCCCCGGTATTTTCATGATTCCCGACAAAAGCAATCGGGGGGCGGAAACCCGCCCCCCGATGCCGTCGAGATAGACTTTAGTAGCGGATCAGAAGCTGATCGCGATACCAAGAATACCAACCGTCGCGTCGGCGTCAGCACCACCTTCTTCCTCAAACTTACCGTACATGAGGGAGAAAGAGGTCGTGATCCCCGGCCCGAGGGCGTAGGACACCGCACCAACAAACGCTTGCGTTTCGTCGTCACCAGCCGTGGCGATCGTGTCTTCTTGCTCGCCATGGAAGTAGGTAACACTCGCCCCCCAAGGACCGGTGCTATAGCTAGCACCGATATCGAAGGATTGGCCTTCGTTGGTCACTGTATTGGCGGCATTCGTCTTGCCTTCCAGCGAATTGGCGTATGAGCCAGCGATGGAGAACCCAGCAACGCCAACGCTCAGCCCGACCTTGATCTGCTCGAAGTCGTCCGCCCCAGCAGCTTCACGAGCCGTATCCGCCGAACCACGGTTATAGCCGGCGGCTGCGCCTAGATCGACGCCACCGAAGCTGTTGGAGAAGTTGAACCCAATGCCGAGTGCGTTGTGATACTGGGTTCCTTCGTTAGCTTGACCCGCCTGGCCCGCGCCGCTATCCGCCACCGCCGGTGCGAAACCGCCGGTGAACTGGAAGCCGGCAAACCGCGGCGAATAGTAGCTGATCGTGTTTTCGTCGTTGCCGACATCGATATTGGTGGTCAGCAGCGGCGACCGGAAACTACCGGCAGTGCCGAACCCGGTCACGCCAGGAACGAAGACAGTGATCCAGCCCGAGTTGATCGGCGTACCGACGGCCGGTGCTGTCACACCCCAGAAGGTGTTGTAGTTGGCCATGTTCTCGTTACCGACAACAAGCTTACCAAAATCACCCTGAATGTAGGCGTAGGATTCGTCGACCTGGTCGCCCGATTGGAAGGCTTCCAGCTCGACCTGCACACCGATCGTCAGGCCGTTGTCCAGCGCGGTTTCGCCACGGAAATGGATTTCACCATCGTTGAAGAGGTTGGTGTTGCCCCAATCCGTACCGACACTGTCATCAGCATTTCCGATGCCGAAGAACTCATTCTTGTAACCACGAACGTCGAGCCGCAGCGGCATTTCTTCCGCAGTGGCCAGGTTCGGCACCGCGATCGCGCCGACCATTAGGGCAGTTGTGCCCAAAAGAAGTTGTTTTCTCATTGTCTCTCCGCCTCTCGAGATGCGTTTTTGCTTTAAGTTAAGCACTTACTGTAACTCACGCGGGCCCTTTACGGTTTGCACCACCGGACCCGCCTGTCCCCCCCAAAACGACTGGAAACCCAGGAAAGACTGCGCTATATCGCCCTGAAACCCCTACAGTCGTCAAGCAAGGTCGCGATGGATTTGTGTTGAAGAGTCAACACTGTGGCATTTCCGCCACGTAGGTATTGCCGATGCAAGATTGTATCTGCGCAAAGTTTCAAGTCGGTTACTTGCTCGATCATTGGACGTTCGACATACTTCCCGCCGCTGGGGCCAAAGGCCACCAAACAAAGGCCCTAAAAGTAGACTGCAAAACAAAATATCCGGATTAGGACGAGCGCGTTGATTTCGCCGCCACAGGATTCGCGGACCCTGTCCGTGCCGCAAGCGTTTTCCTTGGCCCGCCAACAGCACACGGCCGGCGCCCTGGACGACGCGCGCAAGCTCTACAGCCAGATTCTAAACGCCGCACCCGACCATGTCGAGGTGCTGACCATGCTTGCCTCCATTGCCTACCGGCAATCGCAACCAGAGCGTGCAAAAAATTATGCGGAACGTAGCATCGATCTCCTGCGCCGCGCCGTGCAGCAGCAGCCGAATAACGCCTCGGCACGTGCGTCGCTGATCAACCTGCTGCTGGCGCACGAGCAAAATGGCGAGGCCGAGATGCTAATGCAGGAATTGGACATCCCGCTCAATCCGATCCGCGCCAGCGCCGAGGAATTCGCCGCCCGGCAGGCCGCCGGCGCGACGCGCGGGATGCCCACCATGCTGCTGACGACCCTGCCCAAGTCGGCAAGCGAAAGTATCTGGAACAAGTTGGCGCAAGGCCTGGGCCTGGCGCAGTGCCACTTGTCGCTTGGCCTTTTCCCCGAGTGCACCCTGGTACCCGCGCGCGTCCGCGCCACGGCCGGCGGCGGGATCATCGTCAAGGAGCACATCGGCCCGAGCGCCCATAACCTGGAAACATTGGCGCGCAACGGCTTGAGCCGCATCATCGTGCATCACCGCGACCCGCGGCAGGCGACCCTATCCTGGGCCCATTTCGTCCGCGACGATATTCAGCAGCGGCTCATGGCCCCGCTATGGCGCAAGATCGTGCCACCGACCGAAATCCTGGCGCGCGATCTTGGCGTCATCCTGGATTGGTGTCTCGAGCACTACCTGCCATTGCTCATCGAGTTTCTGCGTGCCTGGCGCGCCGTCGAGGCCGATCCGAAACAGTCTATTTCGGTCCTGTTTTCGAGCTTCGAGCAGTTCCGTGTGGACCCGGACGCCTATTTCGACCGGGTTCTGTCCTTCTACGACATTGGAAAAGAGCACTACGCCAAAGCGGCCGAGGCCGAGGTGGTCCACTTGCGCAAAGGGCGCGTGGATGAATGGCGGAGCGTTTTCACGCAAGCCCAGCAACAACGTGCCTGGGAGCAGATTCCAGCGGACCTGGCCGCTGACTTCGGCTGGGTATCATAAGCACCCCCCAACCGTGCAGACCCATTGCGAAAGCTCGCTTTTCGCGCTATTCAAGCGGGGGACGGGGATTGATGGCTCGGGCTTGGCCGCTCACAGGGCTCGGTTAGACGTTCTCGAAAACATTAAGTCCCGTTGCCTGGCGCAGGCTCGGCAGCGGCGGAATCCCTAGCCAACCGCATCGCCGGGACGCGGGAGCAGGGAAAGTTGGCAAGGATGGCGAACATGGGTATGGCGTATCTGGCGGGAAAATTACGAACCATTGGCGCGATCGCGATGGTCGCCGTTCTGGGCGCCTGCGCCTACGCCGATGACAATCAGACCTACCCGACCGGATCCGACTACCGCGCCAAGCGGGCATCGGGGGGCACCGGCAAAGTCGGTGACGAAAACAGCATTTTCGGCCCCGGCGGGCTGAGCATCCTGGGTGGCGGCGAGGAAGTTCCCGCCGGCCAGGGCCCGGGCAGCGGCCTCGGGGTCAATAGCTTCCTCTGGCGTGCCTCGCTGGATACCATCTCTTTCATGCCATTAGCCTCCGCCGATCCGTTCGGCGGGGTGATCATCACCGACTGGTATTCACCGCCCGAGACACAGGCCGAGACACAGGCCGAGCGGTTCAAGGTGACGGTCTATATCCTGGGCCGGGATTTACGGGCCGATGGCGTGCGGGCGGCTGTTTTCCGCCAGAACCGGGACGCCACGGGGAACTGGGCCGATGCCAAGGTCGAGCAAAAAACGGCCATCGATTTGGAGGACGCCATCCTGACTCGAGCTCGGCAGCTGCGAATCGCGGGATTGCAGTAGTCTGGATTTCGTCAGGCCGGGATTAAGAGCCGCAATGGCGGTATAGGCCCGGGAATGAGCCGGTATAACTTCAAAGAAAGCGAAGCACGGTGGCAAGCGGCTTGGGACCAAGCGGCCTGTTTCAACGTGCCCGATGCCGATACCGGGGGCGATCCCGGCCGCCCAAAATACTATGTTCTAGAGATGTTCCCCTATCCATCGGGGCGCATCCACATGGGCCATGTGCGCAACTACACCATCGGCGACGTCATCGCCCGCTACAAGCGGGCACGCGGATTTTCCGTCCTCCATCCCATGGGTTGGGACGCCTTTGGCCTGCCGGCCGAAAACGCGGCCATGGCAAAGGGCGTGCATCCGCGCAAATGGACCATGGAAAACATCGCCGCCATGCGCACGCAGCTCAAGAGCATGGGGTTGGCCATCGATTGGCGCCGTGAAATCGCGACCTGCCACCCGGACTATTACCGGCACGAGCAGAAGATATTTCTCGATTTCCTTGCGCAGGGCCTGATTTACCGCAAGGAATCGTGGGTCAACTGGGACCCCGTCGATCAAACCGTGCTGGCCAACGAGCAGGTGATCGATGGCCGCGGCTGGCGCTCCGGCGCACCCGTGGAGCAACGTGAACTGACGCAATGGTTCTGCCGCATCACCGATTTCGCCGACGAGCTTTTGGCGGCGCTCGACGATTTGCTCCGGTGGCCCGAAAAAGTTCGCGTGATGCAAGCCAAGTGGATCGGCCGATCCACCGGCGCCCGCGTCTTTTTTCCGTTGCTCGGCCAGCCCGCCGGCGAGACAGATCGTCTAGAAGTCTTCACAACGCGTCCGGATACCCTTTTCGGCGCGTCTTTCTGCGCCCTGTCGCCAAATCATCCCCTGGCCACTGCCTTAGCCAAAGAAGACCCTGGCGTCGCCGATTTTATTGCCGAGTGCAGCCGCCTGGGTACCAGCCAGGAGGCCATCGAGACGGCGGAAAAACGGGGCCTGCGCACGGCGATACGGGCCCGCCATCCATTTGTCGATGGCATGGAGCTACCCGTCTACATCGC
>JAJFGP010000148.1 GCA_021776055.1 Kiloniellaceae bacterium
CACATCGCTTGGCTGATCGGCCGGCGCAATGGGCGGACCCATGCGGCAATCGACCACCCAGACGTCATAGACTGGGTGCTCGAGGGCCGAGAGGGCCGGAGACGACGCAAACATCCAACCGCCAAAGACCCGCACGGCAGGCGAATCCGGGCGCACATCGGTGATCTCCAGAAAGGCGGCACTTTCCGGCGGCTCCGTCGGCGGCTTCTTGTGACAGGCACGAGCGACGATCTCCAGGGTGCCAAACCGGGCTATGCCGCCAACGGGTGCCTCGACGGTTGAGACACGGGCCGTCGTCTTGTCCAGGCCCTGCAAAACCGCCCGCATGACCTTGCCCCCCGTAACCGCCTCTGCTGGAGCGGCCGTATCACTCTGCGCCCAGGCGGTTGCCGGCCAGCCAGCCAGCGCCGCCACAATGACCAGGCAAGCGCCCTTGCGCCCAGATGTCCTCATAACAGACAACAGATCAGTCGGCCTTACGGCCGGCGTAGGGGTTGTTCAGCAGGTCCACCAGCTGGTGCAGCGTGGCGCGTAGTTGAGCTTCGTCACAATCCATCAAAATTCCATCTTCGAGCGCGTCCTGACACATCTGTCGGATCTCATCGAGATTCTCGTTCAGAACCTTGATTTTTTCGCGGCACGACACCGGCTGACCTTGTGGCGTCAGCCAGGTGGGTGGCTCGAACCTGTCGCGATCCGATGGGGGCAATGACCAACCCTCCGTCAGCATGATAGATGCGGAAATGTAACTAAAAACTTAGGTGCCGCAACCGGCTGGCGCAACGGCAACGATTACTTGTCGGCCTGACCTGCGGCCTCGGCGGCACTAAAGATGAAGCGGCCGAGCAAGTCGACAACATTGATGGAGCCCTGGGTAAAATTGATCTTGCCGCCAGGCGCGATGGTTTCCTCTTCGCCACCGGGTTCCAGCGCCACGAAATTGCTGCCCAATAGCCCGTCCGCCAGAATCCGCGCCGAGGTGTCGCTCGGCAGCTTGATGGTATCCACGATACTAAAGGTCACAACGGCGAAAAAAGTATCCGGATCCAAGCGCTGGTCGACCACGGTTCCGACCTTGACCCCCGACATCCGAACCTCGCCGCCGGTGGTTAGGCCGGAGGCATTGTCGAATTCGGCCGTGACCAGGTAGCCCGTACCATTGCCCACGGAACCGCTTTGAAAGACGAGATACACGAAGCCGGCGGCGACCAGCAAAACGACGCCGCCCATCACGGTTTCGATAACGTTTCTATGCATGCGGATCCTCTTTTGCCTGCCCGGACGCGCCCATGTCAGTCTGGCGCCCAAGCCTCATAATCACCGGTTCCCTTAGCCCGATTACCACCGGCCAGGGTATGTCCCGAGGGCCTGTAGGCACCGGTCGTGCCGGTCATATTCGGCACGTGTTCTTTTTGCCAGGGCCGTTTCGGCAGACCACCGGGAGGCGGTATATCATTGCTGGTATGGTGCAACCACGCGTGCCAATCGGACGGCACCCGGCTGGCCTCCACCTCGCCATCGTAGAAGACCCAGCGGCGTTCGGTGCGCAGCGAATCCTTGTGCACCCGGCCACCGCCCTTCTCGCGAAAATAGCGATTGCCGAACTGATCGCTGCCGACTTCCTCGCCGCGCAGCCATGTATATAGTCTGGTCCCGAGAGACACGCCCGCCATCGAATCCTCTGCCCTTGCCTCGGCGCGGCGACTATTGCACCTCGCCGCCGCTGCTGTCCAGGGCCCTGGCCAGAGCCCTGGACAGCCGGCAATCGCGGCCATATAGAACCGGGTATGGCTGACTTCTGGCGCGACTCTGGATACCACCTGCTGGGGCGAACCGCCGCCGGGCATCTGCAGGTTACCGACGATTTCCTGCGGGCCTATGTACAGCGGCCGGAAGTTCGCCCGGTCGAGGAGTCCTGTGCCGCCGAGCGAGAGCTGCACGCGGCGTTGTTGGTTGATCCACGCCTGCCCGTGCCGGAATCCCGGTTGGCCACACTGGCCGATCCGGACGCGCGCGAGACTTATGGTATCGTCCTTGGCTTCCGCGATCGTCTGATCGAGGCCGGCACGGTTGAGGACTGCTATCTGCGTACATTCCTGCAACCCTCCGGTGGCGCTTCCGCGCCAATACCGCCGCTTTTCATCGACCAGATGGCGCACGTGATACTGCGCGCCATCCTGGACGAGTGCGAGGACGCCCTGCGGGTCCGCGCTGCCGAGCTGCTTTTCCGCGAGCAGAAAGTGACCATTGCCGATGGGGCCGTAATGGCGGCGGATGCCGAGACGGTCGACATGTTCGCCAGCAGCGGCGGCTTTGGTACCCTAGGTCAGCTTGTCGTCGAAGCACAGACACCGCTGCGCACGGTGGAACTGGACGTCCTTGATGAAAACAATGCCGATCTCTATTGGACCCGCGACCAGCGCCACGACACGGTGCTCAACCTGAACTTCGCCGGTAGCGGCTTGGACGCGCTGTGCCGGGTTCTGGAATTGTGGATCCGGCATTTCCTCGACGTTCAGGTCAGCATCCAGCCGGTCCAACAGATCAGCGACGAACGCTGGGTCTGGCATATCGGGCTGGATGCGGAGGGTAGCCAGATGCTCAACGACCTGTACGAAGGCGCCGAGGTCGACGAGGGCCGTCTGGCCCGCCTGCTGGCCCTCTTTCGTCTCGACTTCGCCGACCCCTCCGTGATGCAAAGCGACATTGCCGGACGGCCCGTCTATCTCGCCATGGCTGTCGATACGCAGAACATCCTGCGTCTTAAACCACAGAACCTGCTGGTCAATTTGCCACTGGCGGCGCGCTCCTGAGCGGTCGGCCGGGGGCGGCTCGTTATCTCCCCCAATTCTTGTGTTCTTGCTCGCCCTTTCCAATATATGGGGTGACACCCTCTACATCTTGTGATTTACTGTCCACGGCCTACAACACCTCGTAAATACAAAGTCAGAGAGGATGCTCTGACAGTAGTGGCGAGGATGAGTTCGGTCATATCGGGGCAGTGGCCAGGCGTTGGCCGCGTGGGACCGGCAGGTAGTAGCCGGGCAGCTAATTAGGGGGCCACCAGAATATGCGGATCGCACGCCGTTTTACGGATTCCGGCAAGGACATCTACGACGCCATCGAGTTTCGCCGGACGTCCAGCGAGATCCGCAACCCGGACGGCTCGATCGTCTTCCATGCATCCGACATCGAGGTCCCGGCGGCCTGGAGCCAAGTTGCCTGCGACATCCTGGCGCAAAAATATTTCCGCAAGCGCGGCGTCCCCAGCAAGTTGCGCCGGGTCAAGGAAGCCGACGTTCCCGCCTGGCTATGGCGCTCCGAACCAAGCGACAAGAAGGGCGGCGGCGAAGTATCGACGGGCGGCGAGACAAGCGCCCGACAGGTTTTCGACCGGCTGGTCGGGACCTGGACCTACTGGGGTTGGAAGGGCGGTTATTTCGACGCCGAGGAGGACGCGCGCGCGTTCTACGACGAACTGCGCTATGCCTTGGCCAAGCAGATGGCGGCACCCAACTCGCCACAGTGGTTCAACACTGGACTGCACTGGGCCTACGGCATCGACGGGCCGAGCCAGGGTCACTTTTATGTGGACCACCAGACCGGAAAGTTGAACCGGTCCGCGGGCGCCTACGAGCGACCGCAACCGCACGCCTGTTTCATTCAGTCGGTCGGCGATGATCTGGTGAACGAGGGCGGCATCATGGACCTGTGGGTGCGTGAGGCGCGCCTGTTCAAGTACGGCTCGGGGACCGGCACGAATTTCTCCAGGCTGCGCGGTGAAGAAGAGCCGCTGTCGGGCGGCGGCAAGTCATCCGGCCTGATGAGCTTCCTAAAGATTGGCGACCGCGCCGCCGGGGCGATTAAATCCGGCGGCACGACCCGGCGCGCGGCGAAGATGGTCACGGTCGACCTCGATCACCCGGACATCGAGGAATACGTGAACTGGAAGATGATCGAGGAGCAGAAGGTCGCCGCCCTGGTGGCCGGTTCGCGCCTCTGTCAGCAGCATCTGAATGCGGTCATCCGGGCCTGCCATCCCAGCGACGCGGAGGATGGTGAGGTAAAAGGCGACGACGCATTCGATCCTAAGAAAAACACTGTCCTGCGGCAGGCCATCCGGGCGGCGCGCAAGGTCGAGGTGTCGGAGAACTACATCCAGCGCGTGATTCAGTTTGCCCGCCAGGGATTCACCGCTATCGATTTCCGCACCTACGATACGGATTGGGATTCCGAGGCGTACCGAACGGTCTCGGGACAAAATTCCAATAATTCCGTGCGCGTGCCGAATGCCTTTATCGAGTCCGTGCTGACGGATGGCGATTGGCAGCTCAACCGGCGCATCGACGGCAAGCCGCACAAGACCCTACGGGCGCGCGAATTGTGGGAGCAAATCGCCCTGGCCGCGTGGTCGTGCGCCGATCCGGGCATGCAGTTCGACAGCACCATCAACGAGTGGCACACCTGCCCGACCTCGGGCCGCATCAACGCCTCGAACCCGTGCTCCGAATACATGTTCTTGGACGACACGGCGTGCAATCTGGCGTCCCTCAATCTGATGACCTTCCGCGATGGCGACGGGGGCTTCGACATTGCCGCCTATGAGCACGTGGTGCGGCTGTGGACCATCGTCCTCGAAATCTCGGTGATGATGGCGCAGTTCCCATCGCGTGAGATCGCGCAAGGTTCCTACGATTTCCGGACCCTGGGGTTGGGTTATGCCAACCTGGGTGGCCTGTTGATGGCCTTGGGGCTGCCCTACGATTCCGATCGCGGCCGCGCCTATGGCGCCGCGTTGACAGCCATCATGACCGGCACCGCGTATGCCACATCCGCCGAGATGGCCGGAGAGTTGGGCCCCTTCCCCGGCTATGCGAAGAACCGGGAGGCCATGCTGCAGGTCGTCGGCAATCATCGCCGCGCGGCCCATGGGGAGACCGAGGGCTATGAGGGTCTGTCGGTCAAGCCGGTGCCGCTACAGGCCAACACCTGTCCGGATCGCACCTTGGTCAAGGCCGCCAAGCGCGCCTGGGACAAGGCCCTGGAGCAAGGCAAAGAACACGGCTATCGCAATGCCCAAGCCACCGTTATCGCCCCAACCGGGACCATTGGCCTGGTCATGGACTGCGATACCACGGGCATCGAGCCGGATTTCGCCATCGTCAAATTCAAGAAGCTGGCCGGCGGCGGTTACTTCAAGATCATCAACCGCACCGTGCCGGACGCGCTGCGGACCCTCGGCTATGGCGAGGAGGAGATCGAGGAGATCATCCGCTTTGCCGTCGGTCACGGCACCTTGCAGGATGCGCCCGGTGTCAATCACGCGCGTCTGATCGAAAAAGGCTTCACGAAGGCCGCTCTGGATGCAGTCGAGGCGGTTCTGGGCAGCGCCTTCGACATCCGTTACGCCTTCAACAAGTGGACCCTGGGCCGCGACGTATGCGTCGATGTCCTCGGCCTCGATGAGGCGAAGATGGACGACATGTCGTTCGACATGCTCGCCACCCTGGGCTTTAGCCGAGCCGACATCGAGGCGGCCAATATTCACTGCTGCGGTGCTATGACGTTGGAAGGCGCGCCGGGCCTGCGCGCGGAACATCTGCCGGTCTTCGATTGCGCCACGCCGTGTGGCCGGACCGGCCGCCGCTACCTTTCGGTGGAAAGCCACATCCGCATGATGGCATCGGCGCAGCCCTTCGTCTCCGGCGCCATCTCGAAGACCGTCAACATGCCCAATCACGCGACGGTCGAAGAGTGTCAGGATGCTTACCTGTTGTCCTGGCGCCTGGGCCTGAAAGCAAATGCGCTCTACCGCGATGGCTCAAAGCTATCTCAGCCCCTCTCCAGCGGCCTGTTGGATGGTGTCGACGCGGAGGACGAAGACCAGACACTGGCGGAGGCGATCGCGGCGGCACCCGCCACCCGGCGCGCCGAGCTTGTCGCCGAACGGGTGATCGAGCGCATTGTCGAGCGGGCGACCGACCGTCGCCGTCTGCCGCAGCGACGAAAGGGGTATACGCAAAAGGCCATCGTCGGCGGTCACAAGGTATACCTGCGCACCGGCGAATACGAAGACGGCACCCTGGGCGAGATTTTCGTCGACATGCACAAGGAAGGCGCCGCCTTCCGCAGCCTGATGAACAACTTCGCCATCGCTATTTCCATCGGTATGCAATACGGCGTACCGCTAGAGGAGTTCGTCGAGGCCTTTACCTTCACCCGATTCGAGCCGTCCGGGATGGTCGAAGGCAATGATGCCATCAAGATGGCTACCTCGGTGATCGATTACATTTTCAGGGAGCTGGCGATTTCCTATCTGGGCCGCACCGATCTGGCCCATGCGGAACCCAGCGACGTGCAGCCCGATAGCATAGGGCGTGGCGACAAAGAGGGCGAATTGCCCAACAGCCGCGACGAGGCGGTTGTGGAAACCGTGCGCCGCTACGCCTCTACCGGGTACGTACGCAATCAGCTTCTTGTCCTGAATGGTGGGGCCGGTATGTCGGCTTCGGCGGCAGTGTCCGCTGGAGTTGCGGCAGTCGGTTCCGCCCCCGAGCTCGTCGGCATTCACGGCACCGCCGAAGCCATCGCCGTCGAGACCGTGGTCACCAAAAAATCATCCTTGCGCCTGGAACGCGTGCGCGATGCGCGTTTGAAGGGCTACGAGGGCGATTCCTGCGGTGAGTGCGGTAACTTTACGCTGGTCCGTAACGGGACGTGCATGAAGTGTGCGACCTGCGGCGCGACCAGCGGCTGCTCCTGAGATGACGCATCACGTCTTGGGAGAAGCCACGATCTGACAACTCACGTCTGAGTTCTCCCTGTGACCTTCGGGGTGCATGCGGCGGCAGCACCCCGTTTCTTTTCCTCGGCCCCTAGCTCAATTTACAACAGCTTGTCTGCCTGATAGGGCGCGGCTATGCTCCGCCAACTTTTGCAATAAAACACGGATAAAGGGGAACGCCATGGCCGGCACGGTCGACGCACGCTTGTCTGAACTGGGAATTACGCTGCCGGAGGCCGCCGCGCCGGTCGCCAACTACGTCGGTTATGTGAAAACCGGCAATCTGGTCTTCGTCTCCGGTCAGGTTACGCTCAAGGACGGCAAGCCCATGTATTTGGGCAAACTCGGTGCCGAGATTTCCCTCGAGGACGGGCAAAGCGCCGCGACGCTGTGCGCCATCAATATCGTCGCCCAACTCAAAGCGGCATGCGACGGCGATCTGGACCGGGTGCGTCGGGTCGTAAGGCTTGGTGGTTTTGTCAATTCGACCCCGGAGTTCACCGACCAGCCGAAAGTAATCAACGGCGCCTCCGATCTCATGGTTGCGGTCTTCGGCGACAAGGGAAAACACGCGCGTGCGGCCGTCTCCGTCGCTTCGCTGCCGTTGGGGGTCTCCGTCGAGGTCGACGCGGTCGTAGAGATCGACTGACACCGGGGATGTAGGACTTTATTAACCGGGCCTTGGGCCCAATGACGACAATGAGCAAACTTCCCACAAAATCGGCCCGCGAGGCCGCGAAATTTATTGCCGCACACCCCGGCACCAATGCAGTGGACGCGATTTTCGCCGATTTGTCCGGCGTCGTGCGCGGCAAGCGCTATCCTATCGACCACTTGGCTAAACTACTGGACGACGGACTGGCCTTCCCCGCCTCCGTCTTTCTGTTGGATACCATGGGCGAATGCCATGACCCCAACGGCCGCGGTTATAGCGACGGCGATCCGGACCGGGTCTGTAAAGTCGTTCCCGGCACGCTCAAGCCGGTGCCTTGGTCCGAGCGCCCGACCTGCCAGGTTCTGGTGACGCTCTCGGAGTTGGACGGCTCCCCCTACCCGTTCGAGCCGCGCAATATTCTCGCCAGCGTTCTGGCGCGCTTCGCCGAGCTGAAATTGCGCCCGGTCGTCGCCTTCGAGCTGGAGTTCTACTTGATCGACCACGAGCGGACTGTCACCGGCCACCCGCAACCGCCAATCTCGCCGCTGAGCGGCCGGCGGGACAGTGGCACGCAAGTGTACGGCATGGCCGAGGTGGATGCCTTTGCCGCCCTCCTCGACGACATCACACAGGCTTGCGCCGCCCAGAGCATTGCCACCGGGGCCATCACCGCCGAGTACGCGCCCGGCCAATTCGAGATCAACCTGCAGCATTCGGACGACCCCATGCTGGCGGCGGATCAGTGCATTATGTTCAAGCGCGCGGTCAAAGGGGTGAGCCGCCGGCACGACCTGCAAGCCACCTTCATGCCAAAGCCCTACTTGGCCGAGGCCGGCTGTGGCCTGCACATGCACATCAGCTTGCTCGACCGCGCCGGCCGGAACGTCTTCGATGGCGGCAAGGCCGGCCTTGCCAGCCCAACTCTGGAGCATGCGGTAGCCGGCGTATTGGATATCCTGCCGGAATCGATGACCTTCCTGGCACCGAACGCGAATTCATTCCGCCGCTTTCTGCCGAATATTTTCGTTCCTATCCGCCGGTCCTGGGGGTTCGAGAACCGGTCGGTGGCCCTGCGTATTCCGCTGGGGGCCGGCGATGCCCGGCGAATCGAGCACCGGGTCGCCGGTTCGGATGCCAATCCCTACCTGGCGCTGGCCACGGCGCTGGCCGGCATCCACCACGGCATCACCCGGAAATTGACTCCGCCCCCGGCCTTCGAGGGCAACGCGGGATTCGAGCCCGACCCGGACTTGCCGCTCCGGCCACGCCGGGCCCTGGAGAGCCTTCTCGCCTCGAATGTTCTTGGGGCGTACCTCGGCGCCGACTACCTGAGCACGTACGCCGCCTGCAAAACCGCAGAGTACGACAAATTCGAGAATCATATCAGCGCCCAGGAGTACGCCTGGTATCTACAGCCTGAATAGGTCAAAATTAGGATTTAAAACCTATTTTTACGTTTTCATAACTTCGGGCGCCCGTTTCTCCCCATTTTTTTCTTGTGCAGCGCAACAAATTTGTCGCAATTCTTTTTCAACGTTGCTAGACTGCGGTCCATGAGCAGTGTTGATAAAAACTCCAAACCCGAGCCTGATCGCACGTACGACGCCAAGTCGCGCGCCTGCCTGAAATGTCGTGAAGAGTTCACGAGCAGTTGGCCAGGCGAGCGGATTTGCCGTTCGTGTAAGAGCTCAAGCGCCTGGCGGGAAGGCGTCGCGGCCTGACCTGACAGACCGGAGACCGGCCCGTAAGGCCACGCACTCGTGTCACTCCCATGTGACGCGGCGTGGACTTACCGCCGCCCTCTCGTAGTCTGGTGATGCCCCTGATCGGGCAACCTCACCACCTGGCAAGGACGTAGCTTAGGGTTTATCCTCCAGCGCCCGTCGGATTCGGCGGTTTGCTATGGCGGAGCTGTGCCATGCCAGATGGCGGCGAATCGGTCACACCATACCAATGGTCGGTGATATTGACCCATTTGATGGCGGTGCAACGGCCTTCCGGGCAGGCGCGGTGCGCAGCGCGATGCGGGACATCGGGCAAGCACCGCAACGCACCCGGAAGGCCGTTGCGCCCCACCGCAGGCCGCGAGCAATTGCCCGCTCGCCGCGTTGCGGACCGCTTGTGGTGCACGCACCACGGCGCAGCCCGCGCCTAACGAGCGGACAATTTCTCGGCGGTCAAATGGATCAATATCACCGACCATTGGTATTACGCGCGCACGCTCAAATCGGCGACATCTCGTCCGCCGCTTGGGACGCGTGCGCGGGCACGGGCGATCCCTTCGTCTCGCATGCGTTCCTGAGCGCCCTGGAAGATAGCGGCTCGGCAACCCCTGAGTCGGGTTGGCAACCGCAGCACCTAAGCGTGACCGGCGCTGACGGCAGCGTGTTGGGTGTTGCCCCGCTCTATCTCAAAAGCCATTCCTACGGCGAGTACGTCTTCGACTGGGGCTGGGCCGAGGCCTACGAGCGCGCCGGCGGCCGCTATTATCCGAAATTGCAGGTCAGCGTGCCGTTCACACCGGTCGCCGGCCCGCGATTCCTAATCCGACCCGGTGCTGACTACGAGGCCGTCTTCTCGGCCTTGCTATCCGGCATGATGACCTTGGCGCGGCAGATCGGCGTTTCATCTCTGCATGTCACCTTCCCGACAGGTGACGAATGGCGGCGGCTGGGCGAGGCCGGGTTCCTGCAGCGCGTTGGTCACCAATACATCTGGCAGAACCGGGGTTATGAAAGCTTCGACGATTTTCTCGCTACCCTGACCGCCCGCAAGCGAAAGGCGATCCGCAAGGAGCGGCGCGTTGTCGCGGACAGTGGCCTCGTCGTGCGATGCCTGCACGGCGGCGATATCCAACCGCACCACTGGGATGCTTTCGACCAATGCTACCGGGCAACCGCCGCACACAAATGGGGGCACCCTTACCTCACCCAAGCGTTCTTTCACGCAATCGGCGAACGCCTGGCGGACCGGATTGTCTTGGTGCTCGCCGAGGACCAAGGTACGACTGTCGCGGGGGCGCTTAACCTATTGGGTGATGACGCCGTCTATGGCCGCAACTGGGGATGTGTCGGCGACTATCCGTTTCTGCATTTTGAATGCTGCTACTACCAAGCGATCGAATTCGCCATCGCCAAGGGCCTAAGCCGCGTCGAAGCCGGCGCCCAGGGTGAACACAAGATCCAACGCGGCTACCTGCCGGTCGAAACCTACAGCGCCCACTGGATTGCCGATCCCGGTCTGGAGAACGCAGTGCGCCAGTTTCTGGCTCGGGAAACGGCAATGGTCGGGCACGAGATCGAGGCCCTGACCGACGTCGGTCCTTATCGTACCGACAAGACGGCGGAAGAATAGCGCCTAGTGGCCGACCCAAGTCCGCAGAACCGTCCCCGCATCGGCTTCTTTCAGGGGCTGCCGGTCTACCGGCTCCGCGCCATCAAAGCGTGCCGGGTAAAGCACCTGAAGCAATGGATCGGGCCCCGCGGTCTGCCTCACCAAGCCGCGCGCCCGAACGTGCGGGTCATCGACAACTTCGCTTGGTTCCAGAACGGCCTGAAAGCAACAATCCACGTCCGCTAGATCGCTGACCCAGGCATCGCGGGCGCGGGCGCGTATCAGCGCCGCCACCTCGCCAATCAACGCAGCCTGAGGCAACGAGTCGTTCTGCCGGGCGATCCAATCTTCGCGATCCACGGCGTGGCAGAATGCCGCCCAGAACTTCGCCTCCAGGGCTCCGAGGGTCACGAAACGCCCATCGGCGGTCTCGTAAATCTGATAGCATGCGGCGCCGCCGTTGAGCAGTCCGGCCCCACGTGCCGGCGAAGCCGCATCACGCACGGCATCGGTCAGAACCACACCCTGCCACGCTAGAACGCTTTCGGCGATGCTCACATCGATCGATGCGCCCACGCCCGTCGTGGCCCGTCGGAGCAACGCCGCGAGAATGGCGAGGGCCGCTTGTAAGCCGCTGGCAAAATCGGCGGTCGGCGGGTGAGCAATCACCGGACGTGCCGGGATCCCCGAGGTCGCCAAGCTGCCGGCCATCGCCATGTAGCCGATGTCATGGCCGGCGCGCTGGGCGGCGGGGCCGTCCTGGCCAAAACCGGACAAAGCGCAGTGGACGAGGCGCGGGTTTATCTGCTGCAAATCCCCGGCCCCAAAACCCAGCCGGGCTAAGGCACCGGGGCGAAAGGATTCGAGCAGCACATCGGCACCGCCCACCATGTCGCGAAACAGAGCCTTGCCATCGGCCAACTTAAGGTCGAGGTGGACAACGGTCTTGCCGGCATTGATCAGCTTATAGAGGGCCGAGACGCCGTCCGCATCGATGGGTCCGACGGTTCGCATGGGATCGCCGGCCGGTGGCTCCACCTTGACCACCTCCGCGCCCAAATCCGCGAGGATCTGTGCCCCATAAGGGCCGGGTAAATACTGCGAGAGATCGAGAACACGCACGCCCGCCAGGCAGCGGACAGGTCCCTCATCGACCATTGGCGCGGATTACTCGACCAGCGCCGGCGTCCCCTTCGGCGACTTGCCCCCTTTGCGCGGCCCGCCTTTGCGAGGTTTCGTCGATGCCTCGGCCGCCTGATAAGCAAAGACAGGCTCGCCGTCGGCGATATCGACCCGCACAATACCACCCTTGGCCAAGCGGCCGAAGAGCAACTCGTCCGCCAGCGGCTTCTTCAGGTGTTCCTGAATCATACGGGCCAGCGGCCGCGCGCCGAAGAGCGGGTCGTAGCCCTTCACCGCCAACCATTGCCGCGCGTCATCGGTCAGCTCGATCACCACATTGCGGTCCGCAAGTTGGGTTTCCAGCTGAATGACGAACTTGTCGACGATGCGGGTCATCACGTCCGGCGACAGATTTCTAAAGCCGATGGTCGCATCCAGCCGGTTGCGAAACTCCGGCGTGAACATGCGGTTGATGGCCTCTTCGTCCTCGCCGGTTCGGGCAGTGCGTTCGAAGCCAATAGCCGGCTTGGCCATGTCGGAGGCACCGGCATTCGTGGTCATGATCAGGATGACGTTGCGGAAGTCGACGTTTTTGCCGTTGTGGTCCGTCAATCTGCCGTAGTCCATCACCTGCAAGAGGATGTTGAAAAGATCGGGATGCGCCTTTTCGATTTCGTCGAGCAGCAGCACGTTGTGCGGATGCTGGTCGATAGCATCGGTCAGCAGGCCGCCTTGATCGAAACCCACGTAACCGGGCGGCGCGCCGATCAGGCGCGAAATCGAATGCCGTTCCATGTATTCCGACATGTCGAAGCGGGTAAGCTCGATGCCGAGCGAAAGGGCAAGCTGCCGAGCTACCTCGGTCTTGCCGACGCCCGTGGGGCCGGAGAAAAGATAACTGCCAATTGGCTTTTCCGGATCACGCAACCCGGCACGCGCCAACTTGATCGCGGACGCCAAGGCGGCGATGGCATCGTCCTGGCCGAAGACCATGGTCTTGAGATCGCGGTCCAAATTCTGCAGGGCCGTGCGATCGTCTTTCGAGACCGTCTTGGGTGGAATACGGGCGATCTTGGAGACGACCATTTCCACCTCCTTCACGCCGACGACCTTGCGCCGCTTGGATTCCGGCAGAAGCATTTGCGAGGCACCCACCTCGTCGATCACATCGATGGCTTTGTCGGGCAACTTGCGATCACCGATATAGCGCGCCGAGAGTTCGACCGCCGTGCGGATAGCCTCGTTCGTATACCGGACGTTGTGATGCTCCTCATAGTACGGCTTGAGGCCACGCAGGATTTTCACCGCATCCTCGATCGAAGGCTCGTTGACATCGATCTTCTGGAAGCGTCGGACCAGGGCCCGGTCTTTCTCAAAATAGTTTCGGTATTCCTTGTAAGTCGTTGAACCGACACAACGCAGGCTGCCGTTTTGCAGCGCCGGCTTGAGCAGATTCGACGCATCCATGGCACCGCCGGATGTCGCCCCGGCGCCGATGACGGTGTGGATTTCATCGATGAACAGAACGGCACCTTCGAGCGCCTCCAATTCGGAGACGACTGCCTTCAGCCGCTCCTCGAAATCGCCGCGGTACCGGGTGCCCGCCAGCAACGAGCCCATATCGAGGGCGAAGATAGTGGCGTTCGCCAGCACCTCCGGCACTTCCTTGTGCACGATGCGCCGAGCGAGCCCTTCCGCCAGAGCGGTCTTGCCGACACCGGCATCGCCCACGTAAAGCGGATTATTCTTGGTCCGCCGGCAAAGCACCTGAATGGTCCGATCAATCTCGTGAGCGCGGCCGATAAGCGGGTCGATCCGCCCCTCGGCCGCCTTCTTGTTGAGATCGACACAATAGGCGTCCAGTGCCTCCCGGCCACGGCGCACCACCTTCTCGGCGGAGGCATCTTCGTCGGCACCATCCACCGTCCGTTCCTGGTCCTGGCCGAGCACCTTGGCAATGCCATGGCTGATGTAGTTCAGCGCGTCCAAGCGGCTCATCTCTTGTTCTTGCAGGAAATAGACGGCATGGCTTTCGCGCTCGGAGAACATGGCAACCAGCACGTTCGCACCGGTCACCTCCTCGCGGCCGGAGGATTGTACGTGGATGGCCGCGCGTTGCAGGACACGCTGGAATCCAGCCGTCGGTTTGGCATCGCCCAGTTGTGCTGTGATCAGATTGGACAGCTCGTTGTCTATGTAGTCCTGAATATCGGCGCGCAGCCGTTCAAGATCGACACCGCAGGCGCGCAACACCGCGACCGCATCCGTATCCTCGGTCAGGGACAGCAGCAGATGCTCTAGCGTCGCATACTCGTGGCGGCGGTCGTTGGCGTACGCCAAGGCCCGGTGGAGGGTTTTTTCAAGATTGGCCGAAAGCATTGATCGGCTATTCCTTCTCTAAGGTGCACTGCAGAGGGTGCTGGTGCCGGCGCGCATAGTCAATCGCCGTATTAACTTTGGATTCGGCAATCTCGTAGGTAAACACACCGCAAATGCCGACACCACGCTGATGCACATGCAACATGATACGGGTTGCGTCACTGCGGTTCTTGCTAAAAATTTTCTCCAAGACGTGGACCACAAACTCCATAGGGGTATAATCGTCGTTCAACATCAAGACTTTGTACATTGCCGGCGTTTTTGGCTTCGGCTTGCTCTTGACGATTACATCGGTCGACGGTGCGTTCTTGCCGGTGCGGCTAGCGTAACTCATGGTTTGCGGGCAATGCCTGTTATACCTAAGGATCGTGAAACCTACCCGCCATGATATCGGGTCTAGCGGCCGCGGGAAAAGACCCCTGGTCGGAAAATACGCC
Source organism: Kiloniellaceae bacterium (assembly GCA_021776055.1). Lineage (GTDB taxonomy): Bacteria > Pseudomonadota > Alphaproteobacteria > Kiloniellales > J153 > JAJFGI01. The sequence goes on from JAJFGP010000148.1 coordinate 14,711, forward strand.
GTATCGAGGCCGCATGAGCCGTGGACACGGCCCTTCCGCCCAAAATACACCCCTATTGGTAGCTGGGAATCCTTAAAAGACTTCGGGCCCGACAAACTTTGCCGGGCCCGGGCCGTGCGGTCGGATGGCCGTGCCAGACGGCACGATGAGGAGTCTACCGTTATCGGGAACGGAAAACCGTCCATGCATTCGCGTCGAACTGGCTACGAAAGGGCTCAAACGCCTGGCTGGCCAAGCGCATAGAAAGCTCTCCGAGCTTGGCTGTCTCACTTGTCATGCGCTCGAGACGGGCCTGGGCGAAATCGGTCTGTAGGTCGATTGCCTCGCGAAGGGTCTTCGCCGTCATGATATCCTTGGCGGCGGCCAGGTCGGCCTCGATATTGGCTTGGGTGAAAGTCATCACCTCATTTCCCAGCGTTTCCACACCCTTGGCAACAATAGTCCCGCACTTTACGCAGGCCTCAAAGTTCTCCTGACCGACTGTGGCTAGATCGCCGAAGTCCTCACCAAAGGCCTTGCCGGGGGCCTTGGCGGAAACCTTGGTGGCTTGTCGCGGTAGCACCTTCGCAACGCTCGGGGGCGCTGCCACGGGGGCCACGGGAACCTCTGGGGTCTTGTCAGCTACAACCGCGAGAAGAGGCGCTGGCTTGCGCGCCGGCTCCCTGACCGTCTTCGGCGCTAATTTGGCGGTGGCCGTCTTCTTCTGAGCCATAATCATCAACTCCTGTATCTGCATCCCGATTGGGCGGTGTCTATCGGCGCACCGATATGCTGCACCGCAGCGCAATCGAAAGATAGGAGTCTTATTTTCTGCGTCAAGTTTTTTTGTGCACTGCACCAAAGAATAATCCGAACCTCGTACGCCCCGATCAGAACGTCGGTCCGGCGACGAGGCCGTTGTCGGCAACCTCCAATCCGAAATGCAGATCCCGTTCGCTCCTGCCGGTGGTCGAACCGCCACGCTCGATCGGTGGGATGTCGCGCGGCGCGTTGACCGCAAGGCCGGTCTGATCGTATCCGAACAGCACCGCCGGAAACGTCAGTTGCGCAAAACGCTCGCTGGGGAATAGCCAGGCATTGAAATAAAACTGCCCACCCCGGCACGCGGCCGAGACCCAGTAGAACTGCTCCGAAGCCATACGCAGTCCCTTGGGCGCTGGCGCGAAGGCGCCGCTATCCGCCAACGCCGTGGTCAGCGCCACCATACGGTCCGGGGCCAGTTGGGTGCGTGAGACGGTCCAGCCAGCCACGGCCTGGGGATCGCGAAGGGAGAACTGGCTGAGCCTGAGCCCCCCGCCGCGCATGACCCGAGCGGTGTAGTTTCCGCCCGCCGCCCCATTGCCCACAACCTCGTAGGCACGCAACTGCTCGTTATAGCTGCCGTTATAGACGAGGCGGAAGGAGTCCGGTGCTCCCGCGGTGCAGACCTCCCGGATATCGTCGCCGTTCAGGTAGCTGAACCAGGTGAATTTTATCGTCGCGGACTGGTCGATCGCCCCCCGGTAGGTACAGCTGGTGAGTATGAGCAGGAACAGGGTTGATAGGCCCACGGCCACCGAGGGCCGCCAGCAGCCGCTGTAATGGGTTCGTTTGCCTAGCATTCCGCCCTTCTCCATCAACAGTTAACCAAATTGCAACGGCCCAGCTATTAAGCTGGACAGGTATCGAGTGAGTTTCTAGAATCTCCTGTGAATCATAGGTTTATCGTCACATGCTGGGGGCCACCTTGCGCATACGCCGTTTCCGAGACATTGGCAGGTTGATTGGCCTAATTCCAGGGGTACCATCCGGTTTGGGGATGGGGGTGCTGGCGTTTGCCCTTATGGCCGCCATTCTGCTGGCAGGGGCCCCGGCCCAGGCCCGCTACGCCTCGATCGTTGTCGATTTCGAGACGGGCGAGGTTCTGCATGAGACCAATGCGGATACCCGCAATTATCCGGCCTCCCTGGCCAAAATCATGACTTTGTATTTGGCGTTCGAGGCACTGCAAAACGGTGATCTAAAGCTGGACCAGCAACTCAAGGTATCGCGCCGGGCCGCCGGCATGCCGTCGTCGAAGCTTGGCCTGCGGGCGGGTCAGAAGATTTCCGTCAAGGATGTCATCCTATCCTTGGTCACGAAGTCGGCAAACGACGCGGCCGTTGTGATGGCCGAGGCCCTTGGCGGCAAGGAATACAAATTCGCGCAACTCATGACCAGGAAGGCGCGCGCCCTGGGCATGTCGAAAACCAGATTCCGCAACGCCTCGGGCCTGCCCAATCGCGGTCAGGTCAGCACGGCGCGTGACATGTCGGTTTTAGCGCGCGCACTCATCCGCGACTATCCCGAATTTTATGAGCTGTTTTCGACACCAAAGTTCACCTATCGGGGGAAGACGCACAGAAATCACAATCGTCTGCTGCGCTACTATGAAGGCACCGATGGGATCAAGACCGGATACATTCGTGCCTCCGGGTTCAACCTGGTCGCTTCCGTCGTGCGCGATGGCCGCCGGCTGATCGCCGTTGTCTTCGGCGGCAAGACGCCACGCTCGCGCGACCGCCATATCACCAGATTGATGGACAAGGCGTTTGGCAAGATACGCGTGGCTGGTGTGAGGAAGATCCCGGCGCCACCGGCCCCCAAGCCTGTCCAAATGATTGCCGATCTTGCGCCCGCTCCGACGGATGCCGCAGCGCCAGAACCGACAGACGTTGGCGAGGGTGATGTCGACATGGCCGAAATCGGTTCCTCGGAACAAGCTGCCATCACGTTGGCTTGGGGCGTCCAGGTCGGTGCCTTTTACAAGCACCGTTCCGCCGAACGTGCCGCCCTTGCGGCGGCAACCCGTGCGCCAGAGCAGCTCGGCGAGGCGCGCGTTCTGGTCACCGATATTCGGGGCCGGCGGGGACGCATCTATCGGGCCCGGCTAGTTGGCCTCAGCGAATCCGGGGCACGCGATGCGTGCAGCCGCCTAAAGGCCGCCAAGGTCGATTGTCTTGTTGTCCAGGTCGACGCAAGCACGGCCTCCCGGAGTGCGGACCGGCAAACTGCCGTGAACTAGCACGCTGATAGTGCAGTTCTGACCGCTTAACCGCCAGCTAAGCTCAGTTCAGCGTCGAGAGAGTGCCGAAGCGCGGTCGGAACATCGCCTGATGCTCCACCCGGCGGGGCGGTAGCACGAAATCGAAGAGCAGTGGTTCGAAGTCGTAGAAGACTTCCGCGACAATCACACTTTCACCACCGCTGACGGTGAAGCCGGTCGGCAAGGTGGCATTGCCAGCGGCAACGCCGAAGTTGCTGGTGGCGGTCGCCCCTCCAGGGCCAAATCGCTGCCAATCGACAAGAACTGGATCGGGATCAGTCACTCGGCTAATCGAGGACACAATTACCTGACCACTGGTGCCAAGCGGAAACGGCTTGATCACATGCTCGACGGCCAGGAGCAACTGATCCAATTGGGTCGCCGACATGGTTTGATATTGTGCGATCAGATCGGCCGACGTCGTCGCCGCTCGGGTCAACTTCTGTTGCAGCATGGCAAACCGGACGAGGTCCACGCCTGCCAGCATGACGAAGATCAGGAGCGGCATGATGAACGCGAATTCGACCAAGACGCCGCCGCGGCGATCCTCGATAAATCCGCAACGCCACCATTTGAGCCATGAGCGTGTCATTTCTTTCGCACTCCCTACGCTCAGGGGCCAGGCAACGGCGGAGGCGGAGCGCTCCACGGCTCGTTGCGCACGGCCA
>JAJFGP010000149.1 GCA_021776055.1 Kiloniellaceae bacterium
GATACTATTATTAATACCACATGAGTTCTGTCAAATCTTTGCTTTGTCGGATTATTCACTATGCCAAGCCTACGAAAAAGTGCACAGGAGCACATGAAATAGCCCATAGGAAGCCAGGTTTAAGCTGATAGCTGCGAATTCGATTTTGATAACATTGTAAATCAAAAATAGATCTTAGGATTAATGAGTAGTCACAATCAGATAAAAGGCTTCAAACAGCATTTGACCAAGGCAAGTCTATTATCAACACAAAAACCAGGAAGATTTTATTGAATAAAAATCAACCTAATAAGCTATCAAGAGCTAATTCTATTTCAGAGTACTACCGCTATCAGTGCCCGTGGATGGACCTAGAGTAAAATTTGGTCGAATCTGTTTTTTATATACACTATTGGTCTTGCACGCATAAATAGCAAGAGTTCAATTAATGCGCCAATTCTTTAGTTTGAGCAAAGAGTCTATTCTAGAAAAAAAATACTCGAAGAGAATCAAAACAGTCGATAGGAAATAATATAAATAGACATGCCACAAGTTAGGCTAAAACAGCACAAAACACAGCGAGTATCCAAATTTACAGCTCCATTTGAATACTTTATAACAGTAACATTGAGACTTCATCGATATTCTACAATCAATGAGATAATCGTTTCCTTAATGATATGAGTGGTTTATCCCAATTAACGTGGAGAAGTAAAATGTTATATAAACGCAGTGAGAACACAGTAGACATTTTTGGTGTTAAAGTCCCAGAACCCAAAATACTTCTTGACTTTCTAGGTTTTGAAACTCACGTTAAACAAATAAGAGATAAGCGTGGAGCTAAGATGCCACCTTTATGGTACGACCATGCTTCTTATTACATTGTTGATATGCAAGCCGAAAAGCTGTTTGGACCAAATGAAACTGTGGTTGTTCCTGAGAATGTAAAAGCAGCCGACTATGAGTTCGAACTAGGTTGCTATGTAACTAAAAATGCTTTACTCAAAAGCAAGGAAGAGGCGCTTGAATTCTTCAAAAATAACTGCTATCTAACAATTTTGAATGATTGGTCTGCTCGCGACGTGCAAAAAGTTGATATGCAAGGATTAGGACCAGCCAACAGCAAATTCATCATCGGAAACAGTATTGGACCAAAACTAATTCCGGCAAAAGACCTTAAAATGGATGAAAACGGCGTATTAGACATGAAGCTTACTCTTAAGGTAAATGATGAAGTAAGATCAAACACTAACTATAATACTCTGTACCATACACATCCAGAAACAAAGGCAAAGCAAGCCTGGAGTTTCCCAAGAATAATGGCTTGGCTTGGTGGACAGAATATTGCTGTAGAAGCAGGTTACATAATAGGTTCTGGAACAGTTGGAAATGGATGTATAGCGGAATTTTCTGCCAAAATGGATCCTGAAACAGGAAAAGAACTAGCGCCAGCAAAATTCGGCTGGTTGATTGACGGTGATAAAGTTTCGATGGAAGCCGAAGGTATAGGTGTTCTAGAGAACAAGGTATCGATTAAAGCTTTAGCTTCTGTAAAATAGTGTCACTATATTCAGTGTCAATGAATGACTGAAACCATCAGCAGTAGCTAAGCAATAGTCAACGCAAATAGGTTCATTTCGGTTTAATTCCTGAAATGAACCTATTACTTTATTGTGCAATCACAGACTTGTAATTACAACAACTATCACAAAAACTAAAAAAGATTGCCCTCGGAGAGATTCGAACTCTCAATTCCAATTGGACATCGCATTTTAAGTGCGACTCGTATACCAGTTCCGACACAAGGGCTCAAAGCACATATTGTACTGAATAATTGGCCAATGTTGGCCAAAGATAAACAACGACTTTAGAAAACTATTGAATTGATACTTTTTGTTTTCCTAGGCTTTTCAATTTTGTCTCTATTTCTTGCGATCTGTCAGTACTGGATTTGTAAAAATATATTGTCCAGACAGTCAATAAAAGCCAGAGCATTCCTACAGCTTCGACAATTCCTCTTTTGATGCCAATAGGATCATGGACAAAATTACCGGTAAAGGCACCGACTAGAAGGGTGATAGAGTCTGGATTTGTCAATATACCGCCTTTTATCCAGTTGATTACCTGGATTCCGCAAAGGCTTAGGGTGAGCCAAAGGAGAATAACTTGGGCCCGGGCAGAAAGTTCGTATTTCATCCATGTCAATGAACCTAGCTCATTTCTTTCAATTGCGATAGGAAATGCGAGATATATGGCTATAATTGAACTCAGGCATGAGCCTGCCAATACTTCCACACTATTAGATATACATGCATTGAGAAGATAGAATGTGGCTAATGCAGCCCAAAAGCAAGCTAGAGATTGTCTAAGACCAGATGGCTCATTCTTGCTCAACATCCTAAAGTAGTTTGCTCCAATCACAGTCACTGTGACCAACCAAAAGAAGAAGCTTTGGACCACGCTGAGACTTTCCTTTGCTCTTTCTTCCTGATATCGAAACAACAATTTAACTGATTCTTGATTGGCACCAAAAAGCTCATAAAAGTCCACTCTAAACGACTGGTAAGCGTTTGATTTATGGAATTGCTCAATTCTCCACTTGAGAAAAGAGCTTGTCACTAAATCCGCCAGTTTGATAGGTAAGCCAAACAAACTATTTGTAAGAGAACTTAAAACAGTAGAACTCGCTCTTGATGAAGGAAGAACAATTGGACTTAAAAACTGTCGATCAAGGGTAAATTTCTGTTTGGCCCAGTTTCTAAGAGACTCGAGACCAGAAGCATTAGCATTTGAGAATTCGGAATGTACTAATACCATTGCCCAGGTTGAATTAACAACTTTATCGCCAAAAGTTGAATCTGTGAAACCTTTGAACTCTGCCGCATTTAACTCTTTAGAGGGATCGACGATACTGACAGGTGCAATTACAGTAGGTTTGCCAAAGAAAGACAGTACAAAACCAGTAAGGACCAAAAACACACAAATAAATCCAAGGCGGCGAAGCGAATTCATCAAAAAGGCTCCAGAAGCAAAATATAAGTATATATTTTTACAACCTTATCTCTTGATATTCTAGTTAATTGTATCTTCAGTAAAGTGGCTAATTCCAAATAATCAATTGGTTGCAGCCAAAATCTGGATATTTGCAAGGATCGAGTTTTTAAAGTTAAATTTATAAAAACAGGCATAAATACTAGCTCTATATAGGGCACTATATGCGGTGCTGTTCCTGCAGTACAGTCCGGTCTGTGCTCAGCCTCTACAGAGGGTAGGTGCGGTATACGCACCCACGCCCTATGCGGAAGGGTTGAAGCAAACCCGAAAATCAGGACAGCAATATGCCACCATTATTAATACCAATAACAGTATCAAAACAGGAACGAGACCAAAATACAAAAATACTACTGTACGTCTTGTCGTATTGTCGTCTGTACGTGTTTTATTATTTCTTTTAAAACCTTACTATTAAGAGATAGAGTATTAGGTACGCTAGGACCCAATTAATCTTCTAGCTGGTCGAGATATTCGTTTAAGGTAATCCGAAAACTATCTATTGAATTTTGTCCATTGTTTTTAGATCTAAATACTAATCTGTTTGGATGTAAGTATATTCAAACATGTGTAAATACGTAAATTTCTATTGTCGACAATACTTATGCCTGATCCGCCAAATATATATCCTCTAATTGAGTGTTTCCAATCAAAAGAAATATGTTGCATAATTCTATTTATATATCGCATATTCTATTGTCTACAAAGTTGGCTTATTCTGACTAAATGACTAATTACTACAAAATTCTAGGCCTAGCCAATGATTCAACAGAATCAGAAATTGAAAGTGCCTTTAAAAAGCTTAGAAGA
>JAJFGP010000150.1 GCA_021776055.1 Kiloniellaceae bacterium
CCCACCGAAGGCCGCCATCTTTTGCCCGTCGGCGGCGTTGCGAGCTGCTTGTGGTGCACGCACCACGGCGCAACCCGCGCCTATCCGACGGGCAAAATCTTGGCGGTGAAATGGGTCAATATTAGGGAGACTTGGTATTGGATTATTCGCCGATCTGCAGCAACAGGCCGCGGCGGCGCGCGACGTGATAGGAAAATAGGAACAGCCCGGCGCCGATGCTTAGATAGAAAACATCGAGCAGGGCCGCGTGGATCAGCAGGTCGACGCGAAACTCGCCCTCGATCAGGATCGCCCGCATGCCTTCAAAGACCGGCGCCGTGGGCAGCGACCAGGCGACGTATTGCAGCCATTCCGGCAGCACGGAAACCGGGTAGTAGATGGCGCTGACCGGCGCGATCAGGAAGATCGCTAGCCAAGCCATATTCTCGGCGCCCAGGCCGACGCGCAAGATCAAGGCGGTAACCGCCATGCCGATGGCCCAGCTCATGACAATCAGATTGACGAAAAAGGCAAGCAGCGGCAGGCCCAGATCGTAGACCGAGGCGTGGTAGAAGACGACGGCCAGACCCGTTGCCGGCAGAACGCCGATGAGGGTGCGAATGAGGCTCATGACCATGAGCGAAATCAGGAATTCGCTCGGGCGCAGCGGGCTGACCGCCAGGTTCGGCAGGTTGCGCGACCAGATTTCCTCCAGGAACGAGAGGCTGAAGCCGAGCTGACCGCGAAACAGCACATCCCACAACAGCACGGCGGAGATGAGCACCCCCGTGGCTTGGGCGATGTACGAGCTGTTGGTAAGCAGGAATTCCGTCAAGAACCCCCACAGTACCATTTGGATGGTTGGCCAATACATGAGCTCGAGAATTCGCGGCCACGAGGCGCGCAAAAGATAGGCCTGGCGCAATACCATGGCGCCGATACGGCTGGGCGCGAAGGTGGCGGCATAGACCGGGCGTTCGCTCATCGCGCCGCGGCTCCCTGTTCCGGCCGGGATGGCTTGGCGGCGCCGGTTTCGCGCACGATGTCGAGAAACACCTGCTCCAGGGTGTGCCGGCCATAGCGTTGGATCAACTCGGTCGGCGTGCCCTGATCGACGATGCGCCCGCGACGCATCATCAAGACGAAAGCGGCCAGACGCTCCACTTCGGCCATGTTGTGGGAGGCGAGCAAGATCGCCGCCCCGCGCTGCTTTTGGTAGGTCTCCAGATAGCCGCGCACCCAATCCGCCGTATCGGGATCGAGCGAGGCGGTCGGTTCGTCGAGGAATATCACCTCCGGCCGGTTGATCAGGGCCTTGGCCAAGGAGGCGCGGGTTTTCTGTCCGGCCGAAAGTTCACCAATGCGTTGCCGCAGTAGGGGGGCTAGGTCAAGCTGTTCGGAAAGTTCGCGCAGCCGTTCCTTGGGATTGGGAACGCCATAAAGACGGGCAAAGAACAGCAGGTTCTGCGCGACGGTCAGCCGTCGTGGCAGATCCACATAGGGTGAGGAAAAATTGATCCGCCCAAGCACCCGGTAGCGGTGCCGCACCATGTCCTCGCCAAACACCTCGATGCGCCCGGCGGTGGGCAGAAGCAGGCCGAGAAGCATGGCGATGGTGGTGGTCTTGCCGGCGCCGTTGGCGCCCAGCAGGGCCACGGTCTGGCCGCGCGCCACCGTGAAGGCGACATCGTCGACCACGCGCGTGCCGTCGAATTCCTTACAAAGACCGGCGACCTCGATCACCCGGTCCGCTGGGGCTATGGACATTCCCAAGATATGACATGGATCGCGCCGCCGGGCCAAGGGCGGCAAGAAATTACCCGCGTGCGGCCATACGCTGCCGTGCCAGGGCGTCCGCCAGCGCCTTGATCGAGCGTCTACGGGTTATGCGCCGGGCTAGCATTTCTTCCAGAAGATGTCCCTGGTAGAGGGTGATACCGAGCATGTCGCCCACGTCGAGGGCGTCCTCGGAATCGCAGCGGGCCATGATCAAGCGCTCCGGCCCGACCCGCAGTGCCGCCTGTTTCAGCTGATCGCCGCCCTGTCCGCTCAAATGATCGACCAGATCGGTATTCCAAAATATCTTCACCAGATCGAAGCCGAGATGGTCCCGGTCGATGAGGGGGAGCGACAGATGCGTCGCCCCGTCGAGGCAAAAGCGATAGCCGCGCTCGCGCAGGAAATCGCGGGCGAAGAAATAGCTGCTCAGATCGGCAAATATGTCGGGCAGTTGCAGCTCGATGATAATGCTGCGCTTGCCGTTGTTATGCGCCTTGTCAAACTCGAGAAACTCGGTGGACAGCAAGGTCGAGACGTTCATGTTAATGCTGAAGGAGCGGCGCAACATGTCATCGTCGTTGTGCGCTAGATAGGCAATCATTCGCCGGTCCAGATACCGGGTTAGGTCTTGGAATAGCCAACTGTTGGCGTGCAGATCGACATCGGGCATCAGGGTCAGCCGCAGCGATTCGATCGAGGTATAGATCTCGACGAAAATCGGCTCCGGTTTGCGGTCGATGGTCACGGCGCAGATCGGCTGACGCAGGATCATAGTGGTCAGATCGGCTTGGGAAACGGCCGATTCGAGGACCGCTAGGCTTGCCGGATCGAGCGGTATCGTGGGCACCCGATCTTTTGCGGCAGGCGCTGGGGTCGCGGCTGCCTCGGCATCGTGCCGGGTGCGTGCGTCGACCATGTCCTGGGCCATGCGTAACATGGCCTCGTAGTTCGTACTTAACTCATACCATTCGCAGAACGGGAGATACCCCCGCTCGTCCGTTTTGAGCATCGGGTCGTCGGCGAAGAGAAAGCGCAGATGCAGGATCGCTTGGTCGATGTCCGCTACGCTGGCGCCGTTACAGATGACCACCAAGTCGTCGTTGAACATCTTGAAGACGGCTGCCTCGTAGTTGGCAACCAAACGATCGAACGTGGTGGCGGCGATCCGCAAGTGTTGATCGCGCCGATTGTAGGGGCGCAATTGCGATAAGCGCACGTGGACAGCCCGTCGGCCCTTTTTGAATTTGCGCAGGCGGCGAACGAAATCCAGGAGAGCGGCCTCCTGATTCATCGGCGCCGATCGCGCATTAGCTTGCATATCGATAACGATCCCACGGGGTGCCGCCGGAGGATTTCCGGCTATCGCCCATAGAGTGTGGAGTAGCCCGGTTGATATTTCATTAAATATATATAAATCAATATATTAGTTGAGATATATACGACCATTGCGACTAAATCCCGGAGGGTCCGGCATACTCGTGGGCACGCCGGTGTATGCCATCGGTGATCGTCGTGACAGCCTGCCGCCCGCTTAGTCGATCAATTCAGTCACATAGCCTGGCAAGGCGAAGGCGCCGCGGTGCACTGCCGGTGTGTAGTACCGGGTAGCGATGCTGGCGTCGCTGAGGCGCTGTTCCAAAACCTCCTGCGGCGTGTCGCGCAGGGCCGCGTTGTCGCTGGCCCAGCCGAATGCCATGGGGCCGCCCATATAGGTGGGCACGGAGGCTAGATAACACGCGGTATCGGCGAAAATCGGCCGCAAAAGGCGCAGGGTGCCGGTAAGCTCCGAGCCTTGCAGGAACGGCACGCCGTTCTGGGTGACCAGGATGCCGCCGGGGGTCAGGCAGTCTTTGCAGCGGCGGTAGAAGCGATCGCTGAAGAGCACCTCGGCGGGGCCGATCGGATCGGTCGAATCGACGATGATCACATCGAACTTGCGGTCGCACTGGCCGACGTAATCGACGCCATCGGCGATCACCAGATCGGTGCGCGGATCATCGAAGGCCTCGCCGCAGATCGACGGCAGATATTCCCGGCTTAAATCCACCACGCCGCGGTCGATCTCGACCATGGTCGCGCGCTCGACGGTGCGGTGCTTGAGGGCTTCCTCGAGCATGCCGCCGTCGCCGCCGCCGATGATCAGGACCTCGCGTACCGCGCCGTGCGCCAGGATCGGCACGTGGGTGAGCATCTCGTGATAGATGAACTCATCCCCCTCGGTGGTCTGCACCACATCGTCCAGGGTCATGACCCGGCCGAGGATCGGGTTCTCGAAGATGACAATGCGCTGTAGGTCCGTGTGGCTGTCGTAGAGAACTCGGTCGGCCTTCAAGCGCATGCGCACGCTTGAATGCAGCGATTCCTCGACCCAATCGGTCACGACGTCTGGCCGCGAAGGTGCTCCGAAACCGCCACGCGTTCCGGCAGAAAGGCCTGCCGCAAAACCGCCACCGCCTCGTGCGGTTGGGCGGCGCCGCACATGAAGACGTCGAGGGCGGCATAGCCGTTCTCGGGCCAGGTATGGATGCTGATATGCGACTCGGCCAGCACCGCCACCCCGGATACGCCCATGTTTGGGGTAAAGTGATGCAGGTGAATATGCAGCAGGGTCGCCCCCGCGGCCGTCACGCACGCCCTGAGCGTTTCCTCGATATGGGGTAGATCGTCCAGACGCTCCGCGTCCCACAAGTCGATGATCAGATGCGTGCCGGCGCAGCGCACCCCATCACGCTCGATGAAATAATCCTTACGCTGAACGTCCTCCAGCGCGCCGGCGGCAACTTCCTCATGGGCGGTGCTTGAAACTGCTTCCAAGTCCATCCCCAATTGGAAGAGGGGGTAAACATTCGACATAACGCCTCCTCTCCAACCAGTAGATGACCAGATGATATGAGGGCGGCATACTGGGGATAACTAGTC
>JAJFGP010000016.1 GCA_021776055.1 Kiloniellaceae bacterium
GGCGATGGATATTTTCTACCGCGCCTTCGAAAGCCAACACCTGGAGACCCTGCGCGAGCGGGACGGGGCGGGCGCCATGCTGCGCACCCTGGCCGGGATGGACCCGCTATATCTGGCCGTGGTCAGCAACAAGAAAGGCCACCTCCTACGCCGGGAAGCCGCACACATCGGTTGGAGCGATTTTTTCAGCCAGTTGGTCGGGGCCAACGACGCCGCCAAGGATAAACCGGCCGTCGAGGCCGTGGACCTGGCCCTAACCGAGTCCGGGTTATCGCCTGGCCCCGACGTGTGGTTCGTGGGCGATACGGACATCGACATGACCTGCGCCGTCGCCGCCAACTGCACCCCGGTCCTCCTGCGCCCCGAGGCGCCGGCCAAGGACGAATTCCCAGGGGCCACGCCCCACTTGCACGTCGTTAGTTGTCAGGCCCTACTCGAAGTCCTGCGGGCATTGTGAATTTTGGTGGCGGCCCGCGATTACATCTTGGCTTTCCAATCACCCTCTTTGTTCCACCAACGATGCGGGTTTTTGCTGTCATCTAGTCCTTTGCAACGGCTGCGCAGTACGTCGCGTACGTAGATGACCGGTTCATAGTAGCCATGAACCGCATAAATTGCTTCGATGACCTTTTCGATCTGTTTTTGGTTTTTGGGTAAGAAGAACGAAACTTCGGCAACTCCGGGGCGCTTTCGCGTGTCCTCCTCCGCGCCCGTCGGCGTACCATCCCTGGGACGATAGTATTCATACCCTGCCGTTGTCCGATAGGCGTTGCGATCCGTTTTTCCGTGCTCTAAAGATACGACATTCGTGATGCTTTCGAATATCCGGTCTACGTCCTCGTCGGGTGCCTGGAAGGTCACTAACCAATGCGGTTCCATATGTATCGACGTCGTATCAAATGCTTCCAACAGGGCGTCTTGTGACATGATGCGGGCCTCCTCAACGGTTCAGCTTTGGCGACCGTAGTACAGGCGCCCTGACAGTTTATGTCAGCAGACGGTGCGCACCTTCCACGATCATGGGTTAGCGGGCTGGCTTATCGGTTCGTGGACTGAAGCCCTGTTTGAGAAAAGCTATTCCCGTGATTCGATCTGTCCGGAAATGCCGGTAATCTTCCCGAAGTTCGCACCATGCATGAATCAGCGTCACCTCGACGTAGTAGGCAACGCCGACCGGTTGAACAACTCGTTCACTTCTGGCGTCATGCTCGTCCACATAGCGAATGCGGATTTTCTTTTGATCGCGAATGGCTCGACGGACCTTGGCCATGTCGATGAGGTTTGATCTTGGTGTGCCGAAATCCGAAACGAAGAAGGCGTCATCTGCCAATTGGCGATCCAGGTTCCCGGATGTCACGGCCTTGATCTTCAGAACGACGCTTTGAGCAGCCCTCTGTAACTCTGCGTCTCCGGTTCGACGGATCAGTTTTGCCCCAACGACAATGGATTCCATTTCGTCGGGCGTAAATGCGAGTGGAGGCAGCTCATATCCGGGTCGAAGGATATATCCCAGCCCGGCAGCGCCATCGATTGGCACACGTCGTGCTTTCAACGTTGCGATGTCGCGGTAGATGGTACGTGCGTGCACTTCCAATTCATCGGCCAAGTCATGCGCGCGTAGGGGCGTGTGCGCATCCCTAAGGATTTGAATGATATCGAGTAACCGGGCGGCACGAGACATTCTGTATCGATCCGAGTTGGATAGTTGCCGTGAGGAGGGTAATCCTAGTTCATCAATACTGACAGACTTTGTCAGTGGCCAATCTGCCTCTTGACGGCGTTCCCACCCGGATTTTGTCTTTATCGCAGAAGCGTGATAGTGAATGGGCGTGGTGGGCGCTGGAGACGGCGGCCGGGGTGTTTGTACGGCCCGGTGACGAAGGGGGTACCTGCCTGGAACGAGTCGGAACGACAACAACAACAAACTTAACAAAAGCGGGTAGTTCCCATGGCCGCAGATAAATCACAGAACGTCCAAGACGTCTTTCTGAACTATATTCGCAAGAACAAGGTGCCGGTTACCGTGTTTCTGGTCAACGGCGTCAAGTTGCAGGGAATCATCACTTGGTTCGACAACTTTTCCGTGCTCTTGCGCCGTGATGCGCATTCGCAGCTTGTCTATAAGCATGCGATTTCCACGGTGATGCCGGCGACGCCTGTCCAGCTCTATGAGCCGGCGGCGGAGGAACCTGAGGCTCCAAACGCCTAGCCCAATCGACGAGAATACTGGCGGCGCAGGGGGCTCCGGAGGGGGCTCCGGGCGAGCGCTCGTCCTGCATCCGCAGATACGGACTGCTATCGGCGTGGCGCGGTCTCCGGAATCCCGGCTTGAGGAGGCGGTGGGCCTGGCCCTGGCCATCGACCTGCAGGTCGCTCATGCCGATGTGGTTGTGGTGCCCCGGCCGAAGCCGGCGACACTCTTTGGCGCGGGCGCCGTCGAACGCATTGGCCTTATGGCCTCGGAGGAGGAGGCCGACCTGGTGGTCGTCGACGCCGCCTTGACCCCTGTGCAACAGCGCAATCTGGAGAGCGCTTGGCACTGCAAGGTCATCGACCGCACGGGCCTGATCCTGGAGATATTCGGCGCCCGGGCGCGGACCAAGGAGGGGCAGCTGCAGGTCGAGCTGGCGGCGCTTACCTATCAGCGCTCGCGGCTGGTCCGGTCTTGGACCCATTTGGAGCGGCAACGCGGCGGCTTCGGCTTCCTGGGCGGTCCCGGCGAGCGGCAATTGGAAATGGATCGCCGCCTGATCACCGAGCGCATCGTGCGCATCAAGGCAGACCTGGAACAGGTCAAGCGCCGGCGCGAGTTGCACCGGGCCGCGCGACGGCGGGTGCCTTACCCGATTGTGGCCTTGGTCGGCTATACCAACGCCGGAAAATCAACCCTGTTCAACCGCCTGACCAAGTCGACGGTCTATGTGAAGGATCAGCTTTTCGCCACGTTGGACCCGACCATGCGCCGGGTGCGGTTGCCGTCCGGCATGGAGATCATCGTCTCCGATACGGTGGGCTTCATATCGGACCTGCCGACCAGCCTAGTCGCCGCCTTCCGCGCGACCTTGGAGGAGGTCGTCGAGGCGAACCTGATCCTGCACGTCCGCGACATCCACCACCCGGACAGCGAGGCGCAGCGGCAGGACGTCGAATCCGTCCTGCAAGCTCTCGGCCTGGGAGAGGCATTGGATGACAGCGTCATCGAGGTATTGAACAAGATCGATCTGCTGGACACCGACTCCCGGTCCGTCCTTCTGGCGCGCCTGGAACGGGCCACCCGGCAGGCCGCGTGCTCCGCCGCCACCGGCGAGGGGGTGGAGGATTTGCTGGGGCGCATCGACAGCTATTTCGCCGAAAGCCAGCACACCGTGGACCTCACGGTTGATTTGCGGGACGGGGCCGCGATCGCTTGGCTCTACGATCATGGCCATGTCCTGGATCGGCGCGACACCGATGAGTGCGCGCATCTGCGGGTGCGTTTGGACCCGGCCGATTTGGCGCGCTTCCATCGCCGGCGCGCCCGCGAGGACCACAAGGTCTAAACGCGATCAATTTTTGCTTGCTCTGGTCATCCCGGAGGTTAGGCGAGCCCGATAACCACAGGTTGTCGGTGCACAAGCCTTGCGATCCGGGATTCATTTGTCCGCTAGCTGGCCCGTCCTGATACGGCTTCCGGCATGACAGATTTATGTAGTCGACGGACCTTGCAATTGCGGCGCTGACCGGGATACTCGGCGCCGTCATGCCAGTCGATATCGACGCGGTCACCCGCATTTTGGAAGAAGCCGCCGTCGAGGAGGTACTGCCGCGATTTCAGTCGCTGCAGAGCCACGAAATCAGCGAGAAGGATGGCGGCGAGTTGGTGACCGTGGCCGACGTGAAGGCCGAGGCACACATTTCCCGCCGGCTTCGCGACCTGCGCCCGGACGCCTATCTGGTGGGCGAGGAAGCGGTGGCCGCCGATCCTTCAATCCTGGCGAAAATCACCGAGGAGCCGCTGGTCTGGGTGATCGATCCCATTGACGGGACCGCCAACTTTGCGCGCGGCAATCCGGTCTTCGCCGTGATGGTCGGCTTGGTGGAGGAGGGGCGGACGGTCGCCGGCTGGATTCATGATCCGGTGTCCGGAACAACGGCAGCGGCGGAGAGTGGGTCCGGCGCCTGGCGGGGCGGATCGCGCCTGACCGCGGCCCCGGCCGCATCGCTCAAGGATATGCGCGGCACATTGCACGCCAGCACCTTCGCGACAGCCGACATGGCGCGCCAGATTCAGGCGCGGCGCAGCCGGGTGAATGCGATCAAAAGCCTGCGCTGTGCCGGGCATGAGTACCTGCGCCTAGCCTCCGGCCATATTCATTTTTCCCTCTTCACAAAACTCATGCCATGGGACCATGTGCCCGGCTCGCTCATCTATCAGGAGGCGGGCGGCACGGCGCGGACCCTGGATGGCGCCGACTACGGCGCCCGAAGCTACCAGGCGGGCGGCTTGTTGCTCGCGCCGGACGCCACGGCTTGGCAAACCCTGCACGACGTGCTGCTCGGTGACGACGACACCTGATGCCATAGCGGGGCCGCCCGAAGCGGCGCGGGTTGTCATTATCGGCGGCGGCATTGTCGGCTGCTCGCTGGCCTATCACCTGGCGCATCTCGGTTGGCATGACGTGGTATTGCTGGAGCGTAAGAAGCTCACGTGCGGGACCACCTGGCACGCGGCCGGGCTGGTCGGCCAGTTGCGGGCGACCCTCAACCTTACCAAGCTGGCCCGCTATACGGCGGAGCTGTACGCCAGGTTGGAGGCGGAGACAGGCCAGGCCACTGGCTTTCGGCGCACCGGCAGTGTCAGCATCGCCACCACGGCGGCACGTTTCGAGGAGTTGCGCCGCGGTGCCTCCATGGCCAAGACCTTCGGGCTGGAGGTGGAGGTGATCTCGCCGGCGCAAGTCCGTGAGTTGTGGCCGCTGCTGGAAGCCGGCGACGTGGTTGGCGGGGTCTACCTGCCCGGCGACGGCCAGACCAATCCGACCGACACCACCATGGCGCTCGCCAAGGCCGCGCGCCAAGCCGGCGTCCGCATCCGCGAAGACACTAAGGTCACCGGCGTCCTAACCACCAATGGCCGGGCCACCGGCGTGCGCACCGAGCAGGGCGATGTGACCGCCGAGGTCGTGGTCAATTGCGCCGGCATGTGGGCGCGTGAGGTGGGGCACCTGGCCGGGGTCAACGTGCCGTTGCACGCCTGCGAGCATTTCTACGCCATCACCGAGGGTTTGGATGACTTGCCCCCTGGGCTACCGGTTCTCCGGGACCCGGATTCCTGCACGTACTTCAAAGAGGACGCCGGCAAAATCCTGTTCGGCGCCTTCGAGCCGCGAGCCAAGCCGTGGGGCATGGACGGCATTCCGGAGGATTTCTGCTTCGACGAATTGCCTGAGGATATCGACCATTTCACGCCCATTCTCGAGGCCGCCATGCACCGGGTGCCGCGCCTGGAAACCGCTGGTATCCGCAGATTCTTCAACGGGCCGGAAAGCTTCACCCCGGACAACCGCTACCTGTTGGGCGAGGCGCCGGAACTGCGGGGCTTTTTCATCGCTGCGGGATTCAACTCCATTGGCATTCAATCGGCGGGTGGGGCCGGCAAGGTTTTGGCGGAATGGATCGTCGCGGGGCATCCGCCCATGGACCTGTGGGACGTGGACATCCGCCGCATGATGCCCTTCCAGGGTGGCGACATCTATCTGCGGGAGCGGGCCGGCGAGGTTCTGGGCCTGCTCTATGCCATGCATTGGCCGTATCGCCAGTACGAGACGGCGCGCGGCATCCGTCGCTCACCGGTGCATGATCGCCTGGCGTCGCACGGCGCCTGCTTTGGCGAGACGGCCGGTTGGGAGCGGCCCAACTGGTTCGCCCCGGCGGGCGTTACGCCAGCGTATGAGTACAGCTACGGACGGCAGAACTGGTTCCCCTACGCGGCGGCAGAGCATAAGGCGGCGCGCGAAACCGCTGCCATCTTCGATCTCACGTCATTCGCGAAATTTCTCCTGCAAGGAGCTGATGCAGAACATGTTTTGCAAAGGTTGTGCGCGAACAATGTGGGTGTCTCGCCGGGGCGCGTAGTCTACACCCAATGGCTGAACGAGCGTGGCGGCATCGAGGCGGACCTGACAGTCAGCCGCCTAGCCGAGGACCGTTACCTGGTGGTGACAAGTGCGGCCACGGCGGTGCGCGTTCGCGATTGGCTGCGGCGCCATACCCCAGCGGAGGCTCGGCTCAGCGTTACCGATGTGACCTCGGCCTACGCCATTCTTGGTGTCATGGGGCCAAACAGCCGGGCGCTGCTAGGCAACATGTGCGCCGAGGATTTCTCGGACGATGCCTTTCCCGTCGCGGCGGTTCGCGAGATTGAATTTGCCGGTGCGCCCGTCCTGGCCCAGCGCCTTAGCTACGTTGGCGAGTTGGGATGGGAGCTTTATATTCCCAGCGAATATGCCGGCGGTGTTTTCGACACCCTGATAGCCGACGGCACCCAACTTGCCGGGATGCACGCGCTGGACTCGTGCCGGCTGGAGGCAGGGTTCCGCCATTGGGGACACGACATCGGCGACGAGGACACGCCCTTGGAAGCGGGTCTGGCCTTTGCCTGCGCCTTCGACAAGCCCACCCCCTTCATTGGCCGCGATGCCTTGTTGCGCCAGCGGGAGGTGGGGGTGACACGGCGCCTGGTTCACTTCGCTCTAGACGACCCAGAGCCGCTGCTCTATCACAACGAGCCGGTGCTACGGGACGGTCACATCGTCGGCCGTTTGACGTCGGGGGCCTATGGCCACGCCCTGGGCTGCGCCGTCGGATTGGGGTACATTTCAAATCCGGGCGGGGTTAATGCCGCGTTCATCGAGGCCGGCCGTTATGAGATCGAGGTTGCCGGCGACAGGTTTGCGGCACGCGCCAGTTTGCGGCCGTTTTATCGTTCCGAAAACACACGCGGCCGGGCTTAGCCGTCACGCCTGGTGCGCAAAAAACAAAATCATCTAGCCGGGAGGCTATTTCATCATGCTGGTCGGGGTTCCTAAAGAGATCAAGACGCACGAATACCGGGTCGGCCTAGTGCCGGGCTCGGTACGCGAGCTGGTGCACCATGGTCACAAGGTGCTGGTGCAGACGAATGCCGGTGCCGGCATCGGCTTCGGCGACGATGCTTATCGCGCTGCCGGGGCCGAGATCGCAAATACAGCGGAGGATGTCTTCGCCAAGGCCGACATGGTGGTGAAGGTCAAGGAGCCGCAGGCAAGCGAGTATGGCCTGCTGCGCAAGGATCAGGTTCTGTTCACCTATCTGCATCTAGCGCCGGATCTGCCGCAGACCGAAGGCTTGCAGAAATCCGGCTGCATTGCCGTCGCCTATGAGACCGTTACCGGCATACACGGGGGACTGCCGCTACTCTCGCCCATGAGCGAGGTGGCGGGGCGCATGTCGGTGCAAGTGGGCGCCCATTGCTTGGAGAAAGAGCAAGGCGGGTCGGGCATGCTGCTCGGCGGCGTGCCCGGTGTCGCGGCGGCGCGCGTGGTGATTGTGGGGGGCGGTGTCTCGGGCACCAATGCGGCGCGCATGGCCATGGGCATGGAAGCCCACGTCACCGTCATCGACAAGAACCTGGAGCGCCTCTACGCCCTCGATCTGCAATTCGGACCGATGCTCAACACGATCTATTCGACGGTCGATGCCATCGAGACGAACGTGGTTGGCGCCGATTTGGTGGTCGGCGCCGTGCTCGTACCCGGTGCCGCGGCGCCGAAGCTGATCACGCGCGATATGGTGAGCCAGATGCGCCCGGGTTCGGTCTTCGTTGACATTGCCATCGATCAGGGCGGTTGCGCCGAGACATCGCGGCCGACCAGCCACGCCGAGCCGACCTATGTGGAGGAGGGGGTGGTGCACTACTGTGTGACCAATATGCCGGGCGCGGTTGCTCGCACATCGACCTTCGCCTTGAACAACGCGACATTGCCGTTCGCCCTGGCCTTGGCGGATAAGGGGGTACGGCGCGCCTTGGCCGAGGACCCGCACCTAAAGAACGGCCTGAACGTTGCCAAAGGTAAAATCACCTACAAGGCGGTGGCGGATGCACACAAGCTGCCGTACACCGCGCCGGAAGAAATTTTAGGACTCTGAGCCATGGCCTGCTGCCACTACTTCGCGCCCAGCGATGGCGGGGACACGGCTTTCTCGGTCGATGCGTCCGCCATCACGTTCGGCCCCGGCGTCTTGTCCGAGGCTGGCGACCATGCCGCGGCATTGGGCATGCGGCGCGTCGCTTTGATGACGGACAAGTCTCTGGCGGCCCTCCCACACGTCGCCATCGTGCGAGACTCGTTAATCGCTGCCGGTCTCGACGTGGTGCTATACGACGAGGTGCAGGTCGAACCGACGGATGAATCGTTCCTGGCGGCGGCACGCTTTGCCGTCGAGGGAGATTTCGACGGCTATGTCTCCGTGGGTGGCGGGTCGGTTATCGATACCTGCAAAGCCGCGAACCTCTACGCCACGTACCCGGCGGACTTCCTGACTTACGTGAACGCGCCAATCGGGGGCGGCCAACCGGTGCCCGGCCCGCTGAAGCCGCACATCGCCTGTCCGACAACTTGTGGCACCGGCAGCGAGTGTACGGGGATCGCTATCTTCGATCTTCTGGCCATGCGGGCGAAGACCGGCATCGTTTCGCGCCGGCTGCGGCCCGCTCAGGGATTGGTCGATCCCACGTGCACGGAGACATTGCCAAAGAACGTCGTCGCAGCCAGCGCCTTCGACGTGCTCAGCCACGCCTTGGAGTCCTACACCGCGTTGCCGCACAGCAAGCGCGCGGCGGCGAAGCGCCCGAGCCTGCGGCCGCATAGCCAAGGTGCTAATCCGTGGAGCGATCTGGGGTGCCGCGAGGCTTTGCGCCTTCTTGGGCGCAACATGGTTCCGGCGGTGGTCGAGACGGATGGGCAGGCGGCGCGGCACCAGCTTATGTGGGCGGCGACCCTGGCCGGCATCGCCTTTGGGAACGCCGGATGCCACGCGCCCCATGGCATGTCCTATTCGGTCTCCGGGCTGGTGCGCGATTTCCAGCCCGCGGGTTACCCCGCTGGGGCGCCGATCGTGCCGCACGGCATGTCGGTCATCGTCAATGCCCCCTCCGTGTTTCGCTATACGGCGCCGGCCTGCGCCGACCGGCATCTGGAGGCTGCGAGCATGCTTGGCGCCGATCTGCGCGGTGCGGGCGAGGCGGATGCCGGCGAGGTGCTGGCCAATCAGATCATCGCGATGATGAAGGCGACCGGCGTGCCGAACGGCATCGGCGGTGTGGGTTACGGAGAGGCCGACATCGAGGCGCTGACCGACGGCGCGTTCCCGCAGCGTCGACTATTCGACAATGCGCCACGGAACATCAGCAAGGACGACCTGGCGGGATTGTACCGCAGCGCCCTCTCGTACTGGTAGCAGTTACTCGCTGGCCAGCTCGCCTTCGGGTAGGGCCACCGCCCGGTCCGCCGCGAAGGCAACGCGGGCGCTTTCGCCTTGGCGAACGGTTGGGGTACTGCCGTCGTTGGTCATGGTGAGCGCGATATCCTTGCGCCCGTCGCCCTTCAGATAGAGGTGGCGGACAGACCCTTCGAACGCTTCGCTGCTCACGGTTGTTTCAATGACATTCTCAGTACTGCCGTTGGCCAAAGCCAGGGCTTCCGGGCGGACGAACAGAATGGCCGAATCGCCCTGCCGCAGACCTTGCTGGTTCCGTCCACGTAAAGCCCCGAACGGTGAATCGATCACCGCATAGTCTTCTTCTGCTTTCGTCACCCGACCGTGGAATGCATTGTTTTCGCCCACGAAAGAGGCAACAA
Source organism: Kiloniellaceae bacterium (assembly GCA_021776055.1). Taxonomy (GTDB): domain Bacteria; phylum Pseudomonadota; class Alphaproteobacteria; order Kiloniellales; family J153; genus JAJFGI01. The sequence goes on from JAJFGP010000016.1 coordinate 9,879, forward strand.
AGGCAGTGGCTGGGTTGTCATAGATGGTTGCGCTATCGCTGATCTGTTGGATGACTCCTTGGCTCATGACAGCGACACGGTCGGACATGGTCAGCGCTTCGCCCTGATCATGCGTGATATAGATGAAGGTGATGCCCACGCGCCGCTGAATGGCCCGCAACTCGGCCCGCATATGCTGGCGCAGTTTCAGGTCGAGGGCGGACAATGGCTCGTCCAATAACAGCACACTCGGTTCTACCGCCAGGGCCCGAGCAATGGCGACCCGTTGTTTCTGACCGCCGGACAGAGCGTTGACCTGCTTGTCGCCCTGGCCTGACAACGCGATGAGGTCGAGCAGATCGTCGGCGCGCTTGCGCCGGTCCTCCTTGCTGACGCCACGAACTTCGAGCCCGAAGGCGATGTTGTCGGCCACGCTCATCAACGGGAATAGCGCCAGATTCTGAAAGATCAGGGCCGTGGGCCGCTTGTTCGGACCGATGCCCTGCATATCCTGGCCACCGATGCGGACAGCGCCTTCACTGGGCTCGAGAAACCCCGAGATGGCGCGCAAGATCGTCGTCTTGCCGCAGCCCGAGGGTCCCAGAAAGCTGAAAAACTCACCTTCCTCGATACTTAGGTTGGCATCGCCAACCGCGGTGAAGTCCCCGAAACGGATCGTTATGTGGTCGAGTTCGACGCCAGCACTCATGATATATCTGCCTCCCCATGGCGGCTTTTCATTGGGACCAGCGAAAACGCGCGGGCTAAGCTGAGCCTAACCGCGTTTCACGACAAATCCGTGCCCATTATGATACAGCTTTCCGATTGCGGGAAGGCCGATGATGCCGCGCGGTCTGGATCAGCCCGGATGGCGGCCGTAATAGAGGCCGACCGTGTGCGTCGCCTCGGCAAAGAACAGCCAGCGGGCGATGACCACGCCAAGGCTGGCCGCCAGGGCGGCGACGACGATCAGGGCTGGTCCGCCTATCCCCAGCGCCAGAATGGCCAGAGGCCAGCCCAGGCCGAAGAACACCGCCAGATTGCGCAATCGGTCGGCGTGCTTGCGGGCGATGCGATAGCCCATCTCGCGCAGCAGATAGTTGTCTTCCGTGTGCGGGGCTTCCAATGCCTGGACGCGGCCCAGGTGCCCCAAGCCCGTGGCGCTTTCCGCTGTGCTCGTCGGTACGGCCCGGCGCATGGCACGCCAGTAGCCCACCTTGAGACCCCAGGCGAGGAGGAGGGAGCCGGCGGCGACCCAGTCGGCCCACGCGGCCTCGACGTTGAACACGTGCATCAGCGCCGTGAGCAAAATGGCCCCGGTCGCCAAGGCGAAAGCGCTGAACAGGGCGGGAACCCACGGGGTGTACCACTGTTGGATTGTCTTCAGCGACGCATAGATCATGCCCGTGCAAGCGATCGTTACGGCGGCGCTGATGGCGGTGAGCAAGCCAAAGGCTGCCCAGAAACCATCGGCGGTTTGCCAGACCACCCAACCCAGAGCGAACGGTGCGGCAACGGCGTAGGTAACCAACGCCGCCACGCCTTCCCGCGACAGCCATGAACTGCGCCACTGGCTCAGGGCTCGCCAGGCGCGCTCCGGATGCCCCAGATGATAGGTGGAAGCGGCCAGGCCAATCGTGATTAGGCCAAGGGCTAGTCCCAGGGTGGCAACCCCAAACCAACGCTCAATCGGCAAAAACCCGAACGGCGCGGCAATGCCCAAAAGAAAAAGCAAGCCATATCCCGCGCCAGCGGCGGTGGTAAAGACAACCAGGGAGGGGGCGGGATGCACGCGGGAAGTGTCCTCGGATTAGCGGAGTTGGAATGCCACGGCGGTCATGCCAGATTTCGGTCCTTCAGACCAGTGACCTAGATGATAAGTCCTCGGATCAGGCCCAAGCTGGCGAGCGCGATCAGAAGCAGCAACGTAAATCGGCGGAATGATTCGGGCGAGGTCTTTAGAAACTGGCGATTGCCGAGGGCCACACCGGCCACCAGAGGAACCGCAAACAACGCCGTCCGCAGCGCCACCTCGCCCGTGACCAAGCCGTTGGCGGCGGCAACACCGGTGCCGTAGATATCGCCAAGCATGAGGTAGACGACCAAGGTCGCCCGCGACACAGCGGCGCCGGTGGCGGTGGAAAGCAGAAATAGCACCACCGGCAAGCCACCGACGGCGGCGACCCCATTCGCCAGGCCGGAGATGATGCCCGTACCGACGATATGTCCTCGACCCGGTGTGCTGCGAAAGCGGTAGCCAAACCAGATGAGCAGGCTGGCACCGAGCACCAAGATGGAGATGACGACACGCATGGGGTCCGCCGGTACACGGGCCAGCAGTGCTATACCCAACGGCATCCCAAGCACCGCCCCGGCGGACAACCACCTCACCAGGCGCCAAACCACGGCACCCCAGACCTGGGTGAGCAGGCCCAGACTCGCCACGATTTCCAGAAGCAGGGCAATCGGCACCACCTCGGCCGGCGGCAATACCAGGCTAAGACCGGTGACCATGATGGCCGAGGCGCCAAAGCCGCTGTACCCGCGCACCACGGCGGCGATAAAGACCACCAGCAGCGCATAGGCCAGCCCGCCAGCATCCAATCCGGCGAACGAAAGAGAGGTCACCATATCCACCATTGACGAGCCGTCACCATGTACCGATACATCATCCTCGATTTCTGACCAATGGGTGGACCCGTGGCTTAGGTGCGGTAGGATATGCGCTTCGACATTTATGGCAGATACCAGCTGGAGGTCGTTCGCGAAGACGAAGCTTGGGCCGTTTATCGCCCCGCCGAGGGCAAGCGGCGCCGGGAGACCGGCTTGGTGATCCCACCATGGATACCGGCAGCCGATGTCCTAACTTACTTGGACGATCTGCTGCATGAGTTAGCCCAACCAGGAACGAGCATACGGCGTCTCGACTGACGCGGCTATACATTGCCAACGCAACAACAAGGAATGGGTGATCGGGAATGAGTAAACTTGCTTTCATCGGTCTGGGTGTCATGGGGTATCCCATGGCCGGGCATTTGCAAAAGGGTGGTCATCAGGTGACCGTCTACAATCGGACGGCGGCCAAGGCCGAGCGTTGGGTGGCTGAATTTGGCGGCGCCCAGGCACCGACGCCGCGGGCAGCGGCCGAGGGGGCCGAGATTGCTTTTACCATGGTCGGCAACGATGACGATCTGCGCAGCGTCGCCCTGGGTGACGACGGCGCGCTTGCCGGCATGAAGGCGGGGACCATCCTGGTCGATCACACGACCGCCTCGGCGGAGGTGGCGCGCGAGCTGTTCGCGCTCGCCAAGGACAAAGGCATCGCCGCCATCGACGCGCCGGTCTCCGGCGGACAAGCGGGCGCCGAGAACGGGGCGCTTACCGTCATGTGCGGCGGTGAGCAGGCACCTTTCGATACATCCAAGCCGGTCATCGACGCCTATGCGAAGGCGTGCATCCTGCTCGGAACCGCCGGCGCCGGGCAGCTGACCAAGATGGTCAACCAACTCTGCATCGCTGGACTGATTCAGGGTCTGGCCGAAGGCATGAACTTCGGCAAGAAAGCCGGCCTGGATATGGAGAAGGTCATCGCCGTGATCTCCAAGGGCGCCGCGCAATCCTGGCAAATGGACAACCGCGCCGCCACCATGTGCGAAGGCAAATTCGATATCGGCTTCGCCGTCGACTGGATGCGCAAGGATCTGGGGATTTGCCTGGCCGAGGCCAAGAACAACGGGGCGCGTTTGCCGGTCGCCGCCCTGGTCGATCAATTTTATGCCCATGTCCAAGCACGCGGTGGCAGCCGCTGGGATACCTCCAGCGTCATGCACCTGCTGGCGAACGACTAGGCGCTGTACTCATTAAGGCGTCATCCCGGACGCGACCCCGGATTAAATCCAGGGTCAGTGATCCGGGATGACGAAGGGCCAAATTATGAGCCCATCACACTAGGGGAGTTTAATCCTCGTCAGCCTTAACCGCTTGCCAAGCGGCTTCCATCTCATTGAGGGAAGCTTCGTTTAGGCTGCGGCCCTGGGCGGTCAGGTCACTCTCGACTTGACGGAAGCGGCGCTCGAATTTTGCGTTGGCGCGGCGCAGGGCCGTTTCGCCGTCGATTTTTAAATGACGCGCTAGGTTTGTTACGGCGAACAACAGATCGCCCAGCTCGTCTTCCAGGCGGTCGGCCGCGCTGTTGTTCGTGATCTCATGGCGCAGTTCGGCCAGCTCTTCTTCGATCTTGGCCAGTACAGGTTCGAGCGTGGGCCAATCGAAGCCGACGCGGGCCGCGCGACGCTGTAGGGTTACAGCCCGGCTGAGTGCCGGCAGCGCGACCGTCACGTTATCGAGGACGCTCGGCGTACCGCCATTCCCGTGCGCCTTGGCGGCGCGCTCGGCCGACTTGTGAGCCTCCCATGACTGGGTCTGTGCCGCTGCCGAGACAACATCGGTATCCGCGAAAACGTGCGGATGGCGGCGGATCATTTTCTCGGCGATGGCCTGGGCCACCGCATCGAAGTCGAACAAGCCGTCCTCTTCGGCCATACGGGCGTGGAAGACCACCTGGAGCAGCAGGTCCCCGAGTTCTTCTTTGAGATCCGCCATATCACCGCGCTCTATGGCGTCGGTGACCTCGTAAGCTTCTTCGATGGTGTAGGGGGCGATGCTGCGGAAGGTCTGCTCCAGGTCCCAGGGACAGCCGCCGGCCGGATCGCGCAACCGGGCCATTACGGTTAACAAATGCTTAATGGCGCCGGTCGGTGGAGTAGAGGAGGGGAGGTCGGCCATGGCGCCGGAGAGCATAACCGAGCGCCGCAGGGGCGGCAAAGGGAACACCCCGGAAACCGACGGTTAAGCTACTTACGTTATATTCGTTAACCTATTGCACAAGCCTGTCGTCCATTTTAGTCTTTTAGGTTATCTTGTGATCGGGTCTTGATGATTTGACATTCATGGCGTATTTCACCGCGACTAGGCGTCCTGGCGCGCCGGGCGGCCGCGGGCCACAGCGCCACGAGTCGGAGCCTAACCGTGGCAGCCGCGACGTTGTGCTAGCGCCCGCAAGGAGAACGAATGACTGACACGCCCGAGGCAACGGAACACGGCTCCGAGGTCGCGCCGCGCATTGTCGTCGTCGGTGTCGGCGGCGCAGGCGGCAACGCGGTCAACAACATGATCGAGTCGAAGTTGGCGGGGGTCGAATTCCTGGTCACCAATACCGATGCGCAGGCGCTCCAGCTATCGCTGTGCGAGCGCTGTATCCAGCTTGGCCGTGGCATTACGCAAGGGCTAGGGGCGGGCTCGCATCCGGAGATCGGCCGGGCGGCCGCCGAGGAGGCGCTTGATGAGATCATGAGCGTCCTCGAGGGCGCCAACATGGTCTTCATCACCGCCGGCATGGGCGGCGGCACAGGGACCGGCGGGGCGCCGGTGATTGCTCGCGCCGCCCGCGAAGCCGGCATTCTATCCGTTGGTGTCGTGACCAAGCCGTTCCAGTTCGAGGGCGCCCGGCGCTTGCGGATGGCCGATGCCGGTATCAATGATCTGAGTGAACACGTCGACACCTTAATCGTCATTCCCAACCAAAATCTTTTCCGCGTCGCCAACGAAAAGACCACCTTCGCCGATGCCTTCAAGATGGCGGACCGCGTGCTGCATTCGGGCGTACGCGGGGTTACGGACCTGATGGTCATGCCCGGCTTGATCAACCTCGATTTCGCCGACATCCGATCGGTCATGACCGAAATGGGCAAGGCGATCATGGGCACGGGCGAGGGCGATGGAGAGAGGCGGGCGCTGGCGGCTGCCGAGGCGGCCATCTCCAATCCGCTGCTTGACGATGTGTCCATGAAGGGCGCGCGCGGCGTTCTGATCAATATCACCGGTGGCCTGGATTTGACCTTGTTCGAGGTCGATCAAGCGGCCAATCGTATCCGCGAGGAAGTGGATACGGACGCGAACATCATTTTCGGCTCCATCTTCGATCCCGGTATGGAAGGAAAGATGCGGGTCTCCGTGGTCGCGACAGGTATCGAGGCGGAGAAGGGCAAGCGGCCGCCGCGTGCGGTGCCCATTAGCTTGGTCATCAACCAACGGCAGGGAAAGCCGGCATCCCCAGCATCTCCAACATCGCCGGTGGCCAAAACCGAGCCGGTGGATCCTCCGGCAAAGGCGCTGGAGACGCCAAATGGGTCTCAACCGGAGAAATTCACAGATACACCGCCAACCGCGGATTCTTCCGATAGCGCCACGGCGCGCAGCGAGAACATCGCTGACAAGAGTTTTTTCCAGCGCCTAGCCCCGGCGAAGCCAATTTCGCCGGACGCCGCCGACGCGCTTGATGACGGCAAGGCGCCGCGACAGACCGCCCGACCCATGGGGGCTGCGCAGGCCACCGCGACAGCCGCGCCGAGCCTGCGCGCCGACAGCGACCCGCGCGCAACTCCATCGCACGAATCGGAACCGACATCGGAGGTCGATGCTGGCCTTGTCGAGGACGAGATGGAGGAGCCCGACCTGGCTCTCTCGACCGCGCCCGACCTGCAGGACGGCCAGGCACTCGAACTGAAGAATGAGGAGTCCGGCACCGACGTTCCGCCGGAGCAGGCCGACGGCGATGCCGCGCCGCAGCCAAAGCGGCGATCCAATGGCATATTTGGCTGGATGACCGGCGGTGGCGGTGCCAGTGCCGAGGAACTCTTCGAGAAGGGTGACCGCTACTACCATGGCCAAGGTGTGCGTAAGAATTTGGCCCTGGCTCTACGTTCGTACCGAAAGTCGGCCGAGCAAGGCCACGCCGCGGCGCAGAACCGTCTGGGCTGGATGTACGAGAAGGGCGAGGGCATAGACGCCGATTACGGCGAAGCGGTCATCTGGTACCAGCGCGCCGCCGAGCAAGGTCACATCAACGCCATGAACGACCTGGGATACATGTACCGGCAAGGCTGGGGTGTGGAACAGAACTACAGCGACGCCTTGTCTTGGTTCCGTAAGGCGGCGGAAAAGTACGACAGCTATGCCGAATATAACCTGGGCCAGATGTACGAAAATGGCTGGGGTACGGAGAAAGACATGGACGAAGCCGTGCGCTGGTTTCGTCGCTCCGCCGCCCGCGGCCACGAATGGGCCGCCAAGCGCCTCGAAGAACTCGGCATCGCGACCTGATCTTCCATCGGGCGGTTCACCGCGCAATTACCCTCAAGATTGCGCATTAGCCAGTCGGCCAATCTCCAAACTTCTCCATCGCAAGAATCGCAGAAGACTACTGGTTTTGAGCGCACACGTGCACGCAAACAACACAGCTGAACGCGCGCCTCTGTTGCCACAGAAAGCGCGTATAATGTATATTATGGTAAATTAGAACGTGTTCTAGAAATGTACGCAGCGATGAGAAAGTGGTGCGTCAGACCGCCACGTCGATGACCATACCGTCATAGGCCGGCTCGACGCCGGCGGGACAGCGTTGGCGAAGGTCCTCGTAGTCGATCTGATGATTCATGTGCGTCAGGATGGCCCGCGCCGGTTTTACACGGGCGATCCACTGCAATGTTTGTTCGACGTGCGAATGCGTCGGATGTGGCGCATCGCGTAGGCAATCGACAATCCAAACCTCGACGCCTTGAAGCGTCTCGAACGCTGCGTCGTCCAGGGACACCGCGTCGGTTGAATATGCGATGGGACCGAGGCGAAATCCCTGTGTCGTTTCCGGCCCGTGGCCTTGGGTGAATGGTATCGCCTGGACATCACCGATCTCCACGGGGCCGTTGAGAACGTGATCTTGAAAAATCGGGCCATATAGGTTGTCCGAATCGCGGCTCGATGCGAAAGCGTAGGCAAAGCGCGATGTCAGGGCTTGGCGTGTCCGGTCGTCCATATAGGCGTCGATCGGTCCGCTGCGGGCGTGCGTCATCCCCCGGAGCTCGTCCAGGCCATGGCAATGATCCGCGTGCGCGTGTGTGAACAGTACCGCATCCACCCGGCGCACCCGCGCGTCCAGAAGTTGCGCGCGCAGATCCGGCGACGCGTCGACAAGGACGGTGGTGTCGCTGGATTCTACCAGAATGGAGACGCGGCGGCGGCGGTTCTTCGGGTTGCTCGGGTCACAGACACCCCAGTTTCCGTCCGGTGTGCCGTCGGCTATCGGAATGCCGCTCGAGCCGCCGCAGCCGAGGATCGTGACCTTCATTGCGACGGTGGAATCTTGTTGAACAAGCGCCGGGTATTCTCGGTCGTGTTGAGCGTTAACTCTTTGGTGGAGATGCCTTTTATCTTTGCGACAGCGGCGGCGGTGTGGGCAACGAAGGCTGGTTCGTTGCGTTTGCCTCGCTTTGGTTCGGGTGCCAGATACGGCGCGTCAGTCTCGATCAACAGGCGTTCTAGGGGAATATCACGGACGATATCGCGCAGCTCATCGGCCTTGCGAAACGTGACGATGCCCGAGATCGATATATAGAGGCCAAGCTCAAGAGCCGTTTTGGCCAAATCCGGCCCGGCCGTAAAGCAGTGGATGACACCGGGAAAAGGCCCCCGCCCGTGCTCGTCGCGCAAAATGTCCGCGGTGTCGTCGTCCGCGTCGCGGGAATGGACGATAAGCGGCAGCCCGGTTTCCCGTGACGCGGTGATATGCGCGCGGAAGCTACGGCGTTGCTGGTCACGGGAGGCGTGCTCGTAGAAATAGTCGAGCCCGGTTTCGCCGATTCCCACTACTTTTGGATGGTCGGCAAGGGCCAGCAGACGCTTGGTGTCGCCCTGCCCTTCGGCGTCGGCCTCATGCGGGTGGACGCCGACCGAGCAATAAATGCCGTCGTGCTGCTCGGCGATCGATCGCACGCTGTCGAATTCGGTCAGTTTCGTGCAGATGGTGATCATCGTGCCAACGCCGGCGGCATGGGCGCGCGCAATGACCTCTTCCAGGTCGCCGTCGCGGGCCAGGTAGTCGAGATGACAGTGGGAATCGATCAGCATTCCGGGACCGGCGGGTTAGCCGCCGTCCTGGTCGGGCTCGACATAGCGCGGGAATACGCCTTCCGGCGGCGGCAATCTGGTACCGGCGGCCAACGGCGTCTCGAGTGCGGCGAAAGACCGTGCATCCGGTGCTACACCCAACTGGTCCAGCATGCGGTCAATCGATCCGGGCATCACCGGCTGGGCGAGTATCGCCAAATGGCGAATGACCTCGGCTACCACATATAGAACCGTGGCCATCCGCGGCGGATCGCTTTTGCGCAGCGCCCAGGGTGCCTGGTCGTCCACATAGCGGTTGGCGTCACCGACCACCCCCCACGTTGCTTCCAGGGCGCGGTGGAAGGCTTGCTCACGGTAATCGGCCCGCAGGCGTGGCAGAAGCCCCTGAGCGGCGTTCAGTAACGCGGTATCGGCGGCCGTAAAATCGCCGGGCGCGGGGACTTCCCCGCCGCAGTTCTTGCCGATCATCGACAAGACGCGCTGCGCCAGGTTGCCGAAATCGTTGGCCAGATCGCTGTTGATGCGGCCAACCATTGTTTCGTGGCTGATATAGCCATCGTTACCGAACGGCACCTCGCGCAGCAGGTAATAACGGACTTGATCGAGGCCGTATTTTTCCACCAAATCCTGTGCCCGCAGCACATTACCGACGGACTTTGACATTTTCTCGCCGCGGTTCAGAAGCCAGCCATGGGCGAAGACACGCGTCGGCGGGGCGACATCGGCGGCCATCAGAAAGGCCGGCCAATAGACCGCGTGGAAGCGCACGATGTCCTTGCCCACCATGTGCAGATCGGCGGGCCAGAATTTCGAGAATTCCGCACTGTCCGTGTCCGGAAAGCCAACGGCGGTGGCATAATTGGTCAGGGCATCCAGCCACACATACATGATGTGATCCGGATCGCCGGGCACCGGCACGCCCCACTTGAACGTTGTGCGGCTGACGGATAAGTCTCTCAAACCGCCTTTTACAAAGCTGATCACCTCGTTGCGCCGCGAGGCCGGAGCGATGAAATCGGGATTGGCTTCGTAAAACGCCAGCAATTTATCCTGCCAGTCGGATAGGCGGAAGAAGTATGACGGCTCCTCCACCCATTCGGCTTCGGCGCCCGAGGGGGCGACCTTCTTGCCGTCTGGCGTCTCGGTCAGTTCGTTCTCCCCGTAGAACGCTTCGTCCCGCACCGCGTACCAGCCGGCATAGCTGCCCAGGTAGATCTCGTCCGCGTCCACCAATTTGCTCCACAGGGCCTGGCAGGCGCGGACGTGGCGCGCCTCGGTGGTGCGAATGAAATCGTCGTTGGTGATGCCCAGGTCCGACCACAGGCTGCGGAAATTCTCCGATACTTTGTCGGTGAAGGCCTGCGGGTCCACGCCCGCGGCTTGGGCCGATTTCTCGACCTTCTGGCCGTGATCGTCCGTGCCGGTCAGAAATCTAACGTCGAGGCCGTCCAGCCGCATGAAGCGCGCCAAGGCATCGCACGCCAGCGTCGTATAGGCGTGGCCAATGTGCGGCACGTCATTGACGTAATAGATGGGTGTCGTCAGGTAGTACGACGACTTGTGACCGGACACCGGAATTCTCCTATACCTAGGACGCGAAGGCCTCAATCTCTAGGAACGCGGTGATAACGGTCTGTTTGCGATCCAGATTTGCCGCCTCGGCACGGGGCAGGCAGCGGGCGGTTTTCTCCCACAAGGCCACCCATTGCGCAAGGGGCCGGCGGGTCAGCAGGCGCTCCATCGCCGCCCCCTCCCCGGCCACGACCTCGGCCGGTGGACGGCCGCTCGCGCCGCCCTTGATCATGCGCGCCAGCCACCAGGACAGCAGCTCCATGCCGGTGCGGAAGGACGTGCCGTCCCGGTCCTTCGCCAGCCGGTCGCCGAATGCATGCAGCCGGGCAACATCAAGATGCGGTAGATCGCCGACGACCCGAATCAGATCCTGATAAAGGTCCAGGCCGCCACCGCCCGCCAGGTCCAGGGCCCGGCC
>JAJFGP010000151.1 GCA_021776055.1 Kiloniellaceae bacterium
AATGCGCCCCCACCTGAAATAGCTGATTTCTTGGGCCTCGCACGGCCCAGCCTTGGGGACCCCTCAGCCCCCACCCCACCCCGTCGGAATCGTGGAAGTCGCTGTCGCCACAAGACAAGACGGCCTGAGCGGGTCCAGCCACGCTCGCACCTAGGATAGCGCGCCATAGGGCGCCGAGACCGAGGGTCGCGAGATGAATGTCATGACGGACGAGGCTAGCCTTGGGGCCAGTCTGAGCGCCACGCCAGGGGCCGGCGCCGCGGGCGATGCCAAGCAGCAGATCATCGATCTGATGCGCGGCTTCAGTGCCGAGACCACCCCAGGCTCGGCGGCCAAGGTGGCCGATTTTCGCGACCATCTGGCGCCCGGCACGACGGTCTATGTAACCTTCCTGTCCGGCGCCAACTTCGCCGACACCGTGGCGGTCTGCAAACGACTGGCGGCGGAGGGAATGCACCCGGTGCCGCACCTCGCGGCGCGCAGCATCGCCGACAAGGCGGCGCTGGAAGACGGGCTGCGCCAATTGTCGGACTCGATCGCGTTACACCAGGTCCTGGTTATCGGCGGGGCTGTGACCACGCCGGTCGGCGCTTTCGCGGATTCCATGCAGCTTCTGGAAACCGGCCTGTTCGATAAGTACGGGGTAACCACCATCGGTGTCGCCGGGCACCCGGAAGGGAGCCCGGATATTCCGGATGCGGGTATCGAGCAGGCGTTGGCTTGGAAGAACGCGTTTGCCGAGCGAACCGGCGCGTCGCTTTATATCGTCACGCAATTTTGCTTCGAGGCGGCGCCGGTGATCGCCTGGGACAAGCGCCTGCGGGCGAGCGGCAACCACCTGCCGATCCATATCGGCGTGCCCGGCCTGGCGACCTTGAAGACTTTGCTGGGTCACGCCAAGGCGTGCGGCATCGGCCCGTCCCTGCGCTTCCTAACGCGCCAAGCGCGCAACGTGACCAAGCTCATGACCGTCTCGGCGCCGGATCGTCTGGTGACCGAGTTAGCCGCTTACCAAGCCAGCGACCCCGATTGCGGTATCGCGGGTGTGCACGTCTATCCGCTTGGCGGTTTGCGCCGCTCGGCCCTGTGGAGTGCCGCGGTCGCCGACGGCCAGTTCACCATGAAGCGCGATGGCAAGGGCTTCACCGTCGACGTCGACCTGGGCTAATCGCGTCCCCCCCCATGGCTGACTACCGGGTTCTGTATTGGCAAACCATCCCCTCGATGATCGAGGCGACCGATGGCGCCGGCAAACACAAGATACAACTCAGCGACCGCTTTCAGGCACTGATCGACGCCGCGGCCATGGCGCAGGGCATGGCCGGAACGGACGCCTATCTGGAGCAATGGCGCAAGGGTCGGGCAAAGACCCGCGAGGGCTCGGCGGAAGACGTCGCCGCCGCCGTGCAAGCCGAGCTGGAGGCAGAGTTCGCGGATATCCGTGCCGCCGCCATGGGTAAAGTTTGAAACGCCAGCATTGCGTGTAAACTCGCGCCCTATGGCTGCCAATCAAAACGATGAGACAGGACTAGGTCCGCACGGGCGGTTTGTGCCACAGGGCGTGACCATCCCAACCGACCCGTTGCTGCGCATGCAGGGCTACCGCGACCTTGCCCGTGTACGCGACCGGGTGCGGAAGATCGCCGATGAGGCGGCGGCGCAAGCGGAGAGCCTAATAACACCGGTAGCGCACTATCGGCGCGTTCCTATTGCCGAGTGCGCCGGTGCAAGCTTGCGCCTGGAGACGGGTGCCATCTTCCACAGCAACGGATTCGCCAAGGCGCTAAGCGGTTGTTCGGAGGTTGTGGCCTTTCTTCTGACCGTTGGCCCACAGATGGACGATGCGGTGGCCAAGCTAAGTGTGGACGACGATTTGGTCACGGCGTTGTTTCTGGAGATGGCCGGCTGGTTGGCCGTCGAGCGAGCGACGAAGCAGTTGGCCGTGCACCTGTGGTCACTGGCCGGCGCCGAGGGATTGCGCCTGAGCCGCCGCCTGGCGCCCGGCTACGCCGATTGGTCGCTGGCGGAGCAAAAGCCCCTCTTCGACTTGTTCGCCGGGATCGACCTGCCGATCCAACTATTGGAAAGCAGCGCCATGATGCCGAAGAAATCCCGCTCCGGCCTGTATGGCCTGGGCGCGATGGACGTCTAATACCAAGGATCCTGCCAGCCAGAATTCCGCATATTTTCAAATAAATCAATGGATTGCACCTCAATCCCGGTTAACTACCACGCACTCATCTTGGCTCAACCTTTACCTGCTAAAACAACGGAGACACCTCGGGGGTTGGCTTTGCAGGCATTCGGGTGGGCGGCGATGAAAATTGAGCGACGCAAGAACGGCGACACGCGCGACGGCCGGATTCGCGACGAGCTTGCCGATATTCTACGCAACGACTCGAACGGCACGCCGGTCTGCGCGCCCGACTGTCCAAAAGCGAGCCCGGAGCATTGCTCGCGCCAATGCCCCCACATCCCCATGATGATGTCCAGCGACCCCGAAAACCATCCGCTGGAGGGCCGCATCGCGCCCCTAGTCTACGAGCTGAAACGGCTCGAGGCCTTCCACCCCTGCTGGTCCTGCGAGGGCCATAACGATCCCGACGGCAAGTTATGGAAGATCCCTCGGGTCTGGTTCTACTGCAAGTCTGTGGTGCACCTGCGCGTACTTGCCAACGCGGTCATGGAGCTCCATTTAGCCAAGAAGCTGAGCGTTCCCTGGCGCGTGGTGCTGACCTTCTCCGACGAGGACAACGCGGACACCACCTTCTCGCTGGAGCCCAACCTCGACCACGAGCGCCCCCTGCTGCCTGCCCTGCAGCGCGACATCGACACGATCGCCGAGGACTTGCGCGAATTGACCCTCACCGAGGCGCGCAAGCTCTCGCGCATGGCGCGCTAAATGGCGATCGACCTCGATTCCACTGCCCTCGCCGCCCTGGAGCGCGATCCAGGCACACCCATCAAGGGGCGCCTGAACGGCACGACCTATACGGCGCGGATCGCGATTCCCGACTACGGCGCGCGGATCGCGCGGCACTACGCTCAGCGCCTGAGCACGCTCGCCATGGACTTCCCGTTCCACCACTTCGGACTGTCGATCGAGTTCGAGACACCCGTCGAGCTCTCGGTCCACGACGACGAGCGACGCCTGGACGACGGCCTGCGCGCGCTGCTCGGCCGCTTCGGTCCGCTGATGCTCAGCAACGCCTATCTTCCCGACCGTGCGCGCGAGAGTGGCCAGCGCAACGTGTTCAAGTGCTTGAGCTTCCACATCGACCGCGGCCACACCCAGGACGACAACATCTCGCTTTTCTGGCGCGATCCCTTCGATCCGGTGCAGCGCCAGCCGCGCAGCTCCTCGACGCTGGTGCTCGCCAACACCGCCGCCTACCTTCAGGCAGTCAAGGAGGGCCACGGCAAGCACGAGTTCAAACGGCTCTACCAGCTGTTCGAGGACGAGGATATCGACCCGCTCATCGGCGAGGTGATGGTCGAACTAGGCTGGCGCGCGCCGGAGGGCGTGGGTGAGATCTCGCTCGTCGACAATCGCACGGTGCTGCACGCCAGCTACTACGCGCGCCCCAAGTTCAAGGGCTACCCGATCTCGGTCCGGTACCTCTTCTAGATTCTCCCGAAGTCGGCGCCGCGCGCCGTGAACCCAACTGTCGTTTATGAGGATACGACCGAGTCCGTATTCTTGCTCGTCAGGCATACCGGGCACACACACGACATTTGGCCGGTGCGGATGAAGAACGCTTCGTAGTCGAAGTGGCGCTCGACATTCAGGCACCAGCAGTCGGCGGTTCCCGCGCAGTTGAACGTGCGGTCGCAATTCGGACAGGTGGCCTTCGGTGGTTGCGGATCGGTCACTTTGTCGTTGCCTCGTGGACGCCGTCCCAATCAGGCCCGGGCGGGTTTTCGCGGAAGGCCGTGATGCGCGCCTCATAGACCTGGAAGAATTCATCCAGATCAAAGGCCTGGTCCTGAGCCCGCGCCGCCGTCAGGGCCCGCTCAGTGCCGTCCCAATCGCGGGCACGGTAGCAACTCAGCGCCTCGTCCGTGCGGGCGGTCAGCGCGCGGAATGCCGGCTCGGCCGCCAGGGCCGCATCACCCAACAGGGCAAAGATCCGCTCCGGCTCGGCCTTGCCTTTTACCCGAACGGTGTCGATCTCAAGGAAGGCGAATTTGCCGGCGGCACCCTCGGCGGTGCTGGTACCGACGAGGATGGGAACACCGTAGCGGCTGGATTGCCCTTCCAGGCGCGATGCCAAATTCACCGGGTCGCCGAGAACCGAGTAGTCGAACCGCAAGTCCGAGCCTAAGTTGCCGACTACGCACGCGCCCGTATTGATACCGATGCCGACTCGTAGGGGAAGATAAGGCTGATCGGCCTCGGCCGCTTCCTGTATGCGGACCGCGTTCAGGCGCTGCAAGCCCGAGAGCATGGCCAACGCCGCCGCGCAGCTATTCTCGGCATGGCGGGCATCGTCGAGAGGCGCATTCCAGAAGGCCATCACCGCGTCGCCCATGTACTTGTCGATCGTGCCGTTATGATCCAGCACCGCTTGCGTAAGCGGCGTTAGAAAGCGGTTCATCAGCCGGGTCAGGCCCTGCGGATCGGCCTTGAACAGCTCGGAGATCATGGTGAAACCACGGGCATCGCAGAACAGCACTGTCATCTGCTTGCGCTCACCGCCCAGGACCAGCCGGTCGGGCTCGCGCACCAACTGTTCGACCAATGCTGGCGACAGATACTGGCTGAAGGCACCGCGCACCTGGCGCCGCCGCGCTTCCTCGCGGAAATAGTTGATGAAAATGAGAAACACATAGATCGCTAGACCAGCGACCAACGTATAGGCCACATCGAGCAGCACCCCTTCGTTGGCATAGAGAGCCCAGGACCCGGCGATCAACGCCGCAGCCAGGCCACAGCCAAGCAAAAGTGCTGTAAACGCACCGAGGATCGGCACCAACACGATCATCAGCAAGCCGGCGGTGGCGGTAAGTACCAATTCCGCGCCAAGAGCAAAATGCGGGCGGAGCAAATACGACTTGCTCAGAATCGTCTCCAGCAATTGAGCGTGGATGGCCACGCCCGGCACGGCCGCATCCAACGGTGTCGACTTGACGTCGAACAAACCGGTCGCCGAACTGCCGACCAGAACAAGTTTCCCCGCCAGCGCTCCTTGCGCTACCGCGCCCGCCAGAACGTCCTTGGCAGGGACGTATGTATCTGGATCGTTACGGGCGTAGTTCACCCATATGCGGCCATTGCGGTCGGTCGGAATCTCGATACCGGCAACGGCGATGCTGCGCACCCCCGCGGAATCCGAACGGACGAGAAAAGGACTCTGTCCCGTGGCAACGCGTAACATTTCGAGAACCAGGGTCGGCATCACCATGCCCTCGACATTGATCAACGCGGGGACACGACGAACAATGCCGTCTTGTTCCGGCAACAGTGTGAACATCGCCCGGCCGGAGGCCGCATCTTCGAGGATTGGAATGTTGCGCACGATGCCGGGAAATTCCGGCAAGAACGGGCGCGGATCCCCACCGGTGGTGGCCATCGGCACCTCGGCGAGCGGTCGTCCCGAGTTCGGTAGCCGGCGCGGATAGCCGGACTGGCCAAGGACCACGCGGCTTTCGCGCAAGACCTGGGCCAGCGCATCGTCCGTACCCGGCAACGCCCGGAGTCGGGCACGCAACGGTTCGTCTATGCCGGTGAGAGAGTCGGCGAGGGTCGCCGGCGACAGACGATCCGCCTCAGGGAAAACCGCATCGAACCCGATCACCGCGCCGCCACCGCCATGTATGCGCCGGATCAAATCCGCCACAAGCGTCCGCGGCCAGGGCCATTGGCCGAACGCCGCCAAGCTTTCCTCGTCAATGTCGACGACAACCACCGGCTGCGAACCCGCCTGGCGCGGTTGAATGGTTTGGTACAGATCGAATGTGCGGAGCAGTAGGGTCTCGACGGGCGCCGGATTCCAGATACGGACCACGAGCAACGCCACCAGCAAGGCAATGCCAAGGCAGCGACCGAAGCCGATCGCGTTCAGAACGCGCCGCGTTGCGCCTACACCGCGGCGCCTGTCCTTGCTATCATTGGCGACGACGGGCACGCGGCGGCCGCCGGGTTCGAACCCGTCTGCCATCCCAGCCGACTCCTTAAGCGTGCTTGGACATCCGAACGAAGTTGTCCATGGATGCCCAGTGCCAGTGGACCAGGCTCACCCAGCCCTGACGGCGCCACTCCAGCCACACATCGTCGGGCAATGCCTTGTACGCCTTCTCGCTGATGACGCGCAGACCGGTGAGTTGGCGCTGGGTACCGCCCTGCAGATCGACCCTTACGTTGCGGCGTTCAAGCATATCGCGCGATTTGATCTCTTCCACAAAGGCCGCCGTCACTGGCGCTTGGGCCTGAAACGCCACACAGAAATCCAGGGCGCGCTTTGAGCGTTCGCTTGGCTGGCCGTCAACGAACAGCGGCTCCGCATCCGGACTCTCCGCTACATCCACCACCAAATCGCTGGCCATATCGATATAGAGTACCACGTCGTTTTCCGTCGCGCCGCGCCCGTTGACAAACGGATACCGGCGTACATACGCCGGGATATACGTATCGCGCTCCCAGTTCCCCGTCGCGTCCACGAAAAGATTGTGTCCTTGGCCATGACCTAGAACAGCGATCGGCACCGCCGAATCGTCATCGGCAAAAACGATGGGGTAGTTGGCACATGCCAGGCGAAACTCCTCGGCATGCAGAACGACCGCGTGCGAGGCCGCCGAAAAGCGAAAATCGCTTGGCCGCCGCAACCCCTTGCCACTATGAGTCGAGGCGCTTAATGGCACCGGATTCTGATAGAATAGAGGCATCGACGCCGAGGCACTCTGATCACCCGGCGCGGTTTTGTCGTTGTTCTCTGGCATGTCAGGCCAGCACCTCTCTGTTAGTACCGTGGGATTTCGACAGACTACGAGTCCGCCACAACAGCCGCCGGTCTATCACATAACGGCGGTAAAGTCGTCGGTATCCAACGAACTAGGCACGATACCCTCGACAAGCGCCAATATCTCGCCCGTGGTTGCCACCGAGATCGTACTGCTTCCCGCGCCGGACGCACCGATGGTCAGATCGGAAAATTGCAGGCCGCCGGCGAGTCCGATGAGATCGACCCCATCCTCAAAATCGGACAGGACGTCGGCTGCTGCAAGGCTGGCACCACCATCGCCGGGTGCCAGGACAAAGAGATCGCTGCCCGCGCCACCGCTTAGCGTGTCGGCCCCGGTGCCACCGCGCAAAACGTCGTCACCAGCGCCGCCGGCATACGTATCGTCAAGCGCGCCGCCGTGATAAATCGTGCTGTTGCCACTCTGCGCGGCGGACAAAGCCGTAAAGCTGGCCGCGCTGGACCTAAAGTCCAACTGGTAGTCGAAATCCTGCGTTACCCCGTGGACCGCCGATGACAGATTCTCGGGCGAACCCGTCAAACCTTCGCCGGCCGTCAGGAAATCGATGGAATCACCGACGGCCGGCAGATAGCCGCCGATCAGGGTGAAATCAACCAGCCCGCCCTGCACATCGGCCTCACCGGCGACCTCGATCAGATCGGACAGGCCGGCGGCCGTACCACCCAACTCCATCTCCAACGTGCCGGAGACCAAGGTTAGGTTTCCACTCAAGTGAATGGTTCCTGCTGAGAACCCCGGATCGATAAAGCCGCCATCCAGGATCGTTTCAACGACATTGAAGTTGGCGTTCGGCGTGGCGGCACCGAGGGTTCCGGTTCCCTCCACGCGGCCGTTTTGTCCGATGTAGGCCTCAAACACGTTGACCGTGCCGAACTCGCCGATGATGAGCGTGCCGGTACCGCTCGCTGCGCTCGAAATCGGCAAGCCGGTGTCCGAATCAATCTGCATGCCGATTACCAATCGGCCACCGGCATTCAAGGTGGACACGACGTTGGCCGAACTTCCCTGCACGAGCACAGTGCCGACGCCGGCAACTTGCGAGTCTAAACTGCCGCCAATGACGGTCGTCCCGTCCTCCGAGTTCTGAACCGTGGCGCCGTTCAGAATCTCCAGGCGGCCTGTGCCCGATCGGCCGACGGCGATGTAACCGGAATCGAAACCATCCAGAAAGCTGTTTACGGTTATCGACGAACCGAAGCCCGAGACCACAACCAAGCCGTCGCCGCCGGCGAGCTGTCCGACCTGGAAACCAGGCTGAAACCCTTGCCCGCCGTCAATGACCAAATCCGCGCCATCAAGCACCCGCAGCTCGCCATGGCCTTCGCGGCCAATGATGGCAGAGGCACCGCCTCCAGCCACGCGCGTGCCGCTGAGCGACATTTGTGTGACCTGGTTGCCTAAGCTTCCAAACCCATCGATGACGACCGAGCCGTCGCCCGTGTTTAAGTTACCGACAATCAGTTCGGACGCCGAGAAGGTCCGGCCACCAACCAAGGCGAAACGGCCGACGGCGGAGTTGCCGACGGTCAGCGTGATGTTATCGAAAAGTACATCGCCCGACCGGTCGCCGACCGCAATATCGACGGTACCCGTGGCGGAGAGCGGCCCCGGCGCCCCTGTACCGCCCTGATCATTGACCGTAACGTTGACCGTTTCATCGCCAATGAATCCGCGATCCGACTGATAGGCGAGGCTGTCCAGCGCGGCGTTTACGTTCGCCAAAGTCCCGGAAAAGGACATGCCTGTATCGTCCGTCCCGTCGCCTGTTTGGAAGGTAAGGCCGCCTATTTGGCCAAGGCTCAGCGTGCCGTTACCGACATCCAGCGTGACAACCACGCTCGGCGCATCCGGATCGGCTGCGGCAACGGCCGCGCCGCTGTCGTCGATGACATCCGCTTCAAAGCCCGATGCAGAGATTATCGTGAACGGCAACGTGAGAGTCGGAGCATCGTTTTGCGCGACCAAGGCAACCACCGCCAGCACAGCAGCACTTGACGCCGCACCGTCGTTGACAACAAAGCGAATATTGCGCTGCGGACTGTTACCGCCGGCAGTCGGGTCTTGCGCCAAATTCTGGTATGTAACCGACCGCAGCACCTGCTGATAGTTGGCGACCGAGTCGGTTCCACTTAGGCTCAGAATACCGGTCTGCTGGTTGAAACTCGCCACAATGCTCGTTCCGCCCGTGTTCGCGGCAAGAGCTTCGAGGCCGGGGTTCGCCATGGCATCGATGGTGACCGTGGCACTGGCAAGCGTCGAACTGTCCGGATCGCTGACCAAGAGGTTGTCATCCACGATGACCGCGGCACCGCCCTCGGTGAAACTGGCACCGCTGGCGCCGTTGAGATCGACGGCCGGCGGGTCGTTGACGGGATTCACCGCAAAATCGAACGTAGCCGGCGCGCTGACGCCACCGTCAGGATCAGCGACAGTGACCGTGAAGGACGCGATGTTGGATTCACTACCGTCGTGCACAAAGCTAACGAGCCCACCGTTGACTTGTGCCTGAGTGAAGCTGTTCGCCGCCGCACCGTTCACATGAACGGCGCCATTGCTTATTCCGGTGACTGTATAAGTTAGCTGCGCCGGGTCGGTCGTTTCCGCATCGCTGGCGCTCAGGAGTGCCGCGGGAATTTGAGCGCTTGCACCCTCATCCATCTCCCCATTGCCTCCGGTAACAACCGGCGTATCGTTGACATTGGTAAAGTCGATGACCGCGGAGCCGATGTCGCTCGCCGTCCCGTCGCTGACCGTCACCGTATAACTAGGCGCCGCCTCACCGCCGTCGTGAACAAATCGCACCGCCTCGACGACAACCTGTGCTTGAGTGAACGAGGCAATGGCAACACCAGGAGTTTGCCCAAATTCGAAGTGACCGCCTTGAACGTTGCTTATCGTGAATACGAGGGCGGCATCGTCACTGTCGAGATCGGTTGCGCTCAGATCATCGCCGGTAAGAGTGACAACGCCACCTTCGCTGACGGTCAGGCTGTTGTTGCCCAGTACAGGCGGATCATTGACCGCGCCAACAGAGACATCGACCGTTGCCGTATCGGACCCGCCCTGGCCGTCGGAGATGGTGTAGGTAAAGCTATCGGCACCGCTGAAATTCGCGTTCGGTGTGTAGGTGATCGTGCCGTCGGAATTGGCAACGACACTGCCATTGGTCCCTTGTGTTACAGCCGTGACACTCAGTGTACCGCCATCGGGATCGTTGTCGTTGTCCAACACCGAGATCGTGACCGACATATCCTCGGACGTTCCCGCCTCATCGTTCGCGGCAACCGGTGGATCGTTGACCGCATCGACAGTGACGTTGACGGTTGCCGTGTCGAAACCGCCCTGGCCGTCAGCGACCGTATACGTGAAGCTATCGGCACCGCTGAAATTCGCGTTCGGTGTGTAGGTGATCGTGCCGTCGGAATTAGCAACGACACTACCGTTGGTCCCTTGAGTCACCGCTGTGACACTTAGCGTATCGCCATCGGCATCACTGTCGTTGGCCAACACCGAGATCGTAACCGGCGTATCCTCGTCTACCGATACCTCATCGTTCGCGGCAACCGGCGGATCACCAACCGGGTTGACGGTAACGTCGACCGTTGCCGTGTCGGATCCGCCCTGGCCGTCGGAAATGGTGTACGTGAAGCTATCGGCGCCATTGAAGTCCGCATTCGGCGTGTAGGTAACCGTACCGTCCGAATTGATAGCTACGCTGCCGTTGGTCCCTTGCGTGACGGCTGAAACGCTCAGCGTATCGCCATCGGCGTCGCTGTCATTGTTCAACACCGAGAACGTGGCCGACGTATCTTCGGCCGTCGACCCTGCGTCGTTCGCGGCTACAGGTGGATCATTGACAGCGCCAACAGAAACACTGACCGTTGCCGTATCGGATCCACCTTGGCCGTCCGAGATCGTGTAGGTGAAGCTATCATCGCCGTTGAAGTTCGCATTCGGCGTGTAGGTGATCGTGCCGTCGGAGTTGACGACAACACCACCGTTGGCCCCTTGGGTTACCGCTGAAACACTCAGCGTACCGCCATCGGAATCACTGTCGTTATTCAACACCGTGATCGTGGTCGGTGTATCCTCGGTTGTTTCCGCGTTGTCATCGGCCGCCACGGGCGGGCTGTTGCCAGCGCTGATGCTAACGGTCGTGGTGGCAAACCCACCTGCGCCATCGGATACGGTGTAGGTAAAGCTATCAGCGCCAAAAAAGCCCGGCGCCGGCGTGTAGGTCAGGGTGCCGTCCGGATTGATAGCCACGCTGCCATTGCTGCCCTGCGTGACCAAAAAGATACTCAGAGCATTCCCCTCCGGATCGATGTCGTTGCCGAGGACAGCGATGACGACGGGGGCCGAACCCGCGGTGACAGCGCCATCGGCCGTGGCAATCGGGGGGCTGTTCGAATCGCCGGGCGGACTACCAGGTCCACCGGGTGCCTGGCGCGGCGGGGTCGGGGTTTGCGGGCTGGTGGTTTCCGTGACCTGGGTCGATGAAGAAGATATATCGGTATTGGTGCGCTGTTCCTCGCCGAACTCCGGCTCATCGACGCCCAGACCGCCGGATGTTACGGGGCCGGTCACCGGCGGCGCCGCTGTTTCCAAGGGCGGCTCAGCAAAGGGATCGGTATCGGCGCCTGTGTTCGGTTCGTCGCTTGCTTGCTCGAACTCGCCATCCTCGATCTCGCCGCGCCGTTCCTCGCCAAGCCGCTGCTGCGCCTGGCCGTAGATGTCATGCGCCCGCGCCACCAGGGCTTGATCAATCGCCTGTTCGCCCGGCGTCTTGATCGACTCAAAGAACGGGCCGCCGGCGGACTGGATACGCACCAACTGATTGAGATCCGAGACATTGGTGAGAAGCGTTCCCGACAGCTTGTCAAAAAGCCCATAGATGCCAACGCCGCCCTCCGGATCCTCGCCGATGGAATAGAGCGTCGACCCATCAATGGCCGAAATTTTCGTAATCGGCACGGTGCCCCGGACGCCAATGGTCGCCACCGGCGTTTCGATACGCATGTTGCCGGTCGGAGCCACCTGGCCGGTGACGAAGACGAATGTGCCCTGCACCAGATCGAACAGCATCGAGTTCGCCGACCCATCCGGGTCGTAGACCATGCTGCTCAGCACCATGCGGGCGCCGCCGGATAGGGAAAAGACCGTCTCGTCGATGAAGGTAAGGCCGAGCGTCGACCCCGTTCCGGTCTGCACCACATCGCCCTGGAAAACCGGGTCGCCGACCGCCAGATCGACGGCCACCCCGGCGCGGATGACCTGGGCGTTGCCGGTGAGCGTCTCCACCTGGCCGATGGCCTCCGCGACGGGGGCACCGCCGGCCTGCGCGTACAGCAGCCCTGGGACTCGGGGGCCGACCAACGCCGCCACCAGGTCCGGCGACATCACCGCTCCGTCGGGCGAGAGAAGGGGCGGCGGAACCTCGGCGGTAAAATAGCCGCTGATAATCTGTGTCGTGCCGTCGCTGCCGGTCAGCAGCAGATCGTCGCCGGTCTGGCTGAATTCGGCGGTGAACAGCAGGTGTGCATCGGATACCGTGACGGCCCCGTCGCCAGCCTCCACCGGCGACAGCACAATTCCGGCCGCGGACGTATCAGGTCCCGCGCGGCCTACCACGGCCTAAAACCCCCAGACAATAGAGTGCTCCCTTCCCTGCAGGGTAGATCGGTCAACGCCGCTGTAAACCGGCGCCCAGCCACACCCCAGTATGGCCTTTCGCACAACCGATCCTTCCCCGTTTCTCCGCCGCGCCCGCCCCACCTTTTATTGCAAGCGCGTCAGCTCGGGATCATTCGATCTTATAATTCAGGCAAATTATCCGATATTCCGGCACCAACGGCAATAATTCTCTCGCAATCCCACTAACCCACCCAATGAGACGCGCCGTGGCTCTAACATTGAGAAGCATAGCTTGCAAGCGAGGGCGCCGGAATTGTCTGCCATACTGGTTAATACACGCGATTTATCGAGTTTTCTTGGTTTTTCTTAGTAACGCGCGAAAAGAGTCCGGCTGCGCGCTCGCGGCTTGGCAGCCGAGCTACCATCTGCCATGAATGGGGCTGGGAGGCTACCAGCGGCGCGGCGACCTAACGCCACGGTGAACTGGAAGGACGAAATGCCCGAGCCACTGCTGAGCGTGCGGAACCTGCGTATCGAGTTCCCGACCCGGGCAGGCATCCTGCTCGCCATCGATGATGTATCATTTCACATCGATGAGGGGGAAATCCTCGGCGTGGTCGGTGAATCCGGCGCCGGCAAGTCGATTACCGGCATGTCGATCATCGGCCTTCTGGATCCGCCAGGCCGGGTTGCCGGCGGTGAAGTTAAACTCGACGGCCGGCGGATTGACAACCTTCCCTATGAGGACATGCGCCGAATTCGGGGCAGCAAGATCGGCGCCATCTTTCAGGACCCGCTGACCAGCCTGAATCCCCTCTATACAATCGGCCGGCAACTTATCGAAACCATCCTGACGCACACCGACCTTAGCCAGTCGCAGGCGCGCAAGCGCGCCCTGTCGTTGCTCGACGAGGTCGGTATTCCGGCGGCGGAAAAGAGGATCGACAACTATCCGCATCAGTTTTCCGGCGGCATGCGCCAGCGTGTGGTTATTGCGCTGGCCCTTTGCGCCAATCCGCGCCTGGTCATCGCCGACGAGCCGACCACGGCCCTCGACGTCTCCGTCCAAGCGCAGATAATCACTCTGCTCAAGCAGCTTAGCCGCGAGCACGGTACGGCGGTCATGCTGGTCACCCACGACATGGGCGTCATCGCCGAAACCGCTGACCGCGTCGCCGTCATGTACGCCGGCCGTATTGCCGAGATCGGGCCGGTGGCGGAAGTCATTCAGCGCCCCAAGCATCCCTACACGGTCGGCTTGATGGGCTCCATCCCGACCATCGGGCATCGCACCGAGAAACTGGTGCAGATCATGGGCTCCATGCCGCGATTGACCGATATTCCCAGCGGCTGCGCATTCCATCCGCGTTGTCCGCGCGCCTTCGAACGCTGCCGTCGCGAGCGGCCCGACCCGATTGCCACGGACACCTCGGACGCGGCCTGCTGGCTGTATGCACAGGACGAGTTGATCGATGCCTGAAGATACGGCGGGACGCCGTTTTGACCAAGGGGACTCTCCGTTGGTCAGCATCCGTGGCCTGGCGCGTTATTTCGATATTTCCAAGCCCCTGCTCAATCGCGTCATTGAAGGCGAATCTCGACAGGTTCTCAAAGCGGTCGACGGAATCAGCTTCGACATTCCGCGCGGCAAGACATTCGCCTTAGTCGGGGAATCCGGTTGCGGAAAGTCGACGGTGGCACGCTGCATCGTCGGGTTATATCGCCCGACCGCCGGCGCGGTTCTGTTCGACGGCGTGGACATGGCGGCAATCACCTCTCGACGTGAGATCATGCCGTTACGCCGGCGCATGCAGATGATCTTTCAGGATCCCTATGCCAGCCTCAATCCGCGCTGGCGCATCGCCGACATCGTGGCCGAGCCGATCATCACCCATAAGCTGCTCAGCGACCGCAAGGCCATTCGTATCCGCGTGGACGAGTTGCTCACACATGTTGGCTTGGCTGCCCGCGACGGCGAAAAGTTCCCGCACGAATTCTCCGGCGGGCAACGCCAGCGCATCTCCATCGCTCGTGCCTTGGCCAGCAACCCTGAATTCCTGGTCTGCGACGAGCCGACCTCGGCCCTGGACGTATCCGTACAAGCGCAGATCCTCAATCTGATGAAGGACCTGCAACGTGAGCTTGGCCTGACCTATCTGTTGATCTCGCACGACCTGGCGGTGGTTTACAATTTTTCCGATCAGGTTGGCGTCATGTACTTGGGGCGCATGGTTGAATCGGAAAACGCGGGTACCTTGTTCCGGGCACCGCGCCACCCTTACACACGTATGCTCTTGGACGCGATACCCGATCTGGACCTAACCGGCCGGGCACGCCAACCCGTCGCGGGAGAGGTGCCGGACCCCATCAGTCCACCGTCCGGCTGCACCTTCCACCCACGCTGCCCGCATGCCAACGACCGGTGCAAATCCGAGGCACCGCAAACCATCATGCACGGGAGTGCGCGTGTCGCCTGTCACGCGGTGGAAGAAGGCCGCATCGCTTCCGTGGACAGGCCGGTCATCCGGGGCCAAGCGGCGCAGGCCGAAGCTACATAGCGGCGTTGGCCGCTAAACACCAATACGCTCCAGGCGACCACCGGATTTTTGCCAGGCATCGACACCGCCCTTGAGATGACAGGCATCGGTGATGCCCGCCTCTTGCGCCACCTTGACCGCCATGGCCGAGCGTTCGCCATAAGCACAGTAAAAGACCAGACGGCGGCGCGAGACCTCGGCTAGCTCATGCAGTAATCCACCGGATCCGACGTTCTCCTCCAGATCCTGATAGGGCGCATGGACGGACCCGGCAATCACACCGTGCCGCTCCCGCTCGGCGCGATCCCGAAGGTCTACCAGCACAATTTCGTTGCGCTCGGCGATGACGTTCGCCTCGTCACAGGTCAGCGACCAGCCGCCGGCATCTATTTCGTCCTGCGACATGCCCAGGTGCAAATTCGCGGGCACGGCGACGTCCATCATCTTTGGATTTGGCAGGTTTAAATTGTTCATGAGCTCGACATATTCATCGATCGATGCGACTTGCAGACGCGGGTTGTACGCCCTCTCCTCGTCAATGGTGCTGACCATATCGCCCTTATAGTCGTGAGCCGGGTAGACCAGCGTTTCGTCGGGCAATTTCAGAAGCTTATTGAAGATCGAATCGTACTGTGCCCGCGCATCGCCGTGCTGAAAATCCGTGCGACCCGTGCCGCGAATAAGAAGTGTGTCGCCCGTGAAGACGCGATCACCCATCAGGAAACAGTATGAATCGTCGGTATGCCCCGGCGTGTAGAGAACCGACAGAGAGATACCCTCGATCTCGATCCGGTCGCCATCGGTGACACGCATGGAAACTACATCGGTGCCACTTTGCTCGCCCATGACGGTGATGCAGCGCGTCCGATCGCGCAGCTCGCCCAGGCCGCTGATGTGATCGGCGTGCACGTGCGTATCGACCGCTTTGATCAACTTTAGATCCAACTCACGAAGCAGCTGGATGTAGCGGTCGACCTTCTCGACAACCGGATCGATGATCAGCGCCTCGCCACCGCTACGGCTGGCGAGGATGTAGGTGTACGTCGATGACGTGCTGTCGAAGAGTTGGCGAAAAATCATCGGATCACTCCGGGTTTTGCGGCCGTGAATCCACGGCGCGTTGGATGATACCGACGACACGCTCCCGTTCATAGCCCGCCAGCGGCAGGCGCGGGGCCCGGACCGTCTCGCTGCCAAGGCCGTTCATGGCCTGAGCCAATTTAATGTACTGCACCAGTTTGACGTGGCAATCCAGATGCAGAACCGGCATGAACCAGCGGTAGAGTTCGCGCGCCTCCGCCCAGCGCCCGGCGGTTGCCAGGCGCCACAGGCTCATGGTCTCGCGCGGGAAGGCGTTGACCAGCCCGGCGACCCAACCGACGGCACCGAGCAGCGCCGCCTCGAGCACCAGATCGTCGACCCCGCAGAACAACACATAACGATCACCGCAGCAGTTGACGATGTCGGTCAGGCGCCGGGGGTCGTCGGAAGACTCCTTGATCGCCACCAAAGTCGGCTCATCCGCCAGTTCCGCGAACATCTCCGGCGTGATGTCGACGCCGTAGGATACCGGATTGTTGTAGCACATGACCGGCAGGTCGCTGGCACCGGCGACTGCCCGGTAGTGGGCCAAGGTCTCGCGCGGGTCCGACTTGTAGACCATCGCCGGAAGGACCATCAGCCCATCGACGCCGATTTCTTGCGCTGCCTCGGCAAAGCGGCAGGCCATGGCGGTCGAGCATTCGGCGACCCCCGTCAGCACAGGCACGCGGCCGGCCGCCCTATCCACGGTCGCGGCGAGGACCGCTTCCTTCTCCGCCGCGGTCAGGGTTGTGCTTTCCCCCAAGGTGCCAAGCATTACCAGGCCATCGACACCGGCCTCGATGAGCGCCTCGACGTGAACACCGGTAGCTTCAAGGTCGAGAGACTGGTCGGCGGCAAACTGCGTTGTCACCGCCGGATACACGCCCTGCCAGGACACTATCATCGTCGCCTCCCGTTGCCACAGCCCATACCATCTATAGGAGCGCAACGACGGCTGGAGTCAACTCAGAAAACCTCGAACACCGGGTCGCCGAGCACGTCCGGTCGCGGCGCGATACCGAGGCCTGGCGCGGTGGAGGCGGCCATGCGCCCGCTGGTGCGCTTCGGCGCCCCTTGCGCGGTCGAGACCGTTACGTAGCTGTTGAAATCGGTAGCCGCGAGGCGGAATTCGGCCGGCGTGGAGTGGGCCAAATGGGCGATGGCCGCGGTCGCTATGTCGCCGCCCCAGCTATCCTCGATAATCATGGCGCAGCCAAACGAGACGCACAGATCGCGGACCTGCCGCGCCTTGCTCAAGCCGCCTAACTTGCTGATCTTGATATTGACCGCATCCATCGCCTGGTCGCTATGACCGCGCGAAACCATGGCGATGTCATCCATGGATTCGTCGAGGATGAAGGGGCGGTTGGTGTGCCGGCGCACGGCCAGGCATTCGTCGTAAGTGCGGCACGGCTGCTCGATATAAACATCCAGATCCTTGACCGCATGCGCAACGCGCAATGCCTCGTGCTGGCGCCAGCCGGTATTGGCATCGGCGATGAGCACATCGCCGGTCTCCAGCACCTCCGCCGCAGCTTGGATGCGGGCGATGTCCTCGTCCGGGTTGCCGCCGACCTTGAGCTGGAACCGGCGGTACCCTTCCCTCCGATAGGCCCCAACCTTCTCCGCCATTGCGGCGGGCGTATCCTGCGAGATGGCTCGGTAAAGACCGACATCGGCACCGAAACGGCCGCCAAGCAGCACGCAGACCGGTAGCCCAACAACCTGGCCAAGAATATCCCAACAGGCGATATCGAGAGCCGATTTCACATACGGATGTCCCTGCAGCAGCGCGTCCATACGCCGGTTCAACACCGCCAGGTCGCGCGGGTCGGCGCCGATCAAGCCAGGCGCGATCTCGTGCAATCCGGCGCGGGCGCCGGCCGCGTAGGCCGGCAGATAAGCCGGCCCTAACGGGCAGACCTCGCCGTGTCCAACAATCCCCGTGTCCGTCTCCACACGCACCACGGTGCTATCGAAGACGGAGACGGACTTACTGCCGGACCAGGCATAGCGGCCCTCGTGCAGGGGTAAATCGACTTGGTAGACGGCAATCTTGCTGATCTTCATGAGGTACCGCTCAAATCTGTGAGAAACGCTGAAATACGCGCCAGCACGGCCTCCCCTGCTTGCAGGTGCGGGCTGTGGCCGCAATTCGGAAGAAGCACGGCATCGGCCCGGCCGGCGGTGCCGCTGGCAATCGTCTCCACCTGAGCGGCGCTGCCGTGTTCGTCGTCCTCACCTTGCATGATCAAAACCGGACAAATCACACGCGGCAAACGATCGACCATGGCCCAGTTGCGAAAATCGGGCCGCAGCCAGGTCTCGGCCCAGCCACGGAAGACCGTATCGGTATTGTCGCCGTGATAGCGCGCCAAGCGGGCGCGCAGATCGCCGGACTCCCAGCGCGCGACGACACCGCGAATGCCCGCCAAGGTGACGTCCTCGACAAAGACGTGTGCCGCCATGCTGACACACGCGGCGGCGCGCGCCGGAAACGCGGCGGCGAATAGCAGCGCGATCGAGGCGCCGTCGCTATGGCCGATCAGGATCGGCCGGGCGATGCCGCACGCATCCAGCACCTCGGGCAGCACGTCCTCGGCTTCAATATTCAAATAATCGCGTGGCCGTGGCAGCGCCAACCGATCCGAGCCGCCGAAGCCCCAACGCTCATAAACCAGGCCGCGCCGGCCAGCGGCCCGGCAGACAGCCTCCGGGAAGTCCTTCCATTGCGGGATACTGCCCAACCCCTCGTGCAGGAAAACCAAGGTGCCGTCCGCCGCCGCTTCGGGCGCGCCAATCCATTGGGCGCGCAAGCGGTGCCCGGCGACCTCGACAAAGAACGGTTCAGCCGGCATCGGCGGCGCAACGGAAGCCGACCATATCCAGGCCGATGTCAGGCGGATTGCCGTGGCGGTAAGAGACCCGCAGACAATAGGGATTGTTACCCCAACCACCGCCGCGTAGGGCCACCTGGTCCGGATTGCCGGGAAACGGGTCCCTGGTCCATTCCCAGACGTTACCGGCCATGTCTTGAATGCCGTAGGGCGAGGCACCGGCGGGATAGCTGCCCACCGGCGCCGTGCGCAGGTAGCCATCGCCCGCATCGGCCGCACAGCAAGGCACCGTGCCGAAATTCGCCGGTGCGGCGGGTCCTGCCACTGGCGGTGCGTTGCCCCAGGGAAACCGGCGCCCATCGGTCCCTCGGGCCGCAAACTCCCACTCCGCCTCGCTCGGCAGGCGCAGGCCCCGCCAGGCGCAAAACGCCGCGGCGTCGCGGGCGGAGATCTGCACTACGGGATGATCAGCGGCCTGCTCAACGCTGGTATCGGGGCCATAGGGGTGTCGCCAGTCGGCGCCGGTGACCAGTCGCCAGCGGCCATCCCAGACGTACCCAGCGCCGGAGCGCTCCGTGTCCGTCCGATGCCCGGTGGCCGCGACAAAGGCGGTGAATTGCTCGTTTGTCACTTCGTGGCGCATCAGGCGAAACGGCCCGACGGCCATCGGCTTGGGCGCCTCGTTTGCATCACCCTCGGCGTCTCCCATGACAAAGGACCCGCCCGGAACCGCGACCAGATCCAGGGATGTGCCGGAATCCTGGGCGGCTTGGGCGTTTGGCACGCCGAAAATGCCCAGCAACCCCAGCGAAATGGCCCCCATGCGGACCGCGAATGAATATCCCTGAATGCATAGGGTTTTTCGAACATAGGTTGCGGTGCCGTCGAATACACCGGTTTTTCGCCAATCTTGCGAATTTATCGCAACCTTTAACTGAATTTTAGCCATGGATTGCATACCACTGTGTTCTTACCGGATGTGGGTTGAGAGCCATCCCTCTCAATCTGGTTCGGCTGAGCGCGCGAGCACGAAACAGGAACGAGAAAACTGTCATTCAATCACCGGTGGTGTTGATCCACGGCGACGAGACCCAGTTTGTATCCGCCCTCGCGCCCAAAGCGGCAGCGTACCGATGGCGGAAGGAAAGAACCATGATGTCTTTCAATAGGGGCACGGAAACATGCTGAAGCAAAGTTTGTCTGGTACTGACGAGGGCCCGATCAGCGCGGCTCAAAAGAAGCTGGTGCAGGATAGCTTCGCCGCCGTCGCCCCGAACGCGGAGGCCGCGGCCGGGTTGTTCTACGGCCACCTCTTCGAGTTGGATCCCTCGCTCAAAGCCCTCTTCAAAGGCGACATGAAAGAGCAGGGCCGCAAGCTAATGGCCATGCTCAAGATCGCCGTGGCCGGCCTCGACGATTTGGGCAAGCTGGTTCCCGCGGTTCAGGACCTCGGCCGCCGCCATACTGCCTACGGAGTCAAAGACGAGCATTACAACACCGTCGCTGCGGCCCTTCTCTGGACTCTCGAGCAGGGCCTCAAGGACGGCTTCACCCCCGACGTCAAAGCCGCCTGGACCGCCGTCTACGGCGTCCTCGCCGAGACCATGAAATCCGCACCCGCAGCCCAACCGGCACCTGCACCCGCAGCCCAGCCCGCACCGGAGCACACCATGCAAAACGATACCACAGGCAATAACATTTACCGCCAGATGGTCGAGGACATGCCCATCAACGTGATGGTCTGCGATCTCGAGAATTTCTGCATCACCTATGCCAACAAGGCCTCCTTCGCCGCCGTCAAGCAGCTCGAAGAAGTGGTCGATATCAAGGCCGACAGTCTCGTCGGCACCTGTATCGATGTCTTCCACAAGAACCCCGCGCACCAGCGCCAACTTCTCGCCGACCCCAAGAACCTGCCGCACAACGCGCTGATCCAGGTCGGCCCCGAGACCCTCGATCTGCTGGTCACCGCCGTCTACGACGACAGCGGCAAGTATACCTCGGCCATGCTCACCTGGAGTGTTGTCACCCAAAAGGTCAAGACCGATGCCCAGGCCGCTCAGCTGACCCAGATGGTCGAGGGCATGCCCATCGGCGTAATGATGTGCGAGACCGAGAATCTCGAGATCAACTACATGAACAAGTTCTCGACCGAGACTCTAAAGACCCTGCAGGAGCACTTGCCGGTCAAGGCCGACGACATGATCGGCCAATGCATCGATGTCTTCCACAAAGACCCGGCACACCAGCGCAAGATCCTCTCCGATCCGGCGAACCTGCCGCACAAGGCACTCATTCAGGTCGGTCCCGAGACCCTCGATCTGCTGGTCACCGCCATCCACGACAAGGACGGCAGCTACATGGGCCCGATGCTCACCTGGAGTGTCGTGACCGCCAAGGTCAAGGCCGATGCCCAGGCCGCCCAGCTGACCCAGATGGTCGAGGGCATGCCCATCGGCGTGATGATGTGCAGCACCGAGAACTTCGAAGTGAACTACATGAACAAGTTCTCGACCGAGACCTTGAAGACCCTGCAGGAGCACCTGCCGGTCAAGGTCGATGATATGATCGGCCAATGCATCGATGTCTTCCACAAGGACCCGGCGCACCAGCGCAAGATCCTCTCCGATGCGAAGAACCTGCCGCACAAGGCCCTGATCAGCGTGGGTCCCGAGACCCTCGATCTGCTGGTCACCGCCATCCACGACAAGGAAGGCAACTACATGGGCCCGATGCTCACCTGGAGTGTCGTGACCGCCAAGGTCAAGGCCGATGCCCAGGCCGCCCAGCTGACCCAGATGGTCGAGGGTATGCCCATCGGCGTGATGATGTGCGAGACCGAGAACTTCGAGATGAACTACATGAACAAGTTCTCGACCGAGACTCTAAAGACCTTGCAGGAGCATCTGCCGATCAAGGTCGACGACATGATCGGCCAGTCCATCGATGTCTTCCACCAAGTGCCTTCGCATCAGCGCAACATCCTCTCCGATGCCAAGAACCTGCCGCATAAGGCGCTCATCCAGGTCGGCCCGGAGACCCTCGATCTGCTGGTCACCGCGATCCACGATCCGAGCGGGAAATACATGGGGCCCATGCTCACCTGGAGCGTGGTCACCGCCAAGGTCAAGGCCGATGCGGAAAGCGCCCGGTTGGTGCAGATGATCGAAGAGATGCCGATCAATATCATGACCTTAGACCCCAAGGACTTCACCATCAATTATGTCAACAAGACTAGCCTCAACACGCTCAAGCCGCTAGAGCATCTGTTGCCTGTCAAACTTGACCAGCTGCTTGGCACGAACCTGGACATCTTCCACAAGGTGCCTTCGCACCAGCGCAAGATTCTCTCCGACCCGGCGAACCTGCCACACCAGGCCAAGATCAAGCTCGGCGATGAAACTCTCGACCTAAGGGTTTCTGCCATCAACGGACAGGACGGCGAATACATAGGCCCGATGCTCTCTTGGTCGGTCATCACCGGTCAAGTGCGCATGGCCGATGACTTCGAGACCAATGTGAAAGGCGTCGTCGAAATTGTCTCATCCTCCGCGACCGAGATGCAGGCAACCGCGCAAAGTTTGTCGGCCACGTCGGAGGAAACCAACCGTCAGGCAACCTCGGTCGCCGCGGCCGCGGAGGAGGCCTCGACCAACGTGCAAACGGTGGCCTCGGCTGCTGAAGAGCTTGCTAGTTCCATCTCCGAGATTGGTCGCCAGGTGGAAGAGTCGAGCCGCATCGCCGGGCAAGCAGCGACCCAGGCAAAAGATACCAATTCCCAAGTGGAAAGCCTGGCAGCGGCGGCCAACAAGATCGGCGAGGTGGTCGAGTTGATCAGCGACATCGCCAGCCAGACCAACTTGCTGGCGCTGAATGCCACCATCGAGGCGGCGCGTGCCGGCGAGGCCGGTAAGGGCTTTGCCGTGGTCGCCAGCGAAGTGAAAAGCTTGGCAACGCAAACAGCCAAGGCCACCGAGGAGATCGCCGGCCAGATCACCGCGATTCAGTCGGCGACCACCGATGCAGTCAAGGCGATCAAGGAGATCAGCACGACCATCGAATCGATCAACGATATCGCCGGCAACGTTGCTTCGGCGGTTGAGGAACAAGGTGCGGCGACCAAGGAAATCGCCCACAGCGTTCAGCAAGCCTCGGCCGGTACGACGGAGGTTTCGAGCAACATCAGTGGCGTTACGCAAGCTGCTAGCGAGTCCGGCACCTCCGCGACGCAGGTGCTCGAGGCAGCTTCCGAACTGGCCAAGCAGTCGGAGAACTTGCGTGGCGAGGTCGACAAATTCCTGGTCCAGGTCCGGGCTAGCTAAAAACTGATCCGGACTCGGATCGGAGCGGCGCACCAGCTGTTCGAACCGCCTCGTCGGCTGGTGCCGCCGCACCGATCCAAACCACGCTCCTGCTGTCCCGCAAGGAGAGAGGCCGCAGGGAGAGGGTGCAATGACAATAAGCCTTGATGCACTGAGCGTCCTGGTCGTTGACGACAACAAGCACATGCATTCGGTCGTCAAGGCAATCCTCAACTCGATGCGCATAAAGAATGTTCGTTTCAGCGACAACGCAGCGGATGCGTTCATGGAGATGCGGCAATGGCATCCGGACATCATCATTACCGATTGGGCCATGCAGCCGCTCGACGGTCTTGATTTCGTCCGCTTGGTGCGCAAGGGCGCCGATAGCCCGAACCCGTATGTCCCGATCATTTTGCTGACCGGCCATACCGAGATGTGCCGCGTCATCGAGGCGCGCGATACAGGGGTGAACGAAATCCTGGCCAAGCCGATCTCGATCAAATCGCTATACACACGCATAGCCGCGATCGTGCAGAGCCCACGGCCGTTTGTGAAGACGAAGAATTACTTCGGGCCCTGCCGCCGGCGCGGCACCAATCTGAACTACAAGGGCCCAGAGCGGCGAGCTAACGAAATTACATTCTAGGTAGATGGAATGAGGCGCACTTTGGACGGTCGACATTCGCAGATATGGGAAGCGAATTTATGAGTGATGACAACGATAGCAGTCGCGTTTTTACGCCGCCGAATTTGCTGCGCGCAAAGGTGGGCAATAAGCCTGGCCCCGATCTCGATCAGATTGTCGCCAAGGCGGAAGCCGCGCTCACCGAGCTGCAGGATGACTATGAAGTATGGATTCGCGACGATCTAAAAGCTCTGCGCGAGGCAGTTGCCTCCTTGCGCCAAGAGGTCAACCCGACCGTGCTTGAACGCATCAAGATCATGAGTCACGAGATCAAGGGACAGGGCTCTACTTATGGCTATCCGCTGCTGACCATTGTCGGTCACTTCCTATATGGCTTCATCGACCGCGATGAGGATGTCGCGGCCCGGCACCTTGCTCTTATCGATGCGCACGTGGATTTCATGGCCTTGGTCCTGAGCCAGAAAATTCGCGACGAGGATGACCCTCAGGCGCAAGGCATCTTGTCGGGGCTGCAGGACGCGGCAAAGAAGGCGCACGGTGGTGACCCGCGTGCCGCGAGCGCGACGCGATCGGCGAAGTAGCGGTCTTACGAGTTCGGATTCGCCGTCAAGACGATACGGCCTTGGGCATCGGTCTCCACCGGCACCGATTGCAAGCGGGCGCCGATGCATGGTCCCGATAGGCAAGTCCCATCGGCGATGGCGAACTGCGCCCCGTGGGTCGCACACAGGATCAGGCCGCTATCCTCACTGATGAAGCGATCCGGCGTCCAATCCAGGGGCGTGCCCTGATGCGGACAGCTGTTCACATAGCCAAAAACCAGCATCCCTTGGCGAACGACGAGAATATCGCAAGCGTTAGCGCCGTCGCCTAAGGTGAAGCCCCTGCCCTCGCCATCCTCGATTTCGTCCAGTCGGCACAGGATGCGCCCGGACGCCGGAATGGCGGGGTCGGTCATACCGCGGTCATACGGTGGTCTTGGCCATTTTGCAGATCAGACGCCATTCCGCATCGGTAACGGGCAAAACCGACAGGCGTGATTGACGCACCAAGGCGAGATTTGCCAACTTCGGCTCGGCCTTAATTTCCTGCAAGGTTACCGACCGCTCGACGGGTTTGACCGCGGCGACCTCGACCATGCCGAAGCGGCCTTTTTTGTCGCTCGGGTCGAGTTCGTATTCGCCGATGACCTCGACGATGCCGACGATGCGTTTCTCGTCCACCGAGTGATAGAAGAAGACCTGGTCGCCATGCTTCATGGCCTTCATGTTGTTGGCTGCCTGGTAGTTGCGCACGCCATCCCAGTGGGTCGTGCGTTCGCGCACCTGATCGTCCCAGGACCAGGACCCCGGTTCCGTCTTCACCAACCAATAGGCCATGGATTGCCTCGTTCGCGTGATTGTGACTGGGTCATTTGTCGATAGACTGTTAGCAGGTTGACCGCTAGGTGAAAACCGCACGCCGCCCCTCGTTAAGGATATCAGCACAGCCGTGACCAGAAAAACGAAGTGGGCCTCCTTGACGGTCTTGAGTCTGTGCCAGGTGGCGGCGATGGCGCTGTGGTTTTCCGCCTCGGCGGTTCTGCCGGCGCTGACCGCCGAGTTTCATCTAAGCGGCTTCACCCAATCGCTCTTTACCAGCAGTGTGCAGGCCGGCTTCGTCGTCGGCAGTCTGACCAGCGCGGTTCTCGGCTTGGCCGATCGGCTCGATCCGCGCCGCTTTTTCATGGTCTCCGCGCTCATCGCCGCGGCGGCAAATTTGGCGATCCTGGCGGTCGAGCCCACGTCCGCGTGGGTGCCGGTGTTCCGCTTCATCACCGGCGCCTGCATGGCCGGCATCTATCCGGTGGGCATGAAGCTCGCCTCCACCTGGGCGCGCGGTGACATGGGCTTGGTGGTGGGGTTGCTGGTCGGGGCGTTGACCTTGGGCACGGCGGCACCGCATCTCTTCAATGCC
The DNA here is from genome assembly GCA_021776055.1 of Kiloniellaceae bacterium. Lineage (GTDB taxonomy): Bacteria > Pseudomonadota > Alphaproteobacteria > Kiloniellales > J153 > JAJFGI01. The sequence goes on from JAJFGP010000151.1 coordinate 25,979, forward strand.
CTGGGTGGCATCGATTGGCGTTTTACCCTGGTCGCGGCGTCGGTCTCGGCGGTGGTGGCCGGGTTGGCTATCAACCTGGCGGGTATCGGCCCCAACGTGCATGCCGCTCCGCCCTTCCGCCCGGCGTTCGTGCTCTGGGCCTGGAAGATCAAACCGCTGCGTCTGGCCAACCTGGGCTACCTCGGCCACATGTGGGAGCTTTATGCCATGTGGGCGTGGGTCGGTATTTTCCTGCACGCCAGTTTCGCTCAGACCTTGGCGCCCGAGACGGCGGCGTTTGCCGCGAAGCTGGCGGCCTTCGCTACGGTGGCCATCGGCGGCGTCGGCTGCCTGGCCGGCGGCATTTTCGCGGACCGGTTGGGACGCACGACCTTGACCATGCTGGCCATGGCGATCTCGGGAACATGCGCCGCGACGGTGGGCCTGTTCTTCGATGGCGCGCCGTGGCTCGTGACCGCGGTCTGCCTGCTCTGGGGTTTTTCGATCGTTGCCGACTCGCCGCAGTTCTCGGCCTCCGTCGCCGAGTTGTCCGACCGTTTTCTCGTCGGCACCATGTTGACCCTGCAGACGTCCTTGGGCTTTACGCTGACCTTGGTCACCATCCACCTGATGCCGCTGTGGATTGAGTGGCTGGGTTGGCGCTATGCCTTTGCACCGCTGGCCATCGGCCCGGCGCTGGGTGTGTGGGCCATGGCGCGCCTGCGCGCCCACCCGGAGGCGACGCGCCTTGCCGGCGGCAAACGCTAAGGAAACACCTTACGCCAGGGCTTGATGGTGACGCTTTCGAATAGGCCGGCCTGGTTGTAAGGGTCGCCGGCGGCGAAGGCTTTCGCGGCGGCTAGATCGGCAAAGTCGAGTATCAGCAAACTGCCATTCGGGGTTTCGCCGTCGTCGGTCAACATGGGGCCGGTGACGAGAATCTGCGGCCGGTGTTTTTCCAGATATTCCAGGTGCGCCGGCCGGGCATTCGTTCGGATCTCGCCGCTGCCGGCTTTGTCGATACAGATGATGGCAAAGTGCATGGGGTGCTCCTTTTTGAATGATCGTTAGCGAGTCTCGACCGCAAAGGGCCGAGTCAGCAAGGCTGCGATGGTATCGTCGATGCTTGCGCCCTGTTCAAGGATGGCGGCAATACCGGCGGAGATGGGAACCTCCACGCGGTGTTGTGCCGCCAGGCCGACCACCGCGGCGGCAGAGTGCAAGCCCTCGGCAACCGTGCGCCGGCCGGCCAAGGCTTGGTCGAGCGTTTGCCCGGCGCCCAGGGCTTGGCCAAGAGCGAAGTTGCGGGACTGGATGTTGGTGCAGGTCAGGGTCAAGTCGCCTAAGCCGGAGAGCCCCATGAGAGTCTTGCGCCGCCCGCCCAAGGCCCGGCCCAGGCGCGCGATCTCGGCCAGGCCGCGGGTGATCAGGGCGGCACCGGCGTTAGCACCCAGCTTGCGCCCGGCGACGATGCCGCAGGCGACGGCGATGACGTTCTTCACGGCGCCGCCAATTTGCGCCCCGACCGGATCATCCGAAAGATACGGCCGAAAGGTCCGACTGCCCAGGGCGGTCACCAAGGCGGTGCCCAACGCCGCATCGGTCGTGGCCAAGGTCACCGCCGCCGGCAAGCCACGCGCCACCTCGCCGGCAAAGGTCGGGCCGGAGAGAACGGCGACCGGGTGTTGGGGCAGGACCTCGGCTAGAACCTCGGACATAAGCGCGCCGCTGCCTCGCTCGATGCCCTTGGCGCAGATGACGAGCGGCCGGTCGCGAGGTAGCACGGCGGCGAAGCACCCGGCGATGGCCCGCAGGTGCTGCGCTGGTACGGCAAGCAGCACGGCATCCGCTGTTGCCACCTCGGCACCCTCCGTGGTGGCCCGGATCGCCGGATCAAGGGGCACGCCCGGCAGGTAATCGGGATTTTCGTGTTGTGCATTTAGGCGTGCCGCTAGCGCCGCGTCACGGGCCCAGATCAGCGCCTCGCGGCCGGCCCGGTGCGCGGCGATGGCCAGCGCGGTGCCCCAGGCGCCGGCGCCGATGACGGCCACTCGCTGTAGGGGCTTGTTCATGCTGATACAGGCCCGCCAACCTCGCCCAGCGGCCAGCGCGGCCGGGGGGCGAAGTCCAGCGGGTCACGCAAGTCGAGGCGCCGGCGCTCGATCCCGGCCCAGGCGATCATCGCGGCGTTGTCGGTACACAAGGCTGGGGGCGGTGCGATCAGATGTGTCCCGCCTGCCGCCGCCACCTCGGACAATCGGGCGCGCAGGGTTTGATTGGCGGCAACGCCGCCGGCGACGACCAGGGGTCCGGACCGGCCGCAGCGCGTCTGAAAGACGGTCAGGGCGCGCGCACATCGGTCGGCGAGTACGTCGGCGACCGCAGCGTGAAACGAGGCGGCCAGATCGCGCGCGGTTTGCGACTCTCCTCTCAACTCGTCCGGGCCGATGTCGACGATGCGGTGGCGCACCGCCGTCTTTAGGCCGGAAAAGGAAAAGTCCAAGGTATCCCGCCCCATCATGGGCCTCGGCAGATCGAAACGCGCCGGATCGCCGCCTTGTGCCAGGCGCTCCAGCGCCGGCCCGCCGGGATAGCCAAGGCCAAGCATCTTCGCGCACTTGTCGAAGCATTCGCCGACCGCATCGTCGATGGTCGTCCCAAGGCGGTGATAGCGGCCGATGCCCTCGACCGCCACTAACTGGCAATGGCCGCCGGAAACGAGCAGCAGGAGATAGGGGAACTCAGCATCGCTGGTCAGGCGCACGGTCAGCGCGTGCCCCTCCAGGTGGTTGATGGCCAGGAAGGGCAGGCTACGGGCCGCGGCGATGGCCTTGCCGGTCATCACGCCGACAAACACGCCGCCGATCAGGCCCGGCCCGGCAGTAGCGGCGACGGCGTCGATGTCATCGAAATCGAGACCGGCTTCGGCCATGGCGCGGGTCACCAGCGTATCGAGGTGGTCCAGGTGGCTGCGCGCGGCGATTTCGGGCACCACACCGCCATAGGGCCGGTGCTCGTCCAGTTGGGCGAGGACCAGATTGGCGCGGATGTGCCGCTCGCTGTCGACCAGCGCCACGGCCGTGTCATCGCAGCTTGTTTCGATGCCGAGGACAATCATGGCGGCGGAGACTAGCGCGCGCGCCCGGTGTTGACCACCGGACTTGAACGCCAGGTTGCCCCCCAACTTGCCCCCCAACTTGCCCACCGTCCTTGCACGCTCGGCGCCCAGGCCGTAATGCTTTGCTCATGAGTGCGCAGGCACCTTTTCGCCTCGGCACCCGGGGCAGCCCGTTGGCGCTGGCCCAGGCGCGCGAGTTGCGTGCCCGCCTTGCCGCCGCGCATCCGGCGCTTGCCGCCGAGGATGCGGTCGAGATCGTGGTGATCAAGACCACCGGCGACCAGGTGCAGGATCGCGCTTTGTCGGAGATCGGCGGCAAGGGCCTATTCACAAAAGAAATCGAAGAGGCGCTTTTGGATAAGCGCATAGATGCCGCCGTGCATTCCATGAAGGATGTGCCCACCTGGCTGCCGGATGGGCTGGTCATCGCCGCCGTTTTGCCGCGCGAGGATCCGCGCGATGTGTTACTCGTCCCGGGTGCTGTCAGCCTGGCGGCGTTGCCATCGGGCGCGGTCGTCGGTACGGGGTCGTTGCGGCGGCAGGCGCAGGTCCTGCTGGTGCGCCCGGATCTCAAGGTTGTCCCCATGCGCGGCAATGTCGGAACGCGGATGCGCAAGCTGCGGGCGGGCGAGGTCGATGCGACGTTGCTGGCGCTGGCCGGATTGCGCCGGCTGGATTTGGCAAAAGAGGTCGCGGCGGAGTCCGCCGTTCTCGGCGCCGAAGAGATGTTGCCGGCCGCCGCGCAAGGTGCCATCGGAATCGAAATCCGGGCGAGCGATGCACGTACGCACGATGTGATCGCGGCCCTTGACGATGCGCCATCGGCGGTGTGTGTGGAGGCCGAGCGTGCCTGTCTAGAGGTTCTCGACGGTTCGTGCCGGACGCCGATAGCCGCCTTGGCGGAGGTCGAGGGCGATGTGCTGCGCCTACGCGCCCTGGTGGCCATGCCGGACGGCAGTCGTGCCCACCGGGCGGAGCAGCGTGGCGCCGCCGCCGATGCGATCGCCCTGGGCCGGGCCGTTGGGGCTGAGTTGCGCGCCGCCGCCGGCTCGGCGTTCTTCGCCGCGCTGGCCGATATCTGAGTCGGCGCAAGACGGGAGGCAAAAGAAGCGACATGCGCGTACTTGTGACCCGCCCCTTGGAAGATGTCGGTCCGCTGGTCGCGGCGCTGAAAACGCGCGGCCATGAGGCCGTCATCGAGCCGATGCTCAGCATCGAACGCCGGGCCGACGTATCGTTGCCGTTACCCCTGGATGGGGTACAGGCGCTGTTGTTTACCAGCGCCAATGGGGTGCGCGCGTTCGCCGATCTGGCGCCCGAGCGCGACCTGCCCGTTTTCGCCGTCGGCGATGCCAGTGCTACGGCCGCGCGCGAGGCTGGGTTTACGGCAGTGGAGAGCGCCGGCGGCGATGTGACAGATTTGGCGCGCCTGGTGCGCGACCACCTCGATCCGGATCACGGCGCCCTCTTTCATCCGGCGGCAAGCCAGTTGGCCGGCGATCTGCAGGGCGCGCTTGAGGATGCCGGCTTTACCTTGCGTCGGGCGGCGCTCTATGAGGCGCAACCGGCGGTCGATCTGTCCTCGGCGTTGCGCCGAGGGTTGGCGGCGGGCGATCTCGATGTGGCGGTCTTTTTCTCACCCCGTACCGCCCGCACGTTCGTGACTTTGATTGAGCGCGCGGGCCTGAATGCCGCATGTGCTCGGTTGCAAGTCGTATGTCTGAGCGAGGCGGTTGCGGCGCGGTTGCAGCCGTTGACTTGGGCGCGGGTCTGGGTGGCCGCGCGGCCCGAGCAGGACGCCGTGCTCGCCCGTCTGGATGAGGTTGCCGCCGAGGTGGACGCCAGCATACCCGACTCGCCGCCGCATCCGTCGGATGGTCAGTTGGACGCGCACGGTGTGGTCGCCAGCTTCGGCGGCATACGGCCGATGGCGAACAAGCTGGGGGTTGCGGTTAGCACGGTGCAGGGGTGGCGCGAGCGTGGCTCGATTCCGGCCGGGCGTCATGCGCAAATCCGGGCGGCTGCCAAAAAGCACGGCGTCGAACTCGATCCACCGGTGCAAGCAAGTGCTCCCGCTGTTGCCCCTACCGTATCGGTGGAACCACGGCCAGAGCCGCAGGCCCGCCCGGCCGAGGCCGCAGCCGCGATACCTGCAAGCACGCCGTCACCTGTATTCCGTTTGGCGGGCGCCTTCGCCTTGGGCGTTATCGCCGTGCTGGTTGGTGGCGGCTTGGCCATCGTCGGCCGTGACGTGTGGCTGGCCGAACCGCCAGCCGTTGTCACTGACTCTCCGAGCGCCGCCGACGCGGCAAATTTGGAAACACGGCTGGCGGCCATGGAAAGCGAGGTGCGCGACCAGGCGGCGCGCGCGGGAACCGGAGAGTCCGAGGCTGCACAAGCGGCCACGGCGCGGCTCGAAGAAGAATTGTCCGGCATACAGAACCGCCTAGATGGCTTGGCCGAGGATGTAGCGGGCGCGGCCGATCCGTCGGGTGTCGATGCGGCGGCGCAAAGCGCGGCCTTGCAGGAGATGCAGATGCAAGTTCAGGCGCTGGGCGGACGAATCGATACCTTCGATGACAGATTGGCCGACCTGCAAAGCCAACTCGGGGAAGTCGCCGTATCGAGTGTTGGCAGCGACACACAAATCGCCGGCGATGCGGCGTTGACCTTGGCCGTATTGCAATTGCGCGATGCGGTGCGCGGCTCGGCCCCGTTCGCGGCGGAGTTGCAGACCGTTCTTGATTTGGCGACGTCGCCGGCATTTGCCGGTGGCTCGGATTTCATCGATGCTCTCACCCCTCTCAAGCCGTATGCCGAGATGGGTGCACCGGCATTGGCGAAGTTGAAATCCGATTTTTCGGCGGTGGCGCGGCGCATCGTCACGCACGGGCAAGGTGCGGACGACGAAGACTGGCTGGCTGGCGTTAAACGCCGGGTCTCCGGTCTCATATCCGTGCGGCCCATCGGTTCGGTCGAGGGCGAGAGCCCGGCGGCTGTCGTGGCCCGCGCCGAAGTGGCGCTTGCCGCCGACGATTTAGCCGGCGCGGTGCGCGAGTTGTCGGTCTTGCAAGGCCCCGCCGTGGCGGCGGCCGGCGACTGGCAGACGGGTGCCGAGGCGCGGCTGGCGGTGCAGACGGCGCTCAGCCAATTGGGCCGCGGCCTGATTGCCCGGCGTGGTTCGGCTAGCGAATAGGGTCGGGGCTTTCAACCATGATTCGCATTGCCCTCTTCTGCCTCAAGGTCGGGGTTGTCGTTGCGCTCGCTTTTTGGCTGGCGGAACGGCCGGGGGATGTTTCCGTCGAGTGGCTGGGCTACCGGATGGATACCACCGTCGGCGTGCTTCTGTTGGCGGTTGCGGTGGTCGCCGGGCTGGCGGCGCTTGCCTATCGGTTTTGGCGCTTTCTCTACCGCTCGCCGCGTGATCTTGGCCGCCGGGTTCAGACCGGGCGGCGCCGGCGTGGCTACAAGGCGTTGACCCAGGGCATGGTGGCGGTCGCTGCCGGCGAGCCGGACGAAGCGGCGCGCTGGTCGCGCAAGGCCGATGCTCTGCTCGACGAGCCGCCGCTGACCATGCTGCTCTCCGCCCAGGCCGCCCAGCTCAACGGTGACGAGGCGGCGGCCAAACGCTATTTCAATGCCATGCTGGAGAACCCGGAGACCCGGTTTCTGGGCCTGCGCGGTCTGCTCAACCAGGCCTTGCGCGCCGGCGATCAGACCGCGGCCCTCGAATACGTGCGCCAGGCGCATGGCATGCGCCCGCGCACGCCGTGGGTGCTGACCTCGCTTTTCGATCTCAGCGAACGGCACGGCGATCTGGATACGGCCGAGCGCGCTTTGCGCGATGCGACCCGGATCAAGGCTTTGCCGGCACCGGAAGCAACCCGCCACCGCGCCGTATTACTGCTCGAGCGAGCAATGGCGGCGCGCGCCGCCGAGGATCCCGGCGCCGTCAAGCAGGCGCACGAGGCGCGGCGCCTGGCCCCTGATTTGGCGGCCGCCGGTATCTTCGAGGCCGAGCTTCTGATCGCCGCCGGCAAGGGCCGCAAGGCGGCGCGAGTTTTGGAGGAGACCTGGGCCCAGGCGCCGCACCCGGATATGGTGCGGCTCTATCTTCAGGCATTGCCGGCCGATGACGACCTCGGCCGTTTGAAGCGCTTGGGCAAGCTGACGGCCGGCCGCACCGAGCACCCGGAAAGCCATCTGGCCCTGGCCCGCGCCGCTCTGGACGCCAAGCTGTGGGGCGAGGCGCGCCGGCATCTAATCGTTGCCGCTGGCCCCGAGGGTTTGGATGGCGCGCCGAGCGAGTCGGTCTGTCGCCTGATGGCGGCGCTGGAAGAGGCCGAGCACGACAATATGGCCGCCGCGCGTGTCTGGCTCGACCGTGCCGCCACGGCCGCCGCCGATCCCGGCTGGGTGTGCCGCATCTGCGGGGCGGTGGCCGAAGCCTGGAGCGCCCGGTGCGGCGCCTGCGAGGCCTTCGACGGCCTGCGCTGGCAGCAGCCGCCTCGCGTCGTCCCGGCGGTTATCGGTAGCAAGACGGAGATTGCCGGCGAACTCGCGCCGCCTGTGACCACCACCGGTGCCAACCTACCGGCGATTCAGAACGACGCCTGATTTTCTGGTGAGGTGGCCTGGCGTTGACGCAAGTCAGAGCCTCGACTAATTTGCCGGCAGCGGCGCTGGTTAACGTCTCGGTCAGCGGCGCGGTGGTATGATTCGCCACTAGAACCGGTGGGACTAAGGCCGCCTTAGCTCAGTTGGTAGAGCATCGCATTCGTAA
>JAJFGP010000152.1 GCA_021776055.1 Kiloniellaceae bacterium
GTCAACCAGATCGGCACCCTGAGCGAGACCTTGGAGGCGGTGGGCATGGCTCACAAGGCGGCCTATGCGGCTGTCATGTCGCATCGCTCCGGCGAGACCGAGGATGCCACCATCGCCGATCTGGCGGTCGCGACCAACTGCGGCCAGATCAAGACCGGCTCGCTGTCGCGTTCGGATAGGCTGGCGAAATACAATCAGCTCCTGCGGATCGAGGAAGACCTCGGGCCCGCCGCGGTCTACGGCGGCGCGCGGTTGCGGCGGACCTAATCAATTGGCGCGTTTCGCCCACTTGATTCGGCAAGCGCTGCTCCTACCGTTCTTTGGAAGCTCACGGCAGTATTGGGAACGGCGGTACAGCCTGGGCGGCGATTCGGGCGTCGGGTCGTATGGCCAGGAGGCGGCGTACAAGGCCGAGGTGCTGAACGCCTTCGTCCGGGATAAACAGATTGAGAGCGTGATCGAGTTGGGCTGCGGAGACGGTCATGTCTTAAGCCTTGTCGACTACCCCCGCTATTTGGGGCTCGATGTTTCGAGATTGGCGATCGAGCGGTGCGGGCAGCAGTTCGGCGACGATACCTCCAAATCCTTTCTTTGGTACGGTCCAACAAATGGCACAGACCTCGGAGATTTCCTGCAGGCCGATCTGACCCTTTCGTTGGACGTCATGTTTCATCTGGTTGAGGATGACGTCTACGACAATTATTTGCGCAATCTTTTCGGGACGTCCCGTCGCTATGTGATCGTCTATTCCTCCGACGAGGAGGCGTTCACGAAGCTTCCCCACGTGCGCCACCGAAAGTTCACCACATCGGTCCAGCAACGATTCCCGAATTTCAATTTGATCGACACGCGCACGAATTCGAAAGCCGACGCACAAGCGGCGAAGAGTTTTTTTGTTTTCGAACGCAAGTAGATTGCCCTCGCTCTGCCGTGAGTCCAAACCGTGAACCTTGAGTCTTTTCCACAACACGCCTTGAATCTAATTGGAATCTCATAAATTTTTTCATTGACGGCACGAATCAGTCTGTGATTCGTTGGTCGGCATGGCGGTACTTCACGAGATCAAGGACAGGGCCCGGCTGATTGCGCTGCCAGTGGCGATCTTTTGTCTGGTGGCCTATTTCGGCTACCACGCCGTGCAGGGTGAGCGGGGCCTGCTGGCCTGGCTAGCCGTCAATCAGGAACTGGCACAGGCGCGCTCCACGCAAACAGCATTGGCCGAAAGGCGTGCCGACCTTGAGCAGCGTGTGATTATGCTACGGCCGGATAGCTTGGATCGAGACATGCTCGACGAGCGGGCCCATGCGATTCTCAACTATGGGCGCAAGGACGAGGTGATTATCCTGCTGCCCAAAGGGCGTACGCCGACCCCCTGATCGTGTATTATATAATTAATCAAAATCGTGTTAATTCAATAAATATCTAAAAATATCAATGAATTAATCGTCATTGCAAATTTAACAATTTGCGACTATTCTCCGCGTTTTACGGCTGCCATCGGACACCCCGGTGCGTTTGCCGCGTAAACCGGGGTGGTTGCCATGGCGACACAAGCTGCGAAACCCAAAAAAGTGAAGGGCGCGCCGGTGGCGAAGAAGGTATCCGCCAAGCGCGGCCGTGCCGGGCCCGACGTCGCGTCGGCCAACCGGGATGAGTTGCTGGAACTCTACCGCGAAATGCTGCTCATCCGCCGCTTCGAGGAGAAGGCGGGGCAAATGTACGGCATGGGCCTGATTGGCGGTTTCTGCCACCTCTACGTGGGGCAGGAAGCGGTGGTCGTCGGCATGCAGGCGTCTATTGCCGAGGGCGATTCCGTAATCACCTCCTACCGCGATCACGGCCACATGCTCGCCTGTGGCATGGAGGCCAAGGGTGTCATGGCCGAGCTGACCGGCCGCCGTGGCGGTTATTCCCGCGGCAAGGGCGGCTCCATGCACATGTTCAGCCAGGAGAAGGGTTTCTTCGGCGGACACGGCATCGTCGGCGCACAGGTGCCCTTGGGCACGGGCCTGGCCTTTGCGCACAAGTATAAGGACGAGGCCGCGGTTTGCCTGACGTATCTGGGTGATGGCGCGGTCAACCAAGGCCAGGTTTACGAGTCGTTCAATATGGCGGCCTTGTGGAAGCTCCCCGTCATCTACGTCATCGAGAACAACAAGTACGGCATGGGCACCAGCATCGAGCGCGCGTCGGCCCGCACGGACCTGTATCACCGAGGCCAGGCTTACGGCATTCCCGGCATCCAGGTCGACGGCATGGACGTGCTGGCGGTGCGCGAGGCCGGGCGTAAGGTGGTAGCACATGCCCGCGCCGGCAAAGGGCCGCAGATATTGGAAATGCTGACCTACCGCTACCGCGGTCATTCCATGTCCGATCCGGCGAAATCCCGCGCCAAGGAAGAGGTGCAGAAAATGCGCCAGGAGCGTGACCCCATCGAGCGGTTGCGCGGTGCCCTGCTGGACAACAAGGTGACGGACGAGGCGAGCCTGAAAGAGATGGATCGGAGCGTGAAAGAGATCGTCTCCGAGGCGGCGGAGTTCGCCCAAAACAGCCCCGAGCCGGATGTGTCCGAGCTCTTCACCGACATCTACGCCGAGGCGTAAGCGCCGGAGAGACCATGCCCATCCAGATTCTGATGCCGGCCCTGTCGCCCACCATGACCGAGGGCAAGTTGGCCAAGTGGCTGAAGCAAACCGGCGAGCCGGTGGCCGCGGGCGATACCATCGCCGAGATCGAGACCGACAAGGCGACCATGGAGGTGGAAGCCGTGGATGAGGGCATTCTCGGCCAGCAACTGGTCGCCGAGGGCACGGAAGGTGTCCCCGTGAATACGCCCATCGCCCTGCTGCTTGAAGAGGGCGAAGACGAAAGCGCCCTTGCCAATGTCGATAGCGTCGCCGCGGCGCCAGCACCGGCCGCCGTGGCAGCTCCGGCCACCCCAGTTGCAGCGGCCCCAACCGCAGCACCGGTGGTAGCCGAGACGGAGTGGGACGGGCCGACACAAACCCAGACCGTGCGCGAAGCTCTGCGCGATGCCATGGCTGAGGAAATGCGCCGCAACCCGGATGTTTTCCTGATGGGCGAGGAAGTCGCGGAATACCAAGGCGCCTACAAGATCAGCCAGGGTCTGCTGGAGGAATTCGGTGCCAAGCGGGTGATCGATACGCCGATCACCGAACAAGGCTTCGCCGGCATCGGCGTCGGCGCCGCATTCTATGGTTTGCGGCCGATCGTCGAGTTCATGACCTTCAATTTTGCCATGCAGGCGATCGATCAGATCATCAACTCGGCGGCGAAGACTCGCTACATGTCCGGCGGGCAGGTCAGTTCACCCATTGTCTTCCGTGGTCCGAACGGTGCCGCCGCCCGCGTCGCGGCGCAGCATTCGCAATGCTATGCCAGTTGGTATGCGCACATTCCGGGTCTGAAAGTCGTCGCCCCGTGGTCGGCGGCCGATGCCAAGGGACTTTTGAAAGCAGCGATCCGCGATCCCAACCCGGTTATTTTCCTCGAGAACGAGGTGCTCTACGGGCAAAGCTTCGAAGTGCCGCAGGGCGACGATTGGATTGTGCCCATCGGCAAGGCGAAAATCGTACGCCCTGGACGCGATGTGACCATCGCGACATTCTCGATCTCCGTGGGTCGCGCCCTGGAGGCCGCCGAAGCGTTGGCGCAGGAGGGTATCGAGGCCGAGGTGATCGATCTGCGCTCGTTGCGCCCCTTGGATGCCGAAACGGTGATCAATTCGGTGAAGCGGACCAACCGCCTGGTGACGGTAGAGGAAGGCTGGCCGACAGCCGGCATCGGCGCCGAGTTGGCGGCATTGATGATGGCGCACGCTTTCGATTGGCTGGACGCGCCGGTCACCCGGGTCTGCGGCGCCGACGTGCCCATGCCCTATGCGGCGAATTTGGAACGCCTGGCCTTGCCGAATACGGCGGATATCGCCGCCGCCGCCAAGCAAGTTTGTTACGCCGACTGACCGGTTAAAAAGGAACGCACGTCCATGCCGATCAACATCCTCATGCCAGCCCTGTCGCCGACCATGACCGAGGGTACCGTCGCCAAGTGGCTCATGAAAGAGGGCGACGCGGTAAAATCTGGTGACGTCCTGGCCGAGATCGAGACTGACAAGGCCACCATGGAAGTCGAGGCGGTGGACGAGGGCACGCTAGGCAAAATTGTCATCGCCGAGGGCACCGAAGGCGTACCGGTCAACGACGTGATCGCCGTGCTGCTAGAGGAGGGCGAAGACAAGGCCGCGCTCAAGACCGCCGGGACCAAACCCGCGCCGAAGCCGGCAGCTGCCCCAGCACCGCCACCCGCGACGCCACCCGCGACACCGGCGGCGTCGCCCGCACCGGCCGCACAAGCCGCCGCACCGGCACGCGTGGACGGCGAGCGTATCGCCGCCAGCCCCCTGGCACGTCGCATGGCACAACAAGCCGGCCTTGATCTCACGACCTTGCGTGGCAGTGGGCCGAATGGGCGGGTGGTCAAGCGGGATATCGAAGGGTCCTTGGGTGGCGGTGCTCCGGCCGCGCGGGCCCCGGCTCAAGCGCCAATCGCGGTTGCGGCGGGACCGGGAGCAAAGTCCTTGGCCGACTTGCTCGGCATGACGTACCAGCTAGAACCGCACAGCAATGTGCGCAAGACCATCGCTCGGCGCCTGACCGAAGCAAAACAGACGGTGCCGCACTTCTATCTGACCGTCGATTGTCGTATCGACGAACTGCTGCGCGTGCGCAAGGAAATCAATGGCCGGTTCGAGGACGTGAAGGTCTCGGTCAACGACTTCGTTATTCGCGCTGTTGCCCTGGCGCTCGGTCAAGTGCCGGCGGCGAACGCCTCCTGGGACGACAGCGGCGTTCTACGATATGAGCACGCCGATGTATCGGTTGCGGTCGCCACCCCTAACGGGCTGATCACGCCCATCGTCAAGGCGGCGGAGGGCAAGGGCCTGGCCACCATCTCGCGCGAGATGAAAGATCTGGCCGGCCGCGCTCGCGAGGGCAAGCTGAAGCCCGAGGAATATCAGGGCGGAACCTTCTCGGTCTCGAATCTTGGCATGTTTGGGGTGCGCGAATTCGCTGCCATCATCAATCCGCCGCAAGGTTGCATCCTGGCCGTCGGTGCCGGCGAGCAGCAACCCGTGGTCAAGGATGGCGCCCTGGCTGTCGCGACGGTGATGAGCTGCACTCTGTCGGTCGATCACCGGGTGGTGGATGGCGCCGTCGGCGCCGAATTCCTGGCCGCCTTCAAGAAATTGATCGAATATCCGCCGGCCATGTTGTTGTAAGGAAACTGTCGGGATGGAAAAAGTCGACCTTGCGGAAAAGTTCGCGCGCTTTTCCGAGCAATGGAAACCCAAGATCGTCGGCAGCTTCGACGATTACCACGTCAAAGTAGCCAAGGTTCAAGGCGAGTTTATCTGGCATAGCCACCACGATGAGGATGAGCTCTTCATGGTGGTCGATGGCCGCCTAACGATTCACTTTCGCGACCGCGATGTCGAACTCGTGCCGGGCGAGTTCCTGGTCGTGCCCAAGGGTGTCGAGCACAAGCCAAGCGCGGCGGAAGAATGCCAAATCCTGATGATTGAGCGCAAAGGCACGGTCAATACCGGAGACATGGAGAACAGCTCCATGACGGTGCAACCGGAAATTCTCTAGAGAAGGGCGTGCCATGGCCGAGACCAATTTCGACCTGATCGTCATGGGCGGCGGCCCGGGCGGCTATGTGGCCGCCATCCGCGCGGCTCAGCTTGGCGGCAAGGTCGCCCTGGTGGAGCGTGAGCATCTGGGCGGCATCTGCCTGAACTGGGGCTGCATTCCGACCAAGGCGTTGCTGCGCACCGCCGAGGTTTTTCACTATATGACCCACGCTGGCGACTACGGCCTGACGGTGAAGGAGCCGGGTGTCGATCTGGCCAAGGTGGTCAAACGTTCGCGCACCGTCGCCAGGCGCCTGAACGCCGGGGTTGGGCATCTGTTGAAGAAGAACAAAGTGACGGTCTTCGACGGGCACGGCCGTCTGGACGGCAAGGCGGGCGCGGCGCGGAAAGTGGCGGTCAGCAAGGACGGCAAGGCGGTTGCCGATCTCACGGCTAAGCACGTCATCCTGGCCACCGGCGCCCGGGCGCGGCAACTGCCCGGCTTGGAATCCGACGGCAAGTTGGTGTGGTCCTACAAAGAGGCCATGGTCCCGGAAACTCTGCCGAAATCCCTGCTGGTCATCGGCTCGGGAGCCATCGGCATCGAGTTCGCCAGTTTCTACCGCACCCTCGGCGCCGAAGTGACTGTCGTGGAGGTGTTGCCGCGCATCCTGCCGGTGGAAGACGAGGAGATTTCCGCTTTCGCCCACAAGGCTTTCGAGAAGCAAGGCATCAAGATCATCACCGGGGCTACAGTCAAATCCCTGAAGAAGGGCAAGGACGAGGTGACGGCGACCATCGAGGCGGCGGGTAAAAGCAGCGAGATGACCGTCTCACGTGTGATCTCGGCCGTTGGCATTGTCGGCAATGTAGAGGACATCGGCCTCGAAGGCACCGCCATCAAGGTCGAAAAGACCCACGTGGTCACGGACCAATGGATGGCCACCGGCGAGCCGGGCATCTATGCCATCGGCGATCTCACCGGCCCGCCTTGGCTGGCGCACAAGGCCAGCCACGAGGGCGTCATCTGCGTCGAAAAGCTGGCCGGGCAAAGGGACGTACACCCGCTTGATGTGCGCCGCATTCCCGGCTGCACCTATTGCCATCCACAGATCGCCAGCATCGGCTTGAGCGAGGCCAAGGCCAAGGAGTCTGGGCGCAAGATCAAGGTCGGCCGCTTCCCCTTCATGGGCAACGGCAAGGCCATCGCCCTGGGCGACGACCAAGGCCTGGTCAAAACAATCTTCGATGCTGCCACCGGCGAACTATTGGGTGCACATATGATTGGCGCCGAAGTCACGGAACTGATTCAAGGTTACGCCATCGCCATGCAATTGGAGACCACTGAGACGGATCTCATGCATACGGTCTTCCCGCATCCAACTCTTTCGGAGATGATGCACGAGAGCGTGCTGGACGCCTACGGCCGGGTGATCCATTTTTAGGGTACCGCGATGACTGTCACGACCGAAGCCAAGCGTCCCCGCCATCCGGAGAAGGCGCACAAGCCGGACAATCCGATCCAGCGCAAACCCGCGTGGATCCGGGTGAAGGCGCCAACGTCGCCGGTTTATCACGAGACGCGGAAGATCATTCGCGACAACAAGTTGAGCACGGTCTGCGAGGAAGCGGCGTGCCCTAACATCGGCGAATGCTGGGCCAAGAAGCACGCCACCATGATGATCATGGGCGAGATCTGCACCCGCGCCTGCGCCTTCTGCAACGTGGCCACCGGCAAGCCAGGTGCCCTCGATCCGTTCGAGCCGACCAACGTGGCCTCGGCGGTAGCCCAGCTTGGGCTGGAGCACGTGGTGGTGACGTCGGTCGACCGCGACGATTTGGCGGACGGTGGCGCGGCGCATTTCGCCGCCGTTATCCACGCTATCCGCGAGGCGACGCCGGCCACCACCATTGAGGTGCTGACTCCCGATTTCTTGCGCAAGGATGGGGCAATCGAGGTTGTCGCTGCGGCGCGGCCGGATGTGTTCAATCACAACCTGGAAACCGTGCCGCGCTTGTATCCGACGGTGCGGCCCGGCGCGCGCTATTTCCATTCCCTGCGTTTGCTCGATCAAGTTAAGACGCTGGACCCGAGCCTGTTCACCAAATCGGGCATGATGGTCGGTCTTGGCGAAGGCGAGACGGAGGTCTTGCAGGTGATGGACGATCTGCGTGCCGCTGGTGTCGATTTCCTGACCATCGGCCAATACCTACAGCCCACCCGCAAACATCACGCCATCGACCGCTTCGTCACGCCGGAGGAATTCAAGCAGTACGAGGCCAAGGCCTATGGCAAGGGCTTCCTGATGGTGTCGTCGTCGCCGCTGACCCGTTCGTCCTATCATGCGGGCGACGACTTCCGCCGCCTGCGCGCGGCGCGCGAGGCGCTCCTGGCGGCCAACGCGGGCTAAGAGCCGGGTCCTATGCCGACGCATTCTGAAAAGCGCGTCCTACCTTATTCACCGCGGCAGCTCTATGACCTGGTTGCCGACATCGAGCGGTATCCGGAGTTCTTGCCCTGGTGCGTCGCTGCACGCATTCGTGAGCGTGAAGCTAACCGCCTTGTCGCCGAGATGGTCATCGGTTTCAAGGTGTTCCGCGAACGTTTTGTCAGTCGCGTAAAGCTGGACCCTGACGGTCGGCGCATCGACGTGGCCTATGCCGAGGGGCCGTTCAAATATCTGACCAATCATTGGATTTTCGAGGAACATCCGCAGGGCTGCACGATCGATTTTTATGTCGAATTCGAGTTTCGCTCGCGGCTCTTGCAGAAGGTGGTCCAGACCCTGTTCCACGAAGCCGTGCGCCGTATGGTGCGCGCCTTCGAGGTTCGTGCTCGGGCCCTATACGGCCCGCCCAAAATTTGCCTGCCCACAATTTGACAGAAGATTTACCGCTTCCGTCTAGGCTATAGTCTCCCACGAAGGCAGAAGGGGGGACGCTGGCCGATATGCTGAGACCTTTCGCGATCGTAGCGGTCTTGTTCGTGGCCGGTTGTGCCGGGCAGCCCGCCGTGCAGAAAGCCAAGTCTTCTGCGCCGCGCGCGGTGGTCGCGGGCCCCGGCCAACAGACGGCGGCGCTGCCGCGCGTTGGCGTGCCCGACACCTCGGTTTTCGCCCGGCCCTCGACCCGCATTCTGACACCGCCGCGGCCCTTGCAGTGCGTTCCCTATGCGCGCGAGGTCTCCGGCATTGAAATTCGTGGCGATGCCTGGACCTGGTGGCGCTCGGCCAAAGGGCATTACCGCACGGGGCAGCAACCGCGCGTGGGCTCGGTCCTGGCTTTGAAGCGGACCAAGCGCCTGCGTGGTGGGCATCTGGCCGTGGTCACGGCCATCCTGAACAGCCGCGAGGTCTTGGTGGACCAGGCCAATTGGCTGAATCGAGGGCAGATTCATATCTCGGCGCCGGTGCGCGATGTATCGGCCAACAATGATTGGTCGGCGGTGCGCGTCTGGTATATCCCCGGCGATACCTACGGGGTCCGCACCTACGCCGCGCACGGCTTCATTTATCCAGAACGATTATCCGCGTCCAACTAGAATATCATGCTCTAGGTTGGGGTCGTCGTTGCGGCCAGCGCGCTATACAACGCCACCACCATAATGGCGTTGAAGATGCCGTGTGCCAGCATCACCGGATAGAGCGACCCGCAGCGGTGATAGAGGAACGCCAGGACGGCGCCGATAATTGCCAGCGAGGGAATCAATTGCATTACCCCGTGCAGGCTGGCGAAGGCCAAGGCGCTGATGGCAATTCCGGCGATCAGGCCGATACGCTCGCGCAGCCACGGGAAAAAGACGCCGCGAAAGGCAACCTCCTCGGCGAAGGGGGCCACTACGCCGGCCACCAGGGTCATGACGATAAGGCCCGGCCAATTGAAGCCGGCGGGGGCTATTGCATAGATCTGAGGATTCTCGAATGGTTCGCCCTGGACTTGGCCGATGACAAAGTTCACCAGGGCAACCGCCGGCACGAGGAAGATCGCAATTGCCACGGCACGGCCATACCAGCGATGATCGGCCGAGCGGAATCCCAAATCTGCCCAGGTCAATCCGTGCTTCCGGATGGCTATGACGCGGACGGCCAAAAGGATGGCCAGGGTCTGCACGACCAGCAGCAGGACCGTGGCGATCAGGACCTGGTTGCCGCCGATTTCTCGGCTCGGATCCGTCAGCCCCAAGCTGACCACGATAATCGCCCCCAGCACGCGTACGGTGCCAAGGCCAAAGATCAGGATCAGCAGCAAATCGCCGCCGCTCAGCGGAAGCTGACGCGGCGCCGGGCCGGGCGGTGAACTCATGGGGTCGCCTCGTCGCTCAGGCGGCGTAACAAGGCGATGGCCGCTTCGACCGTCGCCAGACGGACGGCGGTACGGTCGCCGGAAAAAATGTGCCGTTCGTGCCGCGCCGGGTGGCCCCGCCGGGCAGCGCCTAGGTAGACCAGCCCAACCGGCTTGTCGGGTGTCGCACCGCCGGGTCCGGCGATGCCCGTGGCGGAAATGGTGACGTCCGCACTACTGTGCGCCAGCGCGCCCAAGGCCATGGCCTCGGCCACCTCGGCACTGACCGCGCCGACGGAGGCGATCAGACCGCCGGACACGCCCAACAGTTGCTGTTTGGCGGTGTTGCTATAGGTCACCAATCCGCATTCCAGCACATCCGAAGCACCGGGAATCTCGGAAAGGCCGGCGGCTATGAGGCCACCGGTACACGATTCAGCGGTGGCGAGGCGCCAGCCATGTTGTTTGAAAGCCTTAAGCAGGCTTTCAAATTCACCCAGCAAGTTGTTGGAAAATAACTTCATAGATAGATCACATGGGCTAAGCCAAAGGTGATGGCACCGGCGTAAATGCCGGCGGCGATGTCATCGGTCATGATGCCCCAGGCGTCCGGCAGGTGCCGGTCGAAATAGCTCACCGGCCAGGGCTTAAGCACGTCGAAGACGCGGAAGGCGATGAAGGCAACGCCATAAAGCACCGGATCCAGGGCCACCGGCGTGAAGGCTACCGGCACCAGGGTTAGCCATTGCCCGGCGACTTCGTCGATGACCACCTGACCGGGATCGTGGATACCGCTGGCGGTGGCGTAGATGCCGCTGGC
Source organism: Kiloniellaceae bacterium (assembly GCA_021776055.1). Lineage (GTDB taxonomy): Bacteria > Pseudomonadota > Alphaproteobacteria > Kiloniellales > J153 > JAJFGI01. The sequence continues at coordinate 10,755 of JAJFGP010000152.1, forward strand.
CCACAAACCGGCGAGAAACACGGCCACGACGGCGGCGAGCAGGGCCCACGGGCCGCCGGCGAGGGTAATAGCATAGGCGAAGGGCAGGGCGGCCAGGGAGCCCCAGGTGCCGGGCGCGCGGGGTAACAGACCGCTGCCGAACCAGGTCGCCAGTAGGCTGGCCGGATGCCAGAATGAGATCATGCCGATGGCAATCGTACGGTGGCGGTGGCTTGCGCCGCAATCCCTTCACCACGGCCGGTAAAGCCCAGGCCTTCGGTGGTGGTCGCCTTGACGCTGACGCGTTCCGCCGCGATATTAAGGACTTCGGCGATGCGGGCGACCATGGCGGCCCGGTGCGGCCCGACCTTCGGCTGTTCGCAGATCAAGGTGACGTCGACGTGCGCGATGCGGCCGCCGCGTGTGCCCACCATTTCCGCCGCGTGGCGCAGGAAAAGGGCGGACTCGGCATCGCGCCACCGGGCATCGCTGGGCGGGAAGTGGCTGCCGATATCGCCGGCTCCCAGCGCTCCGAGGATGGCGTCGGTGAGGGCATGTAGCCCTACATCGGCATCGGAATGGCCCATGAGACTATGTGTATATGGTATGTATACTCCGCATAGATTCAGATAATCTCCTGTACAGAATCGGTGTACATCGAACCCATTGCCAACTCGGGTCTCGTCTTGGCGCGCTGAAGTCCAACGTTCGGCCCGAATCAGGTCCCGTGCTGTCGTGATTTTGATGTTGTCTGCTCCGCCCTCGACCAGGGTGACGGCCAGACCGGCGTGCTCGGCCACCGCCGCATCGTCGGTCAGCTCGGCACCGGCGGCGGCGCGGTGCGCGGCTAGGATCTCGGCATAGCGGAAGCCTTGCGGGGTTTGCGCCCGCCATAGGTCTTGGCGGGATACGGTGCCCGCGACGAGTCCGCCGGTGCCACGCTTCAGCGTATCGGTGACCGGCAGCGCCGCGATAGCGCCGGGCGCGGTGTCGAGGGCCGCAAGTATGCGGTCGATGAGGCCGGCATCGACAAAGGGCCGGGCGGCGTCGTGAATCAGAACGCGCGCCGGTGCCAAGGTCGTCAGGTGCTCCAGGCCGAGGCGAACGGACTCCTGCCGGCTTGCCCCGCCGAGGGCCGGGGGCGGCAAATCCAGTCCCGCCGTCGCCTGGGCGTAGAGCTCGTGGTCATCGGCATGGATGACGGTTTGGAGCGCCGCGATACCTGGATGCCGTTGAAACTGCTCAAGGCAATGGCGCAGCAGCGGCTGGCCGCCCAAGTCGGCATATTGCTTCGGACCGTCGCCGCCGAACCGGCTGCCACGTCCGGCCGCGACGATCAGCGCCACTGTCCCACTCATCTTGCGACTCCCTTGCGCTCGCCGACCGGACACTAGTAGTGATGTCTGTCGCCGCGGCCAAGGGCGATGTATAAGTTTTGGCTCAGCCATGATGCCTCAATGATGATTGATTCCATGATCCTTAGCCTTACGGCCCTTGCCGCCCTGTTGCCGGCGGCGCTGGTCCCCTATCGGCGCGACAGCCAGCGCCCGGACCAGCTATTTTGGGCGACGGCGGCCGTGGCGATCGCCGGGCCGGTCGTGGCCAGCGTGAGCCATTTGCAGGGATCTTGGCAGACCGGTTTTTCCACCAATCTTTGGATTTCAGTCGCCGCCACCATGATCATGTTTGTGGTCGCATCGGTGTTCATGCGCCAGGCGTCGCGGTTGGCGCCTTTGCTGCTGCCCTATCTCCTATTGCTGGGTGTTCTGGCAACGGTGTGGAGCAAGGCGCCGGGCCAGGTGGGCCTGACGTCCCCGCCGGATGGCTGGTTGGCCGCGCATATTGTCGCCTCGGTGGCGACATACGGGTTGGCGACACTGGCGGCGGTGGCGGGGGTCGCTGTGCTCCTGCAGGAGCGGGCGATGAAGCGCAAGCGGCCAACCGCCCTGACCCACAAGCTGCCGTCGGTTTCGGACGCCTCGATCCTGCAGGTGCGGTTGCTGGGCGCGGCGGCCGCGGTCTTGACGGTTGGGATCGTAACCGGGGTGGCCGAGGAATACTTGAGCACGGGTCAGCTTTTGGCTTTCAACCACAAGATTTTGCTCACGTTTCTGACGTTGGCGGTTATC
>JAJFGP010000153.1 GCA_021776055.1 Kiloniellaceae bacterium
CCTGCTGACCGTGCCGGAAGGTATCGCCGCCATGCGCGAGGCGCACCCGGACGTGCCCATCTTCACGGCGGCCATCGACGAATACCTGAACGACCACGGCTACATCGTGCCCGGCCTTGGCGACGCCGGCGACCGTCTGTACGGGACCAAGTAAGCTGCTCTAGTTAACTGCTCGCATAAAGTCCACGTCTGGCGGCCGTCCCGGCATATCGAGGCTGGTAGCCGTCGGCGGTGTTCTGGCGATGATACGACCGCGCCGCATGACATAGAGCCGGGTGGCGCGTAGTCGGATGGCTTCCACCGGGTTGCCGGCTTGCAGGACCACCAGGTCGGCGTGACAGCCCGGCGCGATGCCGTAGCCTTCCAGACCCATGATCTTGGCCGCGTTGACGGTCACCGCGTCGAAGCAGGCGTGCATGGCCTCGCTGCCGGTCATCATGGCGACATGCAGCCCCATGTGCGCGACCTCGAGCATCTCGCCGGAACCTAGCGGATACCACGGATCCATGCAGCAATCCTGGCCGAAGGCGACGGTCAGGCCGGCATCCATCAATTCCGGCACCCGGGTCATGCCCCGGCGTTTCGGATAGGTATCGTGCCGGCCCTGAATGACAATATTGACCAAGGGATTGGCGATCACCGACAACTCGGCCTCGGCCATCAGCGGAATCAGCTTGCTGACGTAGTAGTTGTCCATGGAGTGCATGGAGGTCAGGTGCGATCCCGTGACCCGGCCTTGCAGGCCAAGTCGGCGCGTCTCCGCCGCCAGGGTCTCGACATGGCGCGACATCGGATCGTCGGTCTCGTCGCAGTGCATATCCACACGCAAGGACCGTGCCGCGGCGATCTCGCACAGGGCCCGGATCGAGGCGCCGCCGTCCGCCATAGTGCGCTCGAAATGAGGAATGCCACCGACCACGTCGACGCCCATGTCCAACGCCCGGGCTAGGTTGTCGACAGCATTGGGCGCGCGCAAATATCCGTCCTGCGGGAAGGCGACAAGCTGTAAATCGATGTGCGCCTTGACCCGTTCGCGCACCGCGAGAAGTGCCTCGACGGCGACCAGCCGGTCGTCGCAGATATCAACGTGACTGCGGATCGCCAGCAAGCCCCGCGCCACCGCCCAGTCGCAATAGGTCAGCGCCCGATCGGCGATTTCCTCGACCGTCAGATGCGGCTTCAACTCACCCCACAGGGCGATGCCCTCAAGCAAGGTTCCGGAGGTGTTGATGCGGGGAAAGCCATAGGACAGGGTGGCGTCCATATGGAAATGCGCGTCGACGAACGGCGGCGAGACCAGTTGGCCCGCCACGTTGATCTCGTGCCGCCCCTTGGCGGATAGCTTTGGCTCGACGGCGGCGATACGGCCGTCCTTGATGCCAATATCGACACCGGTGCGGCCATCCGGCAGATTACCGTCGCGTAGGATCAGGTCCATGCTCAACGTTCGCCTTTACGGTACGGAATCATCAGCGCCTTGGGATAGGCGGCCCGCCGCGACATGACGATCAGGGCCAGGATGCTCAGCAAATATGGCAACATGAGGAAGATCTGATAGGGAATATCGCCGCCGACCACCTGTTGCAGGCGCACCTGAAAGGCATCGAACGCGCCGAACAAAAAGGCGCCCAACAGGGCTTTTCCCGGCCGCCAGGAGGCAAAGACCACCAAGGCAATGCAGATCCAACCGCGTCCGGCCACCATCTCGAAGAAGAAGGCGTTGAACGCGGACATGGTCAGAAATGCACCGCCCACCGCCATCAGGCCGCTGCCGACCATGACGGCGCCGATACGCACCGCATAGACATCGATGCCCTGCGCCTCGGCGGCCGCCGGGTTCTCGCCGACCGACCGCACGGCCAGACCCAACGGTGTCTTGTAGAGGACAAAGGCGACGACCGCGACGGCGATCAGGGCGAAATAGGTCAGCGGTGTCTGCTCGAATATGGCCGGCCCGATGATCGGCAGGTCCGAGAGATACGGAATGGCCAGCGGCTGAAACGCCTCGATGCGCGGTGGGCTGGGCACGTCCGGCAGGATCATGCGGTAGGTGAAATAACTCAGACTGGTTGCTAGCAAGGTTAAGCCTAGACCCGTCACATGCTGCGACAGGCCAAGCGGCACCGTGAACACGCCATGGATGAAGCCTAAAATCATGCCGATCGCGGCGGCGACGGCGACCCCGGTCCATAAATCGGCGCCCTGATAGACGGCCATCCAACCGGCCATGGCACCGGCCGTCATGATCCCCTCGATGCCCAGGTTCAGAACCCCGGCGCGCTCGCAAACCAGCTCACCCAGGGTACCGAGAATAAGCGGTGAGGCGATGCGCAGGGCCGCGGCCCAGAAGCTGACCGACAACAGGATCTCGAGAATCTCGTTCATGCACGCACCTCCCTCACCGCAGGCGCAGGCGATAGCGGGTCGCCAACGATGCCGCCAGCATGGTCAGCAGCGATGTGGCGACGATCAGATTTGCCAGATAGTTGGAAACACCAATGCTCCGGCTCATGAAATCGGCGCCGACGAAGACCACGGCGACGAACAGGGCCGAGACCACCACGGCCAACGCATTCAGTTGCGCCAGCATGGCGACGACGATGCCGCTGTAGCCGAATCCGGGCGACAGATCGAGAGTCAGATAACCCTTCAGACCGGCGACTTCACCGACACCGGCCAGGCCAGCCAACGCGCCGGAAATCAGGCCGACCCTTACCATCACCCGGGCGACCGGCATGCCGGCGAAGCGGGCGGCTGCCGGGCTGGCGCCGACGGCGCGCATCTCGAACCCCCAGGTGGTGCGGTTGACCAGGACCCACACGACGACCGCCGCGACCAAAGCCAGGATCAGGCCGGTGTGGACTCTTGTGCGGTCGATGAGCTTGGGCAGCGTCGCCTCGTCAATCATCGGCGCCGTTTGTGGCCAGCCCATGCCCATCGGGTCCTTCATGGGTCCCTCGATCATCATCGAGACAAACAGCAGGACAACGAAGTTCAGCAGCAAGGTGGTAACCACCTCGTCAACGCCAAGGCGTAGCTTCAGCAATGTCGGAATAAGCATCAGCAGGGCGCCCGCCAAGGCACCGAGAACCAGGATCATGGGAATCATCACCATCGGCGGAGCGGCGATGGCTCCGGACCCGACGGCCACCGCGGCCAGGGCGCCGATGTAGAGCTGCCCCTCGCCGCCGATGTTCCACAGGCGGGCGCGAAAGGCGACCGCCGCCGCTAGGCCAGTGAAGATCAGGGGTGTTGCCCGCGCCAATGTCTCGGTCAACGCAAAGCGGGAGCCCAAGGCCCCCTCGAAGATCAGGGCATAGGCCTGTGCCACCGGCACATCCGCCCACAGCAGCGGAATGGCGGTTAGGGCCAACGCCAGGACGACCGCGCCCGCCGGGGCGAGAACGGCAAGGTGAACCGGAACGTTGCTGCGCGGTTCAAGCCGCATCGGCGGCGGCACCTTCGCTAGTCTGCCCGGCCATCATCAGGCCCAGGCGACGAATGGTTACATCCTCGGTAGCCATCGCCGGCGACAAGCGGCCGCGGTAGAGCACGGCAATCCGGTCGGACAACGTCAGCAGTTCGTCCAGATCCTCGGAAATGAGAATGACGCCGGCGCCGGCGCCGCGGGCCTCCAGCAAGCGGCTGTGCACATACGTGACGGCCCCGATGTCCAGGCCGCGCGTCGGTTGATTGGCCAGGATGAGACCGGGCTCCCGGTTCAACACCCGACCGAGGATCAGTTTCTGGATGTTGCCGCCGGATAGCAGGTGTGTGGCCGCCTCCGGTCCTGGGCAGCGGACATCGAAGGCCTCGATTACCTGGCGCGCATTCGCCCGCGCGGCACCATGGCGAAGAAAACCGGCGCGGACGAATTTCGCTCGGTTGTAGTCCTCGAGCAGCAGGTTCTCCCAGACCACCATGCCGTTGACGATGCCGTCATGCAGACGATCCTCGGGGATCCGGCCGACGCCGGCGGCAATCATCCGTCCGGGCGAGCCGACGACGGCAGTGCGGCCGAATATCTCAAAGCGCCCGTGGTCGTGGGCCGCCAGACCGCAAATCAGGTTGGATAGCGCCGCCTGACCATTTCCCGAAACGCCGGCAATGCCGATGATCTCGTGCCGTCGGACCTTTAAATTGGCATCGGTGAGGGCAGGGCGATTGTGCTCGCCGGGGACGTGCACCTCGGCTAGTTCGAGGACGGCCTCGCCGGGTGCCATGGGTTGCCGGACGGTTGGTGGGATCGGTCGCCCCACCATAATCTCGGCCAGGCGCGGTCCATCGGTGCCGGCGGCGGCGACGTTGGCGACCACTTGGCCGCCACGCAGTACCGTGACCCGGTCCGAGATCGCCAGCACCTCGGCCAGTTTGTGCGAGATAAAGACCACCGACAGGCCATCACTCGCCAATCGCCGCAAGGTGGCGAACAGGCTCTCGCTTTCCTGCGGGGTGAGGACGGCGGTCGGTTCGTCAAGAATAAGAATACGGGCGTCCCGGTACAGCGCCTTGAGAATCTCGATACGCTGACGCTCGCCAACCGACAGGGTCGCAACGGTCGCGTCCAGGTCGACCAGCAGGCCCGAGCGGTCCATCAAGGCCGCCAGTTTGCGGCGGGCGTCGCGTTGCCGTTGCCAGGGCCGAAACAGCGAGTCGGTGCCGAGGATGATATTGTCCAGGGCGCTCAGGTTTTCGGCCAAGGTGAAATGCTGATGCACCATGCCAATGCCGGCCAGCAGGGAGGCGTTCGGCGAGCCGCCGCGCAAGGGGGCGAGCGTGCCGCTGGCGTCGGCCACGTGCGCTTCGCCGGCATCCGCCACGTAATGGCCGAATAGGATGTTCATCAGTGTGGTCTTGCCGGCACCGTTCTCGCCTAGCAGGGCCAGGATCTCGCCTCGCGCCAGGTCGAGGTCGATGGCGTCGTTCGCCACCAGGTCGCCGAACTGTTTGGTAATCCCGCGAAGCCGGAGGACAAGGTCCTCCGGCTTGCGGTTTACAGACTCATTCATCGTCGAATCGTCGAAGCCCTACTTGCTCGACTTCGGCTCCGAATCGTTGACGTTGACGCGGAACAGGCCGTCGCGAATCTCCTGCTCGCGAATCTTAACCGCGGCCAGAGTCTTCTCGTCGACGAGCTTGGGATCGATGGGTGCTAACGACCCGCCCCCTTGGCTCATGAAGCTGTAACTACCGTAATCGGCGGCCTCATAGGAGCCGGACTTCACCGCCTCGATAGCTTTATCGATGGTCGGTTCCATGTGCCAAAGGGCGCTGGCGACGACCGTACCCGGATACTCGTTCTGGGTGTCGATGACGTTGCCGATGGCCATGACGCCACGTTCCTTGGCGGCATCCGATACGCCATACCGCTCGGCGTACATGATATCGGCACCGGTATCCATCATGGCAAAGGCCGCTTCCTTGGCCTTCGGCGGGTCGTACCAGCTACCGATGAAGGAGACCAAGAACTTGGTATCCGGCTTCACTTCGCGAACACCGTCCATAAAGGCATGCATTAGCCGGTTAACCTCGGGGATCGGATAGCCGCCAACCATGCCGATGACACCGCTCTTGGACAAGCTACCGGCGATCATGCCGGTCAGGTACGAGGGTTCATGGATCCAGTTGTCGAAGACAGAAAAGTTGTCGCCCGACGGGCCAAAGCTGGAGCCCATGAGATACGCTGTCTTCGGATAATCCTTGGCAACGGCGCGGGCCGCGCGCTCGACAGCGAAGACCTCGCCAACGACCAGGTTCTGGCCGGCTTCGGAATACTCGCGCATGACGCGCTCATAGTCCGTATTGGCCACATTCTCGGAATAGACGTACTCGATATCACCGCGCTCAGCCGCGGTGTTCAGCGCCTTGTGGATACGGCTGATCCATTGCTGCTCGACCGGAAGCGTGTAAATGGCGGCAACCTTGATTTTCTCGGCCGCGGCTGGCTGAACGCCGGTGATGGCGGCCACGACGACCGCCCCGGCCAACGCCAGGGCGGTCAAGCCCTTGCGGAACAATCCTTGTGTCATAGAAGACCTCCCTGCACGACTTTATATGCACCGCAACGCCCGGCGTGCTACGCGGCGTCACTGGTTAAGGCCCTACTTTATCGGGATGGCCCGGCCCGTGCCAGCGGGAAGGTGCGTTGGAACATCCCTTTATCTTGAGTGCCGGCGCCCGCCGGCGCATCCTGGGGGTGCCGCATATAGAAGGAGGAAACGCGATGGCCAAGGCCCGCAAAGTCATTATCACCTGCGCCGTGACGGGCTCGATCCACACCCCGTCCATGTCGCCGTTTCTGCCAGTGACGCCCGATGAAATCGCCGCCGCGGCTATCGGCGCGGCCGAGGCGGGGGCGGCCATCCTGCACCTACACGCCCGCGATCCCGAGGATGGCCGGCCGACCCAGGACCCAGCGGTCTTTCTGCGCTTCCTACCGCGTATCAAGCAGGCAACCGATGCGGTTATCAATATCACCACAGGGGGCGGGCCGCAGATGCCGGTGGAGGAGCGGATGCAGCCGGCGGTGCGTCTGAAGCCCGAGGTGGCCTCGTTGAACATGGGGTCGATGAATTTCGGCCTGTTCCCCATGCTGTCTCGGTTCAAGGACCTCAAGCACGATTGGGAACGGCAGCACCTGGAGAAAAGCAAGGATTTGGTCTTCAAGAACACCTATGCGGATATCGAAAGCATCCTGGCGGCGTGCAGTGGTAACGGCACCCGCTTCGAGTTCGAGTGCTACGATATTTCACATCTCTACAACCTGGCGCATTTCTTGGAACGCGGATTGGTGAAGCCGCCGCTTTTCGTGCAAACCGTATTCGGCATCCTCGGCGGTATCGGCACGCATCCCGAAGACCTCATGCACATGCGGCGCACGGCCGATCGCCTGTTCGGTGACGCCTACCAATGGTCTATCCTGGGCGCCGGGCGCAGTCAGATACCGTTGGCGACCTTGGGCGCGGCGATGGGATCGAATGTTCGCGTAGGTTTGGAGGATAATTTGTGGGCCGGGCCGGGGGCCTTGGCTGAGAGCAACGCCCAGCAGGTGCGAAAAATTCGGCAGGTACTGGAAGGGTTGTCGTTGGAGATAGCAACACCGGCCGAGGCCCGTGAGATGTTGAGCTTTAAGGGTGGCGATGAGGTCGGTTTCTAACTCTCCAGAAACCGCACGCCCATCTTGTTGCCACGTTGCCAGCAGACCTCACAGTGGTGGCTGGCGCCGCGGTGTATCTTGAGCTGGAAATTGGATGGAAACTCAAGGAAGTCGTTCAGCTGCAGCGCCGCACCCCCCTCGGACGTATTAATTACCGTGCAGTCGGCCACACAGCTGGCGTTGTTGTAAACGATTTGCGCTGATTTCAACGTGCGGGTGCGGGCCTGACGGCGGCGGCTTGGCCCAGTATCCCGAAATTCCTCACGCCGTTCGAATTCATCCTTGCCATGACCGTTGATGGGAGAGTCGGAATTGTCAGCAACCGCGGCTTCGATGCAGTCGCTCAACTCATCCCGGCTGAACGGCTTGAGCAGATAGTACTTGGTGCCGAGGCTAGCGCCCTTGCCGGGGTCGTCGCGGTTGACCAGGCCGGTTTGAATGACGACCGGGGTCGTAACGCCCGATTGACCCAGGCGGCGTAGGACCTCGTAGCCGTCGATGTCCGGTAGCATGATATCGAGGAGGATCAGATCAAATGTCTCGTTGGAAGCGTGGGCGACGGCATCTTCGCCATACGGCGTGGTCACGCACTGATGGCCTTTCGTGGCGAGCATCTTCTCGATGCCTTCTGCCGCGACCGGATTGTCCTCGACTTGGAGAATTCGCATGGCGTGCGCTAGTGTCCTGGAACTGAAGTTGGTGACATATAGGATCGCTTATCCCGACCTCTGGGTAGGAAGGGCCGTGCTGGCGATGCGGGACATCGTCGAGCGGTCCTGACGCCCGCCAGAGGGCGGGATAAGCGACCGGACGGCGGGCATGCAGGCCCCTCGGTCGTCGTCGTGGGCCCCTTGCGATGCGACAGCATCGCGGCGGACCCCACTCCTAGCCGAGAAACCTGCATGCCCGTCCTATATGCCATCAACTTCAGTTCCAGGACACTATGCGGCAGCACCTAACCGGGCGCTGACCAAAGGACATTTATGCCGCAAAGTGGTTAAGAATCCGGGAACAGCCCAGAATTCCGCCGATTTCGCGCAGTCATACCGGGCGAAAGATGCCCAACTTGACGTGTTGTTGTTCGACCGGGGCCGGCGAGGCGACTGTCCCCGTCCGGCCTGACTCGCCCAACCGGGCCGACTAAACCGAAACCGGTTAGCCGCGCCCTGCCTTGCGGATGGTCGGTCCCTCGGTCTTACGGCCAAGCCCGATCCGCTTAGCCAACTTGGAACGGTATGCGGCGTAAGATGGTGCGACCATCGGATAGTTCGATGGCAAGCCCCACTTGGCCCGGTACTCTTCCGGCGTCAGGCCGAATGCCGTCCGCAGATGCCGCTTTAAGGTGCGCAGCTTGCGACCGTCTTCCAGACAGACGATGTACTCCGGGGTCACCGATCGACTCACCGACACGCGACGTTTCAGTCCTGCCTCCGGTGCATCGTCGGATGGCTCGAGTGACCGCAACGACCCGGCAATAACATTGATGACTGCTGGCAAATCGGAAACCGGCACCTGGTTATTGCCAACATAAGACACGACGATTTCCCCGGTGAGCCGAATAAGCTCCCCTCCCGCTTCTCTACTCATTCTTAATTCTCCCTCGGCGGCATATCTGCTCAACCTGTTTTTGTATCGGCTGATGCAGTTTTGTATTGGAATCTACATATACGACCTAGCACTTGCCTGTAAACATAGAATTGTAACTTAGCCGGAGGCGGGAGCTACGTCAGCGGATTTACTCCAACCCGCATCAGTCAGAAAACTCTCAAAGATTCGGGATAGGGCAGTGTTGAGCGCCGTGATCGACGAGGTAACACTTTCGTCGGCGCTGGGGACCTCGGCGCTATAACTGCGCACGAGGATCAATCGGTTCGACTTGCTCTCAACCAGAGCCAACTCTATCTCCGCGACCACGCGCGGCGGGCCGCCGCCAAGTAAACGCTCCAGACGCTTGATCCTACCGCTCAGTTCGTAGTCGGCCTCGATGCGAAGATCCGGTGCGACGACCGTCTCGGCCAAGCCACTGTGCCGCAGGTAACTGATCAACTGGATTTGCAACATTCGCGGCGGCGGATCGGTCCAGTAGTGATAGTCGTGTTGCTGCATCTCATACGACTCGCCGCTGGCGCTATAGACCACAGGGCGTTCGCGCAAGAGGCCATCGGCTTCCAGAGGTGCGACCGAAAGAACGCCCTGCAGCATGGGACCATCGCTACGTGCGGGCGCGGAAACTAGAACACGGTAATAGTGATCGCGCGGCACCGGCGGCGCCGAGCTGAAGCAACCATTGAGCAGGAGAAGTGGCGCGCAGAAAAGGAGGCGTAGGTGCTTCATTGGATGACCTCGCCGGTGCTGGCGGAATCGCCGCTACTGGTGGCGGGTGAGACTGCTTCACGAGGGGACCCGCCCAACAGAAGTCCTGGGTTCTGGCGGATCAAGCGGCTGAATTCATTCATGTTACGTGCGGCGCCATCCAGGTTGTAGACGATCGAGTCGACCGTCTGGGTCATCGACCGCAGCGTGTACTGAACATCTTCGAGAGACTGATCGAGGTTCCCTCGGTTCTCCTCGATCAACTCGTCCAGGTTGCGTGCCAAATTGTCGGTGCGGCGCAGAGTCGTCGCCAGGGTGTCGGATGTGCTTTCCGCATTCTGAATCACGCGGCGGATAGCCTGGACGTTGTCACTCGCCAGGATGTCCTGCATGGCGGCGAGACCATCGTTCATTCGCTGCGTTACGGATGTCAGATCTTCGGTGATACGCGGCGCGCCGTCGGCCAATGTTCCCGCCAGATCATTGAGGGTTGCCAGCAAGGGGCGAATGCTCTCGCGGTTGAGCTGGGTTAGCTCGGCCGCCGCCGTCGCCATGACGGCAAACATATCGCCGGCCGGTGCGGTGCCGATTTCACCACCGGCGGCGATGGCCTCCGGGCTTGTGCCGCTGGCTATGTCGATGGTCTTGGCGGCCAGGAAGCTCGAGGCTGTGATGCGCGCCACGCTGTCCTGGGGGATTTGCCAACCGCGGCTGATACTGGCTTCAACGCGGAAGCGCATACGGGCGCCGTCGGGCAGAGGGGTTATGGCCTCGACTTCGCCGACGGGAAAGCCTTCGTACCGCACTTGGGTGCCGAACTTTACGTCCGCGACATTCTCGAAGATCAACACATATGAGTCGCGCGGTCCGGTTCGCCCCGTCAACAGCACGATCCAGACCACCGCGGCAGTCAGCATGGCGGTAACAAAGAAACCGACGATCACGTAGTTGGTGCGTTGATTGTACATAATCGCCTCAGGCATTCCCGGTTAGTCGCCGCAGGTATGCGGCCGGCTCAAGCGGCTCCTCGGCGGAGCGTCGGTTGAGCATGTTTTGGATGCGCTCGTTGGAGCTATTTCGCACCTCCTCCGGCGTGCCGATTTCAAGGATACGGCCCCGGTCGAGGATGGTGATGCGGTCAGCGATCTTGAAGGCGCTCTCGACCTCGTGCGTAACCACGACGATGGTCATGCCCATGGCCTCGCGCAGGCGCAGGATCAACTCGTCGAGGGCGGCTGAGACGATCGGGTCCAAGCCGGCCGACGGCTCGTCAAAGAACAGGAGCCGTGGGTCCATGACGATTGCGCGGGCAATGGCCGCCCGCTTCAACATGCCGCCGGACAACTCCGCCGGCATAAGATCGCCGAAGCCGGATAGGTTCACCACCTCAAGCTTCAGGCGCGCCATGATGTCCATGGTCGCCTCGTCGAGCTTGGTGTGCTCGCGCAACGGCAGCTTGATATTCTCGGCGACACTCATGGAACTGAACAGAGCCCCGCCCTGGAAGGCGACACCGAGCTTGCGGCGGAGATCGAGCATCTCGACAGGGCCCAACCGGGCCGTTTCATGGCCGAGTAGGCTCAGGGTGCCGACCCGCGGCAACTCCAAGCCGATCAGCAGGCGCAGCAGCGTGCTCTTGCCCGAGCCGCTGCCGCCCATGATCACCATGATCTCGCCCTCGCGCACTTCCAGGTCCAAATCGTGCAGCACCTGGGTATCGCCATAGCCGGCGCACAGGCCCCGCACCTCGACGGCTGCGGCTCGGGGAGCGCTGGTCTGGGTCTGGGGCAGAGTGCTCATCTCACTGTGTCGCCAGGTAGCCAAAGATCATGTCGGCCAGGACGATGGCCGAGATGCTGTGCACCACCGAGCGTGTCGTTACACGGCCGACCCCTTCGGCACCGCCGGTCACGCGCGACCCGTTGAGCGCCGCGACGATGACGATAAGGACGGCGAACAGGATACTCTTGCCCAACCCATGCAGGACATCGTTTGGCACCAGGACACTCATGGTGTTGGAAATGTAGGCAGCCAGCGACACATCGAGGGAGGCGCTGACAAACAACCCGGCGGCGCTCAGGGCAACGAGGTTCGCCCACATGGTCAGGCTGGGCAGCATGATCAGCATGGCCAGAAGGGCCGGGGCGACCAGAAAACGCACCGGGTTGATACCAATGGCGCGCAGGGCATCCACCTCTTGGTTGATCGACATAGTGCTAATCCGCGCGGCCAGCGCGGATCCGGAGCGCCCGGCAATGAGGATGCCGACGATCAACGGCGCGAATTCACGGGTAAGCGACAGCGAGATGCCCACATGGGCGAACGATTGAGCGCCGAACAGTCCCAGCGAATAAAGACTTTGTACCGCCAACATGACACCGATGGCGGTGGCAAGAAGTGTGGTGATCGGCACTGCCGCGATGCCGATCTGCATCATTTGCGCGAACACAGCGCGCACGCGCACGGGTTGACGCCAGCGGCGGCCCAAGAAGGTCCAGAACAGGCTTTCGCCCAGGAGGCTGCTGGCGCGGCCCATCTGGTCGAGGCCGTCAAGGGTACGGCGGCCAGCCTGTTCTACGTAACGCAACACCAAAGGATTCTCCTAACCAACCTATGCGTCGGCCGCGGTGGCGGCGGCGATGTCGTCGTGAATTGGGAACACCATGTCGAGGCGTGCTAACTCAAGCACACGCATGGCCTGAATGCTGACCGCCACAAGACCCAGATCGGCACCCGCGCTCCGGGCTTTTTGCAAAGCTTCGATCAAGCAAGCGATACCGGAGCTATCGATGTACGACGCGGCCGAAAGGTCGACCAATACGTTGCGGCCCAACGCCACGGCATCGAGCAGCATCTTACGCACGTCCGGGGCATGCTCTAGATCGACGCTGCCGGCTAAGCGGACAACACTGGGTTCTTGTTGTGGTTTGTCCGATTTGCTCATTGTGGTTCACCTGTATGCTTTGTCATTTCCAACAGATTTCCCTTGCCTTCCGGCCCTGGACGGAACTCGACCGTGTCCATGATCTCGCGGATGAAGTAGCTACCGAGTTTGCCGGGCCGCACATCGTTCAGTGCCCGCGGTTTGACCTTCGTGGGATCGACCCGTGGGGCGAAATCGCGCAGACGGACGAGGATGCCGGCATCGCTTCTATACAATCCCAGGATCACGATGCCTTCGCCGCGTTCGCCATACCCGTGCACGATGATGTTTTGGCACGCCTCATCGACCGCGAGTACGATGCTTTGCGCCGTGCCGTCATCGAAGCCGCACATACGCGCGGTAGCTCGGATGCTGTCGCGTATAAGCTTCAGGCGATCGGCACAAGCCGTGAAGTGCAGCTCGAGCAGCGGCTCGGCTGTGTCTTCGGAAGCCGGAACCTGGAAGGATGCACTAGTCATCGGCGCGGCCTCTGTCTTCACCTATGGCCAGCACGGTCAGATCGTCGTGCAACGCCCAACCTTCGCGGTCGAGGGTGTTCAGCAAGGTCTTTAGACGCTCCGCCAGCGGTACGTCAGCTAGGCCTTCGACCAGTTGGATCAAACCTTCGACACCAAGCTCTTCCTGGTCGCCATATTGAAATTCGATCAGGCCATCGCTAAAGATATAAAACTCGCCGTCGTCAAGCGCGGCCTCCGTGGTGCGGAATTCCATGTCTGGAACGATCCCCAGAGGCGGTGCCTCGGCGGGGAAGGTTTGATAGCTGCGGTCGCGTTTGCGCAGGAGAGGCGGTTCGTGCCCAGCATTCGCGAAGCGCAGTAGACCGGTTGCCGGGTCATAGATGCCGGCGACCATGGTCACGAACATGCCACGGCTGCTGGTCTCGTGAATCTCCTTGTTGATGATCGACAGGATCGAGGCCGGGTCGTCGCTACGCTTACCTAGGCAACGAAATAGGCTAGCCGCCTTGGACATGAGTAGTGCCGCGTTGATGCCTTTTCCCGATACGTCGCCAAGGGCGAACGGAATGCGTTGATCCGGCAGTACGAAGTAGTCGAAGAAGTCGCCCGAGACCAATCTGATAGGCCGATTATAGCCATGGATCGGCAAGCCATTTTGGCCGGCCGGTGGGAGCAAGCTGCGCTGTATCTCGGCTGCCAGGTAGACCTCGCGTTCCATCACCTCCTGGCGCACCAGATCTTCGGCCTTATGCGCGTTGGCCACCGCAAGCGCCGCCGAATTCGCCATGATTTGCAGAAGATTGGTATCGCGGCTGGTAAAGCTGCCGTCGGCCCGGTCGCTGGCGACCTGGATGACGCCGAAGGGCCGGCCGTCGGCCGCCAGCGGGGCGCACAAGATCGACCGCGCGCGCACCGGGGCGCCGATTTCCTCGGCCGTCGACTCAATGGCATTGCGGCGGAGGCAACGGCCGAGAATATCCTCTTCAGGACTTGCCCGTTTGCCGCGCGCGTCGTGGAAACCGACGACGGCGCGGCACACCAAGTCGCCGCCATCCTGGTCGAGCAGGTAAAGAGCTCCCGAGTCCGCCTGGATACCCTGGACTATGCCGGCAAGCGCCGTCTCCAGGGTTGCCTCCAGGTCCTGTGAGACCGCAAAGAATTGGCTGTAGGCCGCCAGAAACTGCACGTCATCCGCGAAGCCGTGCCCCGGCGCCTCGCGCAAAGTATTGGCGGCTGATGTGTTCATGGACCTGATATGGCTCGCTCGGCGACGGACCGATTAGCTTAGCGACAAATGCTTAACCATATCTTGGCCGCCCCAGCGTGGATTGCCCCCAGGGAAGGGCTGAAAGCGGGGGCGAGCCGGTATCTTATGCTGCGCCGGGCGGCGGGGAAACGCGGACACGCCCAGCCAACAGCTCGTTTATTAAATCAATATAAAACCGTAAATAATTGAAAAATAACGATATTAGCACCTCTCTACTTTCCCCAAGAGCCCGTTTCGTCGGCATCGTCACCGAGCGCCGTCGGCGAGCCGAGGGTCAGGACGTCCTTAACGATCCACAGCTTTTTGCGAAGATCATCCAAGGTAAACGGTTTAAGAATGTAGCCGGTGACACCAGCGGTGCGGGCCTCGTTGACCGACACTTCGTCCGCCTGTCCGGTGATCATCAAGAAGGGTATCGTCGGCATACTTTGTCTGACATGGCGGAGAAGGTCGATGCCTGAAACCAGCGGCATCATCCAATCGCACAGCACGACGTTGGCAAGACCGTTTGCTGCGGCGTCTTCGAGGAGAATCTTGGCCTGCAATCCATTGCTGGCTGTTTGAACCTGATAGATGCCCAGGTCGTTGAGCATCGCCCGGATGAGGTTCAGGGACTGCGGATCATCCTCCACCAGCAAGATACGAAAGTTATTAAATCTGTCCGTCACATTTGCCACAGGGCCATCCTAGCTTGCTTCCGACAATTCGGGTTGATCCAATCGAGTTCGGATCGCCTTGGCGAGCCGGTTCAAATCCACGGGCTTTTGCAGGAATGTTGCGCCAACCGGCAATTGCCCGATCTTCTTGAACTCGTCCGTGTAGCCGGACATGAAGATGATCTTTGCACCCGGCCGCCTGTTCCGGACAGCCCGGGCCACATCGATACCACTCAGGCCCGGCATAACGACATCGGTCAGAATGAGATCGATGGCGGAATTGCAATTCATCTCGATCTCCAAGGCTTCAAATCCGCTTGGCGCAGAAAGGACCTCATAACCAAACTCGGTCAGGGTTTCGTGAATGAGTTTCAGGGCCGGCTGGTTATCCTCGACGAGCAAGATCGTTTCACTACCGCCACGGACGGCATGGGTGGTCTCCGTCGGCACCTCTATCAAAGTCCGCTCGGAAACGGGAAAGAATAGGCTCATGGTCGTTCCGTATCCGGGCGTGCTCCGCACGCCAATTTCACCGCCAAAAGCCTGCGTGAATCCATATACGGTCGCCAGCCCCAGTCCGGTTCCCTTGCCGCGCACCTTGGTTGTAAAGAAGGGTTCGAAGATGCGCTCGACCGTGGCTTCATCCATACCGACGCCGGTATCGGTCACGGATATTTCGACTGCGTCACCCATGCCTTTCCGGTCGTTGACCAGGCGGCTGGCAATCGTGAGGACGCCGCCGTCAGGCATCGCGTCGCGCGCATTGATGGTCAGGTTGAGCAGTGTCTGGCAAAATTCGTTGCTGTCGGTTTCGATGTATGACCCGCCGTCGTCGATCTCCAGCAGAAGCGTGATCCGCTCACCGGCTGCTTGAACCAGCAGACCCTGGATACTCGCGATCACGTCCGCCACCCGCGCGACCATTTTCTCCATGGCTTGGCGCCGGCTGAAGACCAGAAGTTGTTTCGTCAGGGCCGCCGCTCGCTGAGTTGCGGCGAGGACCTGCTGCAAGGCGTCATCAACAATGGGTTGCTTGTGCCGGTTATCCGCCGCCCGGCGGGTGTATCCGTCTATGACCATCAGCAAGTTATTGAAATCGTGGGCGACCCCGCCGGTCAGTACACCGATCGCCTCCATTTTCTGAGCCTGAGTGAGTTGATTGCGCAGCATATCATGTTGCCGTTCGGCAGCGCTCCGGGACGATTCCGCCAACAGTTTCTCGCGTATGAGGGTGTCCGAATGCGGCAGCCACCGCCAAGCAGCCAGGAACATGAAGCCAAAGCCGCCGAGGTAGCCGGCACTTTCAATCATCAAATTGAACGTCGAGTCTGTCCAACCGAAGTAAGCACGGGTCGTTTCATGTTCGTCCATTACGTCGACACCGGCGCCGAACAGAAGCAACAGAAAAGCAAGAACTGAGAACCGCCAGGCCCAGTTGCCGTGCAACTGGCGGCTCCATCCGATCCAACAGATGAACGTGACGATGCCGATCATGAAGGCGAACCGACCGAACTCGAAGATAAGGTCGATGGCTTGCAATACCATGGGGCCAATTTTTCTGGACGACAAAAATCACACTCGCGGACCGGGCGGCCCGCTCGCAATGCAGGAAGAATTTGCCTGAAATACCTAAGAAAGAATTAATCAAACGCCGGCGACCTGAACGGTCACGAAATTCCCATCAGCGACTGTCGTCGCGGTCACGGGCGCGCCGGCCGAACGGTCAATTAGCAGTCATGGAGTGGGGTGTTCGCGGCATACCGGCGCATGGAACTCGTCGCGAAACCATAGCCACGATTTCCTGTCGAACAAGCTCTTGATCCACTCAAGGGCCACCCTAAATCGCGCCGTGCCCCGAAGAGCCGGATGATAGGACAGCCAGACGTCGGAGCGGGTTCTGACGCCGATGTCGAGTGGCACGACGCCGGTAACGCAGTCCAATGAGTACGTCGGTAGCAAGGCTATGCCAAGGCCGCTCTGAATCGCGCTCAATAGCGCGGCGCTGGAATTGGTTCGATAGCAAATGCGGTTCGCCGCGCTGGCCAGACCGTACCACTCCGACCAATCGCCGTCGTCGCCGTGATAGGCGATGTGATCAAGCAAGCGATGCCCTAGAAGATCATCGGCGTTGCGAGGTGTCCCGCACCGAGACAAGTACGCCGGCGACGCCCAGGGTACGAAATGAAAAGTCGCCACCCGGGTGGCCACCAGGTCCGCCCCGCTGGGCCGGCGGAACTGAATCCCGATATCGGTTTCCCATTTGAGGGCATCGGCAGGTTCGACGGAGCACAGCAATTCGAACGATATGTTGGGATAAAGTTCCTGAAACGCATGCAAACGCGGCGCAATCCAGTACGACGCGAAGCCGTCGGTTACCGATACGCGAACCTTGCCCTCGAGGCGTTTGTCCAAACCCGAGACGTTCATCTGAATCTCGAGCACTTTCTCCTCGATTAGCTTGGCCGCATCGAGGATGCTTTCGCCTTCGATCGTGAGGGTGACGCCGCTGGGCAATCGATCGAACAGTCGAACTCCCAAGCGCTCTTCGAGATTCTCGATTCGGCGACTGACCGTCGGCTGGGTCACCCCAATGTGAGAGGCGGCCTTAGCGAGACTGCCCTTTTGCGTGGTTACCAGGAAGAATCGGAGATCGTCCCAACTCTCGAACGGCGACGGTGTCAGACGTTCGTGCTCCATAGCCAACGTATACCCCCTATACGGGAAACCTGCCTGCAGACTCAACCGAATCGCAAGTACGTTACATCTGTGTGGAGGTTTTTCAAAATGTCTGGCGCGTCCCCGGCAAGATTCGGCTCAAGAGCGCCCTCGCCGGTACATATCGGCCGACTGGTGCGGCTGGTGTCCCGACGAACCTCCCCATGCTTCGTGAGCCGGCCCACGACGCAACGTCGGCGCCAGTCCGTCTTCGCCGGGGCAGTTCCGGTTGGCGGTATCGCCCCTGGCGTCAAGGGGGGCTTGCGAGCGCCAGTCCGCCGCCGCGGCAGCTCGTCTGCCATCACACAGCAATTGTATGAGGTGAGATCGATATGAGCTCTTCTGTCAACGGGAATGCCGATGCCCTGGATACCGTGGCGACTGACGATCGGGTGTTGGCGAATCGCGCTGCCACAACCATCAAAGTGGCGCACAACATGGAAGAGCTGATGCAGGTGTTTGTGGTCCGGGCGGCCGTCTTCATGAATGAGCAACGTTGCCCCTATGCCGAAGAGTTTGACGGGAACGACTTTACCGCAACTCAAATCCTGGGGCTGATCGACGACGAACCGGCGGCGACCATCCGAGTGCGGTACTTCGCCGGATTCGCCAAGCCCGAGCGCCTGGCCGTGCGCCGTGAATTTCGCAAGACCGGCATTACGGCCGAAGTGATCGAGTTCGCCGTCGCGCTTTGCCGTGAGAAGGGTTACGCCAAGCTGTATGGCCACGCGCAGGAACGCTTGCTTCCTTTCTGGGAGCGCTTCGGGTTTGCCAGGATGGGGCGGCCCGATTTCGTGTTCTCGGACCATAGGTACATTGAGATTGAACGCGACTTGGATCCGCTGCCGGACGCCCTGACGATCCACGACGATCCCATGGTCCTAATTCGGCCGGAGGGGAACTGGAACGAGCGCGGTGTGCTGGACCATTCGGCGGCGAGATGCGCCACAAATCCAACGGGTGACTGAAGTGGGTTCTCGGAAGGGATTATTGCATTGAATCGGAATGCTGACGGGGGGGCGCGGACGACGCAGGCAGATGCGCAGCTTTTGCAGGACGCCTGGCAAGCGGCATCTATGCTCGTCGGTCTCTTTGGGCAGGATGCCAGCAGCTATGCGGCCGAAGAACTTGCTCGCTGTTTGGCGGCCCGCGATTTGGCTGGGGCGACGACCTGGAGTTTGATCGCCTCCCAGATCAATGTGCAACTGACCGGTCATGCGGATCGCAATTTGAATTAGCGCCTGGCTTCCGGGCGTCGGTGAGGTGGACAACAAGATAGGATCAGAATCGGCCGGCAAACAAAGACCGACCGGCGAGGGGGGTATTTCATGGCCGCATCCAAGGCGGTCCGGGCGCTTGTCGTCGATGAGGACCCGAGCCTGATCGGTGAGTATAGACGGATCCTATGCGCCGGGCGTGACGTCCGGCCGGAATCCGACGGGCTGTTTTTCGCTCTCGACAGTGAAGTTTTTGGCGCCACGGTAGACCACAATCAGTTCCCGACTGTTGAGTTGGCCGCCTTTCGCAGGGGGCAGGACGCGGTGGACGCCGTGCGCGACGGCCGCGAAACCAATCGACCGTTCTCGATTGCATTCGTGGACATGCAGTTAAGCACCGGCCTCGACGGTATCGAAACGGCGGAGCGTATTCGGGCGTTGGACGCCCAGATACAGATCGCCGTGTTGGCGGGACGTGGCACCTTGCATCCCGTGGAAATGGTGGCGCGAGTACCGCCGGCCGACAGGCTGTCATTTGTGGGGCGGCCTTTTCATCCGTTCGAGGTGCAGCATCTTCTTCTCGGGAGCCTGCACCGCCGGCGGAATGACTCGCGCGAGCCGGACCGGCGGGCCGGCGGCGACAGAGACGGCAACCGTACCATTCTGTGCGCCATCCTCGACCGGCTTCCCGTCGGCGTCCTGGTCTTCGATCGGCACGACCGGCTTATTGTGGTGAACGCCGAGATGCGTCGCCTCTTTGCCGACACCGCGCCCCTTTTCGTGCCCGGGGTTCGCTACGACGACATCTGCCGGGAACTCAGCCCTGAAAGCAAGGCCGGGTGGCGCACGTTCGGCGAGCAAAAAGTCTGGCAGCTACCGGGGGCCCGCTGGGCGATGGTCGTGGAGGACGGGACTCCGACGGGCGAGACTTATTGCTTGTTCTGCGATGTCACGGACCTTAGGAATCGAGATGTCGCGTACTGGCGCTCGATGCATTCGACGCATTTGACCCGTGTCTTTTCACATCTCTGCGCCAGCGTCGAGAAGCTCGTCACCGACAACGCCGCGGCGGCGGATGGAGCCGACAGAGTGGTGTCACGACTCCAGGCGGTTGCCCAGCAACAGCATCTAAGACCGCGTGTCCTCGGATTAAGTCGGTATCTGGGGCGCGCCTCGCGCCGCTTGCGCCGCGGCTTGCCGGCCGGTATCGGCCTCGAGGTAGTGCTCGATTCCGGGCTATGGTCGGTGGAGGCGGATCCGGACGGTCTGGCGCGGGCCATGGCGGAGCTGATCGCCAACGCCTGTGAGGCCATGCCCAATGGCGGCCGCATTCTTTTTGAAGCAGCCAATGTCCGATTGACCGCGGAATCCGGTGTCGTCGCGTCAGGTCTTGAATTTGGCGACTATGTCCGGCTTTCGGTGCAGGACACGGGCCGAGGCATGCCGCAACACTGGGCCGGCCGCTCGCTTTTTCCCCTTCCGGAGGCAACGGACGGCGAGCACCTTGGCATCGGCTTGAGCATCGTCCAAGCCTTCGCGGTCGAGTCTGGAGGATGGCTCGATATACTTGACGGTGTGGGAAGTGGGGCGGCCATCCATCTTTATCTGCCGAAAGTCGTCTCGGCCGAGATGGTGCCGGCTGAAACCAAGCCGGGCGACATCGGCGCCATGCCGGGGATGAAGGCGCTTGGGAGGATATCCGGCGGCGGCCGGCGCCGTGGGCCGCCCGGCACGGCCGGTCGCGGAGGCGATGCATGAGCGCCCTGCCGGTACTTCCGCCTCGTGGCGATCCGCTGCCCCGGCGGCGGTGTCCCGCACGTTTTCGGGTCGGCGCCGCGCCTTGACCGGGTTGTTTCACCTGAGACTGCTCGGCGGTTTTCGGCTGGACTCGGCCGGCGGGGAGGCGATCGCCATACCCCACCGCAAAGGGGCCGCGTTGCTTGCTTATCTTGGCGCGACCCTGGGCTCGGCAAATACCAGGGACAAACTTGCCTCCCTATTGTGGGGCCAGTCGGAACAGCATTTGGCCCGGCAGAGCCTGCGTCAGATCCTGAGTAAGCTTGGTCAGAACCTGGTCGGCGGCAGTGCCAGGATACTGCATCTCGACGGCCAGACGGTCAGTCTCGATTCCGATCTCGTGCAGATCGATGCATCCGAATTCGAGGCCTTGGTCGGCCTGGGTGACGACGCATCGCTGACCAAGGCTTTGGCTCTCTACAAAGGCGAATTCCTCGCTGGCCTGAGTACCGATGCGCCCGATTTCGAGGAATGGCTGGACCAATCGAGATCCCGGTTCCGGGATCTGGCGTTGTACGGACTTAGTCGCCTGATCGAACAGCACGACGACGCCGGCAGCCTCGAGCCGGCGGCCCGGTGGGCCGGTCAGGCCCTCGGCATCGACCCGTTTCGCGAAGACATTCATCGGCGTCTCATGCGCATGTATGCCGAGCGCGGCATGCGGGCCGCGGCCTTGGCGCAGTACCGCGAATGCGAATCGCTTCTCCGGCGTGAGCTGGGGGTGACTCCCGACGACGAAACGATAAGCCTGTACCAAGACATCTCGGCGCGGCGTGAGTTGCCGGGTGACGCGACGTCCGGTGCGCCGGCCTCCGCGCCCGTGACGGCTGTTGCCATGCCTGACGAGGCGCCGGCACTGATCGGTTTCGATCGCGAGCTTGCCGCCCTGCGGCACCATCTTCGCGAGGTGGCCCTGTCGGGCGCGCGCCTCGTGCTTGTTGCCGGAGAGGCCGGATCCGGCAAAACCGCCCTTCTCACAAGCTTCCGACGGATCGCGGAACAGGATGACGCCGCCATGGTCATGGCGTGGGCTCGTCCAGCGGAGCAGTCGATGACCTTCGCATATTGGTATGACCTTTTGAACAAGTGGGCGCTCGAATCCCAGGGGGACCCAGTTCTGAACTCGCTGCTCGTCCGTCAGCTCGCGTTTCTAAGAGGCGGTCCCGGTACGTCTGCCCGGCCACGTCACGACCTCTCTACCGAGCCCTGGCAGGCGTTCGACGCGATGATCAAATTGATTCGCCGGCGCGCCGGAGATGCCGCCCTGGCCGTGGTCATCGAGGATTTGCATTTTACGGACGAAGCTAGCCTCCGGCTGTTGTCCTACGCCGTGCGCAACCTGGGGCGATCGCCGATCCTTTTTATCGTGACCGTTCGCCCGGAAGCGCTGAGAAAACGGCGCGAGCTGGCCGACATGATCCGCGATCTCGATCGCGACAAGCTGTTGTATCGCGTTGCGACTCCCGCACTCGGGCGCGCCCAGGTGACGGCCTTGGTGCGTCTACTACGGCAAGGACGGCATATCCCCACGGCAGCGCAGATGAGTCTGCGCGATATCTGGGCCCTGAGCGAGGGCAACCCGGGGATCGTGGTCGACGCTGCACTTGCCGATACTCATGACTGCACGACCGATACACGAGCGGGCCTGCCGGAAGGTCTATACGCGGAACTCGTATCGCGGCTCGACGGCCTGGATGACACGGTTAAGCAACTGGCCGCGACCGCGAGTGTCATTGGCGAGGCGATTGGACATCGATTGCTTGCGCGGGCCGCCAAGATCCCCGAAGAAGCGGCGTTGAGAGGTGTTGAAGCCCTGATCGCCGCCGGCCTCCTTACCGCAAAAGATGACGTGCTGTCCTTTGCCCGAGAGCGGTTGCGTCTGGCCCAGTACCGCTGTTTGTTGCCCGCGCGTCGCCGGCAGCTTCACCTGGCGGTTGCACGGGCCGTGGCGATCGAGCCAATCGAAAACCCGATCGCGCATTTTGCAGCGCTGGTGCATCACTACAGGGCGGCCGGCCGTCCTATCGACGCTCTTCGCAATGACATTCGGTTAGCGCAAGCGCAGATGCGTCAGGGCGCGCCTGCGGTGGCTAGACGGTCCTTTCGGCGTGTGCTTCACGCCCTGCGGGCCGAGGCAGATGGCCCGGCTGAATCCCGATGCGAGGTCGAAGCTCGGCTTGGTCTTGCGGAAATCGAGGAATTTGCCGGCAACATTGCAGCGGCACTCGGCGCGCTCCGCATCTCCACGGCGCGAATCGCGGCAATACAGGATGCCACGGTGCGGACGCGGTATCTGGCAGCCCTCGGCCGATTGAACACGGTCCTTGGCAATGAGGAGATCGGCGGGGGCTACATCCGACGTGCCGCGGGCAAGGGACGCGTCGACGAAGACGGTCTTTGGCGGGCGAGTGACCGAATTCTTGAGTTCATTCACCTACTCGGCGGCAACTTCCAAGCCGGAATCGATCGGATGGCAACCGCCCGGAAGATGGCTCAGCGACGTGGCCTGGTTGTCGACGAGTCGGCCATATCCGCTGTGATTTGCCTTTTGGAAGCGGCCAGCGGCGCTGCCGACAGAGCCGTGGCCGAGGCACAGGCGGCTATCGACAGTGCAGCACGGCTGGCGGATCCAAGATCGATGGCGGTCGGCATGCACGTGATGGGTGTCGCGCAAACGTGGGGCGGCGATACGGCGGGCGCGGTCCATGCCTTCACCAACGCCATTGAGCTGGCGGCCGTGAGCGGTGATATGCCGCGGCTGTATTCGGTTTACGGCTACCGGGGGCGGGCGTTCGCCATCGCCGGCCGTTATGCCGAGGCGGTTGCCGATCTCGATACCGCCTTGGGTATGGCCGACACGCTGAATCTTGGATTCTACCGGTCCTTGTTTCAGGCCTGTAGGGCCGGCGTGCTGGCGGAGGCTGGCGACCTCGATACCGCCCTCCCGACCGTGGGCACCGCCCTAAAGATGGCGACAACCGCAAACCGCCCGTGGGCCTATTCCGTCGCGTTACGGGCGAGAGCGTGCGCATTGGCACATCGCGGCGTGCGTGATTTTGCCGGCGCCGAACGGGCGATACGCATCGCCCTGTCGGAGCAGGAGGCCATGGGGCTGGAATTCGAACGGACACAATCTCTCATTGCCTACGCACGCATCCTGCGTACCGCCGGCGAGACGCAACGAGCCGCTGGACTGGTTCGCCAGGCACAGAAGCTGTTGCGGAAAATGAAGTCGGGGATCAACCGGGAGGCCGCCCGCGCCTGACGCGTATTCTTTGCACACCTTGCGACGTCAGTTCATGACGGCCCGAGGAGGAGGCCGTCGGCAAGGCGCCTCAAACCGGGTCCAGCCGGGCGATGAAGTGCAGGGAGCGGTCAAAAATCCAGCTTGCCGGCGCCGGATAGAGGCCCAGCTTGGCGAGCCACACCTGGGGCCGCAGGCCGATCTGCGCAAACGCTTGATGCCAGCGCAGCTCCGGCCAATAATTGTAGGGCAATACAATGCCATGCGGGGCATTGCCGACCCAGTCCATGAAACGCAAGATCGGCCCGGCCAGGATGCCGTCACGGGTGTGGTCTTTCAGAATCACGGACCGGCGGGCAACGCGGCGCGCTTCCCGCAAGAGGATTTCCGGGTCATCGGTATGGTGCAGCACATCGACGAACATCACGACGTCAAAGCTGTTGTCGTCATACGGGATGGTCTTTCCGTCGAACGGCCGGACCGGTGTCTGGGTGGTGGGCCGGACCATGACATCGATGCCGGTGATGACGACATCCGGGCGCAGGTCGCTGACCAGCCGGTCGATCGAACCGTCGCCGCATCCGACGTCGAGCACGCGGGCAGCCGGCGGCAGCATTTCCGCCAGGCGCGCCGCGAGAATGCGCGTCCGGCGGTCGAAAACCAAGGTTCCATGGAGACGGCCAAGCAGGCTCATTGTCGCGCCAATCCCAGAACGCTGAAGAAGAAGGAGGAGAAGACGACCTCGATGCCCAGCACGATGGCGGTGATGCCGGGAAGAACGAAACGCATGGAGACGACCGGATTTAGTCCTTCAAAGGAGGCACGGCCCCAGAAGTCCACGGCGTATGCCGAAACGCCCAACCCGGCGACCAGGAGCACGATACCGGCAACGATGCCGATCTCCAGACTGAAGATGGAGCCCAGCCGTGTGAGCCTCGGGTCTTCCGGCATGAGCCGTGCCTTGACCGCGAATGTTTTCGCAAAAATCGAGAAGACCAGGGCTTGGAAACCGCAAATGACGGCGGCGGAGCTGTACGCTAGGGTATGAATGTCGAAGGTAACACCGCCGATCCGCTGGGGCCCCGGCAGAAGCCAGAGCATGGTTGCCAGCCCGACCGTCATGAGCACCGCGCCGGGATAGAAAAAGAGCCAGCGCGGGCTGAACAGGAGGAGAAACCGCAGGTGCCGCCAGCCGTCTCGCCAGCTCCGCAGATGCGGCTCGCGGGTGCGGCCGTCTGGTGACAACGTCGTGGGCGCCTCGGCGATCCGCAGCTTCCGCAGCGTTGCCTTGACCACCATCTCGCTGGCGAATTCCATGCCGGTGGTGCACAGGCCGAGATCGACGATCGCGTCGCGCCGAAATCCGCGGAGGCCGCAATGAAAATCTCCGACCGGGGCGCCGAAGAATAGGCGCCCCAATCCGCTGAGCACCGGGTTGCCCAGGTATTTGTGCAGGAAAGGCATGGCGCCGGGTTCGATACCGCCAGCGAATCGATTGCCCATCACCAGATCGCATCCGTGGCGCAGCTTCGCGACGAACGGGTCAAGGGCGCTGAAATCATAGCTGTCGTCCGCGTCGCCCATGATCACATAGGCGCCGCGGGCGGCGGCGATCCCCGCCAGCAAGGCGGCACCATAGCCGCGCTGCGGCACGGTGATAACGCGGGCGCCCAGCGCGAAGGCGATGGCCTGCGATCCGTCGGAGCTGCCATTGTCGGCGATCACAACTTCGCCGGCGATGTTGCGGCTTTGCAGATAGTGCATCGCCTTGCGGACGCAGATCCCGACCGTTTCCGCCTCGTTCAGGCACGGCATGAGGATCGTCAGCTCGCACGGGCGCGCCTCGGGGCTTGCGGGAACCTGGCTGGCGATCGTGGCGACGGACATGGACGCTGCACTCTGGCTTGAGCCCTCTGGTCGGGCGTCGGCTCAAGTATTTGCGGATCGCCTTTACGCAGCGTTAACCCGCGCATTGTCGCTTTCTCCGCGCCGGGTTAACCATGGTGGCGTCGGCGGACTCGCATTGCAGACCATGGCGTGTTAACCAATCGTTCATAGTCAGGCTCTGGTTTCGCTTTGCACCGGCAAGACCGATGAAGCTCATCGTCCAAGTCCCCTGCTTCAACGAAGAGGCGACCCTGGCGCGCACTCTTGCCGATATCCCGCGTGCCATTCCCGGCGTAGATGTCGTCGAGATCCTGGTCATCGACGACGGCTCCACCGACCGTACCGGCGAGGCGGCGTTGGCCGCCGGCGCCCACCATCTGGTGCGCCACACGACCAACCGCGGCCTTGCCGAAGCGTTTCGAACCGGCATCGACGCCTGCCTGAGTCGCGGCGCCGACATCATCGTGAACACCGACGGCGACAATCAGTACGCCGGCCGGTCGATCCCGGACTTGATCAGGCCGATTCTCGAGCGGCGGGCCGACGTGGTGATCGGCGACCGGCACATTGCCGGAAATCCGCACTTTGCGTGGACCAAGAAGCGGCTTCAAACCGTCGGCAGTTTCGTGGTGCGGCGGTTGTCCGGTACGGCGGTTCCGGACGCCGTCAGCGGCTTTCGCGCCATATCGCGTAGCGCCGCCCTGCAACTCAATATTGTTTCCCCGTTCAGCTACACCATCGAGATGCTGATCCAGGTCGGCAAGCAGCGTATAGCGATGACCTCCGTGCCGGTCGAGACCAACCCGGTCACACGCCATTCGCGGCTATTCTCCAACGTGCCTCAGTTCGTTCTGCACTCTGTGACGACGATGCTGCGGATCTACACGATGTACCACCCCTTGCGCATGTTTTCCTATGTCGGGGTTCTGCTCGCTGTTGTCGGGCTCGCACCGATCCTGCGCTTTCTCTATTTCTATTTTTCCGGCGACGGGGAAGGGCATATCCAGTCGCTGGTTTTGGGCGGGGCGTTTCTGATGATGGGATTCGTCGCCGTTCTAGTTGGTGTCGTTGCCGATCTCATCAACTTCAACCGGCGGCTCGTGGAATTGACCTTGCAGAAAGTGCGCGATCTGGAACTGGACGCCCAGCGCAGGCCGGCGCTCGAGGAGATTCGCACGACGGCAAGACCGGCCCGTCGCCGAATTTTCCCGGGCCCGCGTGCTCCCGCGGCCGTATCGCGGCAGCCGCGTGGCCGATGACCGCCACCGCATGGAGGGTGCGTTCCCTCGACCATGCGGCGATAGTTCTCATCGTTCTTTTTCTTGCCGCCGGCCTGCATCGGTTATTGGTCACGAATATCAACTGGGACGAGTTCTACTATCTGTCCCTGGTGCACCTGTACCGCGCCGGCGACTTGAGCCTCCGCTGGCAAACGATTCATGTGCATTTCTTCGCCTGGTTGCCCTGGGTGTCGGAAAACGAGGTGCAGCAGGTCTTTGCCGCAAGAGGCGTGGTGTGGGTCGCCAGTCTGGCCTCGGCCTGGCTCATATTTCGGATCGCGGGGCGCTTCTGTAGCCGTCTCGGCGCGTTGCTGGCGGTCGTTCTCTACCTGTCGTTTTCCTTTGTCATGGATCATGGCATCAGTTTTCGGGCCGATCCGTTCTGCGCGCTATTCTTCCTGATCGCCGTCCATCTGCTGATCAACAAGGCGGACCGACCCTATGCGGGACCTTTGGCCGCGATCGCCATGGCCGTCGCCGTGATGATTTCTCTGAAGAGCGCGTTCTATGCGCCGACGATCACCGTTCTGCTCGCGATACCCTTGTTTACGCGAGCGGAACGGCGGGCGGGGTGGCGCCGGGCGGTAACCTTCCTGCTCGGTTTCCCGGCCGCGTTGGCCGTTCTTTTCTTTTGGCACAGCCTCGCGCTTGCCCCGGCGCCCTTGGCCGATGCCGGGGCCTATGCCGCCGCCGCCGGCAGCAAGACCCTGCGTGGCGGCGCCGTCATGCCGGCATGGCCTTTTGTCCGACAGGCGGTGGCGGACAATCCGCTGACGTGGAGTCTCATCGCCGGCGGTATTTGGGTCGCGGCCCGCGGCGTGGCCGTCGGCACCCGACGGGCGGAGTCCGTCATGATTCTAGCGTTGAGCCTGCCGCTGCTGTCTCTATTGGTCTATCGGAATGCCTTTCCCTATTTCTTCGTCTTCCTGATGCCGGCCGCGATCATTCCCGCCGCCGTCGCCGTCGACCGTCT
This sequence comes from Kiloniellaceae bacterium, assembly GCA_021776055.1. GTDB lineage: Bacteria > Pseudomonadota > Alphaproteobacteria > Kiloniellales > J153 > JAJFGI01. Next base: position 27,908 of record JAJFGP010000153.1, read on the forward strand.
CGCGGCGCGGGCCGTGGCGCCGCGGGGTCGGGTCGCGTTCGCCGCGCTCACGGCGATGCTGGTTGTTGCCGCCACGACGTATGCCGTCAACTATGCTCGGAAATTGCCCGACCAAACGGTAGCGCAGGCGGAGACCGTGGGCCTGGTGCATGCCATGTTTCCCGAGCCGGTGCCGTACATCGACCGCAACTCGATGATCGCGTCGTTTCCGAAGGCGGGGTTTTTCATGAGCACCTGGGGGATGGAGTCTTACCGGGCGGCGAGGCGGCCGATCATGGCCGAACTCCTGTCTCGCCAAGCGCCGCCGCTGCTGATCGCCAATACGCCGGCCCTGGACATTTCCCAGCCGGTTCCGCTTGGCGAGAAAGCCAGTTCCTACAGTTTGTTCCCGGAGGATTTCAAGCTCTTGCATGAAAATTTTATCCGCCATTGGGGGGCTGTCTACGTGGCCGGCAAACGCCTTGCCCTGCCAGCCGACGGCGGTGCGCGGACCTTCGAGATCTTTGTGCCCGGCACCTATACCTTGGAGGCGGGGCGGCCGATCGCCATTGACGGGGCGCACGTGGCCCCGGGCGCGCACGTCGCATTGACGTCCGGGCGCCACAGTGCCGCCGCATTCGTGGGTGGACCGATGGAGGCAACCTTGCGGTGGGGACGCGATTTGCCCGTCCCCGCGCGGCCGCCGGCGCCGCAGCCGCTCTACACGGGCTTTTGAGGCGAGGGCGGTGTGGCGGGACGTGTTTGCCTGGTCACCTCCAGCTTTCCCCGATGGGCGGGCGATCCGACCTCGCCCTTCGTTTTGCGACTGGCGCAGGATCTAAATAACCGAGGTTGGCAGATAGCGGTGCTGGCTCCACATGCCGCCGGCCTCAAGCGGCACGAGACCTTGGATGGCATCGCGGTGACCCGTTTCCGCTATTTCTGGCCGCCGTCTCGGCAGACCGTCTGCTACCGGGGCGGGGCGCTGTTCAACCTGCGGCGGGAACCGGCCAACTGGCTCAAGTTGCCCGCCCTTGTCGTCTGCCAGGGAGTGGCGCTTTGGCGCAGGGCACGGCGCCGGCGATGCGACGTGATTCATGCACATTGGATCTTGCCGCAAGGCATCACGGCGCTGGTTGTCGGCCGCCTGTGCCGCATCCCCGTGGTCATTACCGTGCACGGCAGCGATGTTTTCGCTCTGCGTGGCCGTCTTTGGACTTGGTTCAAGCGCGCGGCCCTGAGCGGCGCCGCCGCGATCACCGTCAACAGCTCGGCGACCGAAGCGGCAGTACGCGCCATCGCTCCAGGGCTGAAGACCGTGCACCGCATCCCCATGGGCATCGCCGGATCCCCGCGCGCCGCGCTCGGTCGGGATCGCCTACGCGCCGACCTGGCTCTCGGCGCCGGCCCGGTGCTGTTGTCCGTTAGCCGCCTGGTTCCGCAGAAGGGGGTGGCCGATCTCTTGCAGGCTTTGGCAATTCTGGGCGACGACTGGCCGACGGCGTGCGTGGTCATCGTTGGCGATGGACCGCAACGGCCAGACCTGGAAGCGTATGCGACGCACCTGAAGGTCGACGAGCGGGTTCGCTTTGTCGGCGCCGTGGAACCGGCCCGGGTGGCGGACTATTTGGCCGCGGCGGACGTGTTCGTTGCCCCAGCCACGGCGACACCGGAGGGAGGCGCGGAAGGTCAGGGCCTGGCCATCCTCGAGGCGATGTTGGCCGGCATACCCGTGGTCGCCAGCCGCAGCGGCGGC
>JAJFGP010000154.1 GCA_021776055.1 Kiloniellaceae bacterium
CCTGCACCACGCACTCGGCTGGACCTCGGTGAACGTGGGTATTGTCGTGCCCGTCCTGATTGCGTTCGCAGCCGCCGTGTGGCTTGCTCTCGCGCGCCGCCGGGCAAGCCAGGTTACGACCTGAATTCTTGACTTTCTTCAATAGCGTGCGGCGCGAATTGGCTCTAAACTGCTCGTTCAACTACTATGACGAGACGCATCCAATGAGCAGCCGAACACAGACCGCCGGTGCCGCGGCGCTGGCCAATGACCCCATCCTCTTGCGCCAGCAGGCGGATGGCATCTGCACCCTGACCCTGAACCGGCCAGCGCAGTACAACGCCCTCTCCGAGGCGATGTTGGCGGAATTGCAGCAAGCTCTGGATGACATTGCCGCCGATACTTCCATCGGCGTGGTCGTCCTGGCCGCCAACGGCAAGGCATTCTGTGCCGGCCACGATCTCAAAGAAATGCGGCGACGGCCCGAGAAGGCCTACTACGAGGGCCTGTTCGAATCTTGCAGCCGCATGATGCTCAGCCTTACCCGCCTGCCTCAACCGGTGATCGCCCGCGTCCAAGGAGTGGCCACGGCGGCGGGGTGCCAACTTGTCGCAAGCTGCGACATGGCCGTAGCGTCGCAGGAAGCTGGCTTCGGCACCTCGGGCATCAATACCGGCCTGTTCTGCATGACACCGGGGGTCGCCCTGTCGCGCAAGGTGGGCCGCAAGGACGCCCTGGAGATGCTGTTCACCGGCGACATCGTCCCGGCGGACCGCGCCCTGACCATGGGCCTGGTCAACCGGGTCGTACCGGCCGAGCGCCTGGACGACACCGTCGACGAACTGGCCCAAGCAATCCTGGGCAAATCACGGGCAGCCATCGCCGCCGGCAAGCGGGTCTTCTACCGGCAGATGGAACTGGGCCTGAGCGAAGCCTACGATTTCGCGGCCCAGGAGATGGCCTGCAACATGATGTTCGAGGATGTCGGCGAAGGCATCGACGCCTTCATCGCCAAGCGCAAGCCGGTCTGGCGCCACCGCTAGGACGACCGGCCCCTCCGCCCCTGTCTAGTTCCGAATTCTCGATTGGGCCCCCGGCCCCGCCACTGTCCCGGCAAGGTATAGGTGGCCCCGCGTGCTCGCGGGAGGAGGGCCGCAGGGGCCAATGGACGGGGGGGTCCATTCACGCGGGGCCCGTCGCCATACCTGCGACAGCGTCAGTTTCGCAGGCCCATATTGCAATACGGTTAACCCAAACAAGGGCTTAAGGCGCTAGAAAATGGCGGTTTTCCAGGGTTTTCCCCGGCCAGCCAGGTACCCCCTTTTACCACCGTCGGTTCTGGGGGATGTTTGGGCACCGGCGACCAACAGAGACCGAGGATCCATGGCCGAAGAGCTCATCTACAGCGACGCATACTTGCGCGGGATTTTGGGCCGGGTGCGGACCATCGCCATGGTCGGCGCCAGCCCCAACTGGAACCGGCCCAGCTATTTCGTCATGAAGTATCTGTTGGAAAAGGGCTACGGAGTGGTCCCGGTCAACCCGCGTGCGGCTGGCCAGGAGATCCTGGGCATACCCTGCATTGCCACCCTGGCCGAGGTGCCCGGCGCCATCGACATGGTCGATGTCTTCCGCGCCGGCGAGGCTGCCGGGGCCATCGTCGACGAGGCCATTGCCCTGCGAGAGACCAAGGGCATTGCCGTGGTGTGGATGCAGATTGGCGTGCGCAACGACGCGGCGGCGGCACGCGCGCAAGCTGCCGGCATCGAGGTGGTCATGGACCACTGCCCGAAGATCGAATACGGCCGCCTGAATAGCGAGCTATCCTGGGGTGGCTTCAATTCGCGTATCATCTCCAGCCGACGGCGGAAGGTGCACATCCGATGAGCAAGACGGACAAGAACCAATTCGGCTTTGAAACGCGCATGATCCACGCCGGCACCCCGCCGGAGCCGATCACCGGCGCCCGCCAAACGCCGATCTTCCAGAACACCTCCTACGTCTTTCACGATGCCGACCATGCGGCATCGCTATTCAATCTACAGACCTTCGGCTTCATCTATTCGCGCCTGACGAATCCAACGGTCGCGGCGTTGGAGGAGCGTATCGCCAGCCTGGAGAACGGCCGCGGGGCCACCTGCTGTGCCTCCGGCCATGCCGCGCAGATCCTCGCGTTCTTCCCATTCATGGAACCGGGCGATGCCTTCATCGCCTCGAACCGGCTCTACGGCGGTTCGATTACTCAGTTCGGCAAGACCTTCAAGAAATTCGGCTGGCAGGTTCATTTCGTCGACGTGGACGAACCCGAGAACGTGCGCCAGGCGCTGACCCCCAATTGCAAAGCCATCTTCGTCGAAAGCCTGGCGAATCCCGGCGGCGTGGTCAGCGACCTTGAAGCCTTGGCCGACATCGCGCACGACGCCGGCGTGCCGCTGATCGTCGACAACACCATGGCCACCCCCTATCTGTGCCAACCGTTCGAGTGGGGCGCCGATCTGGTGGTCCACTCCATGACCAAGTTCCTCAGCGGCAACGGCACCTCGGTCGGCGGCTGTGTCGTGGATAGCGGTACCTTCGACTGGTCGCAAAACGATAAATTTGCCGGCCTGACCGAGCCGGAACCCGCCTACCACGGCCTGCGCTTTTACGAGACCTTCGGCGACATGGCCTTCACCACGCACGCGCACGCGGTCGGCCTGCGCGATCTGGGCGCGACCCTGGCGCCGATGAATGCCTTCCAGACCTTGCTGGGCATCGAGACCCTATCCCTGCGGATGGACCGGCACTGCGCCAACGCCCTCGAGGTCGCGCACTTCCTGGAAGGACATGAGTTGGTCGACTGGGTCTCCCACGCCGGCCTGGACTCCAGTCCATACCGGGCGCTGGCAAAAAAATACCTGCCCGGTGGGGCCGGCGCGGTCTTCACATTCGGTGTCAAAGGCGGCTATGAAATGGGCGTCAAGGTCGTCGAAAGCTGCGAGCTGTTTTCACACCTGGCCAACATCGGCGATACCCGCTCGCTCATCCTGCACCCGGCCTCCACCACGCACCGGCAACTCAGCGACGAGCAGCGGGTAGCCGCGGGCGCCGGACCGGAAGTCGTTCGCGTGTCCATCGGTTTGGAAACAGTCGGCGATCTGCTCGCCGATCTGGATCAGGCCCTACAACTCGCCGCCAAGCCGGGCAAACACGCGGCGGAGTAAGGCTACGACAGGTAGTTCGACACCTCGATCAGATTGCCGTCAGGGTCGCGGAAATAGACCGAGTTGATCGTGCCCAGTGCCCCTACCCGCTCCTGGGGCCCTTGAATGATCTCGACTTCACAGGCTTTCAGGTGCGCGATCACATCCGTTAGCGGTGTCTGAGCGATGAAGCAGAGGTCCGCCGTGCCGGGCCGCGCCTCTTTGGCGACGTTGGCAATGGTCGGCGGGTTCGGGTGCAGGTTGATCTTCTGTTGCCCGAAATGCAGCGACACCCGGCTTCCTTCGAAGACCTGCTTTTGCATGCCAAGCACGGTCTCGTAGAAGCGGCTGCTTGCCGCCACGTCCTGAACCGTTAGGACGACATGATCGAAGCGATCGAGGGTAATGCCAGCCATCGGGTGTCCCCTTATTCCGCCGGGGCGACCGCCGCTGAGCTGGACCGCCGCCATTCGCCGGGCAGCATGATTGCCGCCAGGGCCGCCAGTCCGGCCAGAGCGCCGAGGATCAGGAACAGCCACTCAAACTCGCCGGTGCGCGCCTGAATGGCCGAGACCAGCATCAGCGACAGCGGCGCCGAGCCAAAGGCCAGCACGAACTTAATACCATAGGCCAGACCGTGATGCCGGGCCGGGGTATACCGGGCCAGCATCATATTCTCCGCCGGCAGGGCCACCGTGGTAAGCAGCACCGCCGCCATTGCCGCACCGATCAGCGGTACACCGCCGAACAGGGCGAAGGCAGCCATGACCGGCACCTGAAACAGAAAAGCGCCGATGTAGATGGGCTTGAGCGCGTATTTATCCGCCATGTACCCGCCGACAAGTTGCATGAGGCCGGCGGCCGTATAGACCACGGCAACAAGCGCGCCGACGCCAAAGGCACCGTCACCGGCGATATCCCGCAGGCGCAGATCAAAGACCTTTGGCATGGCCGCCTGGGTGGCCTGAAAGACGATCCCCATGATCACCATGGTCAGCAGCAGGATTAGAAAGGCGCGCAGCATATCGCCGCGGCCGGGTGGGCCCTCCCTCACCGCCGCCGCCTCGCCCTGAACCACCAATCCCAGGCGCAGGCAAACCAGCAACGCCAGGCCGGTGACCAGGCTCACCACGCCGGGAATGACAAAGGCGGCGCGCCAGCCGAGCCCATCGATCAAGGCGCCCGCGACCAGGCCCGACGCCGCGACCCCAACGCTGCCGAAAATTCCATTTATGCCAAGAGCTTTTCCGCGCTTCTTCGCGTTCCGCACGAGCCAGGCGATGCCCACCGGATGATAGATGGAGCTGAACAACCCAATCGCCGCCAGGCCGACCAGCATGGCCACGGGCCCATCCACCAGGCCGCAAACGATCCCCGCCGCGCCCATGCCGATGAAGAAGACCACCATCATCCCGGCAGCACTCCACCGGTCGCCAAGCCAACCCGCCGGCAGCGCCCCGAGCCCAACCAGCAAGGAGCCCACGGTCCATAACTTGATCAGTTCGTGATAGGGCATCGACCAGTCGTGCTCCAAGGCCAGCACGATCACGAAGTAGAACGCCGTGAACATGTGCATGTAGGCGTGCCCAAGACACGAAAACACCAGCGGCAGGGTACGAGACGGTTGCACGACGCGGGGATCCTCCTTGTCACCCTATCTCTATAGGCCAGCCGGAATATCGGCAAGCGGCGGTGGCACATGGCTGGCATGCGGGGCGCCGGCAGAGACTCTCCTGCGGATCAACTTTGCTGCAAGCGGCGAACCTTGGTGTACGACCCTTGTCACAGCTATTCCTGATCCGGAATGGACGTTTCTTCTGATGACATGGTCAGGCCTTGGCTGGCACAATCGGAGACGCCTATTGAAATTAGCATTGGCAACGCTCAGCTTTTTGCAGAATTGCACTGGTTGTTAGAGAAATGTTTGGGAACGATAGATTGCGCAATGCCTAATACAACAGAAGAACTTCGCTACCCCCGGCTGGTTCGGAGAATTCAAGCAGTAATTATCGATGGCATCATTCTCTCTGTAACTTTTTTTGGGGCCGCCAATATTTTGGTCCCTCTTGAAATCCATGGCGGCCTAAAATT
>JAJFGP010000155.1 GCA_021776055.1 Kiloniellaceae bacterium
GAGGTCCAGGTTGCCGGATCGGTACATTCCGGCGTGGCCGCGGGCATCGCCAATGTCCCATCGTCTCCTAGCTGATCGATCAGAGCGGCAACCACCACGGGCGCCCCGCCGACGACGCAACCGATCTTGCTAAGGGACGAGTGAACCATCAGGGTCATCCCCGCCCCGACACCCAGCGCCGCCAAATCGCGCCGCAGGCTTTCACCGGTCTGTGGTTTGCGGTCAATCTTGAAGTATGTCATCCGGTTTCACCAAGTAAGCCACTGGCCAATGAATTTGCGCTCACGATAGGGTCTCAGGGCATTTATGGTCCATAGGCGAGCTGCGCCCGCCATGATTGACCTTGCGTGCGGACCCCTTGCAGACTTTTTCAGATGCAAATTCGGATCATCAAATCTTCGTTCGACACCGGTCAGTATGAAATCCGTATGGGCCGTGGTCCCGGCCGCATCCTCGACGCGGGCGCTGTGGCTCGACTTTAGGCTCTCGGGCACGAGGTTCGCGTCGTCAATGTCGATCCGAAGCCGGCTTTTCCGGCGGAGGTGTCGACCGCCTTTGCTGTCATGGCCGGCTAGCGACATGAACGATTAATCGGGATCCGTTCACGTCAATCGCTCGGCATTTGGCGAAAACCGGGCTCAACCGTATCGGCATCGCTGAAAGTCTCGACGGCATCGACGCGCGCCGCCGGCGGGCCCTGTCGGCATAGGGCAATCATCGCATCGACCGTTTCCGGCGGCCCCTGGAATACGGCCTCCACGGTGCCGTCGCGACGGTTGCGGACCCAGCCATCAAGGTCGCGCGCGGTCGCCTCGTCCACCGTCCAGCCACGAAACCACACCCCTTGCACCCGACCGGAGATGACGACGCGCACCCGTTTCATCGCTGGCTTCTCCTAATTCCGATCAATCTAACATTCAATCCGTCATGTATGGACGGCTCCTCCCGTTGGTGGCGTTCTACAACGACTCCGTTATGGCACATCGATGCCGGAAACAGGCACCGTCCACACCATCATCCCGGACGTTAGAGCCTGCCCCCGACCCGATCGGGGGCGAGCCCGAAAATCTGTCGATTTCCGGTACGCGAGCCTTACGATCCGGAATCTTCGAGAAGTCCGGGATGACGGCATAATGGCTATGTGACCTAGCCGCGCAGTAGCCCAACCATCCGGGCCGCCGCCTCAAGGTCACCGCGTGTCGCGGTACGGCGGCGGACGGTTTCCTGGTCCTCGCCCCACCGCTCCATCTGATAGGTTTCATCGAGTTGCGCCGCGTCGAAGGCGGCCTGCGCATCGATACGACCGGCACATAAGGCCAGGCCAATCACCAGCGAGCCGGAGGCCTTGACCGCGGTGCCTAGGGCGACCAGCTCGAAGCCATTTCGGTTTGCAACGACCTGGCGCAGTGTCGCCAGCGCCGCCTCCGGCTGGGCGACCGAAACAATCCCGGCGGTGACTTTAAGCGGCGCATCCAGCTCCTGCGCGGCCCAGTCCAGTAGCGGCTGCCAGGCTGCTTGCTGGCACGCCACCAGATCCGCTGGATCTTCGGCGCGATAGCACATCAGATCATGCCCGCCATAGGCGGCCGTCTCGGCGATGGCCTGTTCAGGGTCCCGGTCGATGGCGGCCCAGGACAGCACGGTGAGCGGCATGGCGGCCAGATCGATGCTCTTTCCTTGCGCCGCCCATTCGCCGGCAACCGCCTCTGCCAGCCCCAGCGCCGGCAGCAACATTTCGGCCCGCCCCGGCGTTTTCACCGGCCAGCCGTCAAGACAGACCCGGTAGTCGGCACCAACGGCCTCGACACTGGTCGTCTTGTAAAATCTCTTGGGACCGCCGCTTGCCATGGGCGCGCTAATCGCCCAACAGGCTTTTCAGACCTTTGTCCAGGCCCTCACCCACACCTTTCAGGGTGTCGGTAACGCCACCGGTTGCCTTGTCCACGACACCCCCTTGCCCGGTGGCACCTTGATCCTGACCCAGAGCGGCAACGCAGAGGTTTTGATCGGATGATTCGGAGTCGAGCAACAGGGCGGCACCGGCCACCAGCGGATTGAACAGAATACCCGCGACCTTTGCGGCCCCCACGGCGGTCCCCAGCGGATCGGGCCCAACCTGCGGCTGCCCCAGAGTCCCGGTGATGCGGAAGGGTACCGCCAGGCTCAAGAGGCTGGCCTGCTTCGCCTGCGGGGTTACCCGAAAATCCAAGGTCTCGTCGCGTAGATCGGCGCTCCCGTCGCTTCCGACGGTGACAGTGTCGGAATCTAGCAGGATCGCCTCGCTCGTCGCGACCCCATCCTTTAGCGGCATGCGGATGACAGCGCAGTTCAAATGGGCGTCTTCCCCATCCGCGCCCCAGCTTGAGAACATATCCAGCAGGCCGGCATCGGCCGCGCCCAGCAGGCTGCTATCAATCCGCCCTTCGCCGCCAACCACATCGACGCGCCCGCTCAGCCCGGCAGCGATGGCGCGTGGCGAGACACCTGAACCCCGCACATCCACCACCGCCTGGAGAGACCCATCCACACCCTCCGCAATCTTCATATCGGCGAGCAGCCGACCATAGTTCACATCGCTGGCATCGAGTTGCAGGGCAAAGGCCAGCGGTGTCTGGCGCCCATCCAGACTTAACGACCCGGTTACCGTCCCACCCGACAGCGTTGCTGAGAGTGGATCGACCGTTAAACGCCCCCCCGCGAGCGCCAAGCGCAAATCCGCATCGGTAAGTTCCAGGCCGTCGCGAAAGCGCAGCACGGCGACGCCTAGAGTTATCTCGCCGTCGATGGCGGACAGCGCCTCCATCGGTAGCGGCGTCTCGGGGAAAACGAACGGCGGTGGATCGGTCATCGCCAACGCCACTTCATCCGGCGGCATCAAGTCGGCGAGATCGATCAGCCCGGCGGTGAGCTTGCCGGTCACGACCGGACGAGCCTTAGCCAGAGAAAGCCGCAGATTGCCGGCGACGTCGCTGCCGCCGACCTGGATGGCCAAGCCGGTCGCCTTGATCTCGTCGCCCTCCCGCCGCACCTGCGCGGCAAGCGAAAATGGCCCCGTCTTTGGCAACGGCGTATCGGCCAGGGCGCTGAGGTCCACAAGGCTTGCACCCTTCCCCGAGACCGATAGGTCCGCGACCTGGCGTGTCAGGGGCGCTTCAATCCGACCCTCCGCCGTCACGCGGACCCCGGCCACTTCGCCCGTGAGCTTGAGCGGAAACGTCTCGTCGGCCGCCAGAGCCGCCGGCGACCCCAGCGTGCCCTCGATCTTGAAGGCGGTGCTATTGGCCGCGCCCGACACAGCAATCTCGATCGGGCCGGACCGGCTCTCGGCGCGCGCCCGCAGGCTGCTGAGATGAAACCGCATCGTCCGGTCGGTCTTGCCATTGTGGAAAAAAGCGCGGCCATCGCGCACGACGATTTCCGAGAACGTGGGTAGGGTTCCGGGACTCTCCTCACCCTCCCCGTCACCCACGGGCGCCTCGCCAAAAAGCCAGTTACCGCGCCCATCCCGGTCGGTTTCAAGCAGGATATCGGGCTCCACCAGCACCAGCCGGCGAATGCGCACGTCGCCGAGCAGCAACGGCAGCAATGAGACCTCCAGTTCCAGGCGTTTGACGGTGGCCAGGGCCGACCGGCTGCCCCAAGGCGCGTTGGCAAAGCTGACGTCCTCCAGGGCGATGGAGGGGCTCAGCGAGATTTGCAGGTCGATGGGGCCGGCGACCTTCAACTCGCGGCCGGTCGCCTGGCGCACCTCCGACTCCGCGATCCCGCGCAATTCCTCGAATTCGAGGGAAGAGAGCGTCGCGTAAACCGCGACCGCAGCCGCCGCGGCGAGAGCCGCACCGATAACGGCGATGCGCTTCAGCCGCATGCCTGGACTCGACTGGTGGCCGCCAAGGCGGCGGGCAGATCGGCGAACCGTTCGACGATGCGCTCGGCGCCGCTCGTCCGCAATTCGCCCGCACCATGATAACCCCAAGCGACACCAATGGCGGCCACGCCGGCATTACCCGCCATTTCCATGTCATAGGTGGTATCGCCGATGAGCACCGTTTCCGCCGCTTCCATGCCGACTTCATTCATGGCCAAATGCAGAATCTCCGGGTGCGGCTTGCTCGGTCCGTCCTCCGCGGTCTGCAAGGTCACGAAATGCTTGCGGATATCATGGCGTTCCAGACACGCCAGCAATCCGCGCCGGCTTTTGCCCGTCGCGATGCCCAGACAGACCTGTGGCGCATCGAGGCGCTGCAGTCCCTCCTGTACACCGGGAAACATGGGCTCCTCATAGTCCGGCCGCTGGCGAAGCGTAAAGTAGGCGTCACGGTAGCTATCGGCGACACGCGCCGCCATCTTGGCGTCCGACGGATCGGGCAGCAACCGCGCGATCGCGATCTCCAACTTCAGGCCGACAATGCGCCGGATCGCGTCCGGCGCCGGTGCGGCAAGACGATGCGCCGCAAAGGCCTGCCCCATGGCGGCCAAAATCGCCCGCTGACTATCCACCAGGGTGCCGTCGAAATCGAAAATGACGAGGCGAAAGGCGTGCGACATGGGTATTGCGCGGGTCAGCCGCAGTGGTGGCAGAAAAACCGCGCTTATGCCGGAATATACGGCCGCCGGGATTGACGTGCATCAGGGACCCGGTTAACGCAGCCCCTTAGCTTTAGCGCGCTGCGGGGCACACTGGCAAGGATTGCCGGTCCATGCCGCCGGCGGTGAGACAGCGAGGACCGCGCGATACGAATGGATAGGACCAAGCCGCCCGACAAAGACCCGGCGACCACGGCGCAGCGGCCTGCCGGCGGACCATCGCTGCGCCGCCGGGTCGGCCTGCTGGCCGGCCTAGCCGTATTTGCCGCCCTGCGTCTAATGCCGCCACCCGCGGAGATGCCGCCCGAGGCCTGGTCGGTCGCGGCGCTGGCGGCCCTGATGGCGTTATGGTGGGTGAGCGAGGCGATTCCGGTTCCCGCTACGGCGCTGCTGCCGGTTCTGGTTTTACCCCTGCTCGGTGTGCGCGATATCGCCGAAGCGGCTGCGCCCTATGGCAACCCGTTGATCTTTCTCTTCCTCGGTGGCTTCTTGATTGCCCTAGCGGTGCAGCGCTGGGGTCTGCATAAGCGCCTAGCCTTGGCCATGCTGCGCCGTACCGGCACCAGTCCGCATGCCCTGGTTGCCGGGTTCCTAGCCGTCGCCGCTTTCTTGAGCATGTGGCTGAGCAACACCGCCACCAGCATCGTCCTGCTACCCGTGGCCTTGTCCGTGGCCAGTATGGTGCGCCGCGGCAGCGCCGAGCATATGGACTCGCGCACACGGACCGCCGTAGATGCCGCGCTGCTCCTGGCCATCGCCTACGGCGCCAACATCGGTGGGCTGGCCACGCTGATTGGCACACCGCCCAACGCCCTGCTAGCCGGTTTCCTGCTGCAAAGTACCGGATACAGCCTTGGCTTCGCCCGCTGGATGCTCTTCGCTCTGCCGGTAGCAGTGATTTTGCTCGCCGCCGCGTGGTTAGTCCTCACCCGCCTGGCCTTTCGCATACCCGCCGCGCCGCTGCCAGGTGCCGCCGCGACTATCGGCGCCGAGTTGGCGGCGCTTGGCCCGGTGAGCGGTCCGGAGTTGCGGGTCGCCGCCGTGTTCGTGACCGTTGCCACGGCTTGGCTGCTACGCCCCGCGGTCGAGGGAATGCTGCCGGACGGTGTCACCATGACCGATCCGGCCATCGCCATCGCCGGCGCCTTAGCCTTGTTCCTGCTGCCGTCCGGCCGCCGCGTCGGCGAGCGTCTGCTCGACTGGTCGCAGGCACGGCGCCTGCCATGGGGCGTTCTGATCCTTTTCGGCGGCGGCCTCAGCCTGGCCGCCGCGATCGGCGATACCGGCCTAGCCATCTGGATCGCCGATGCGCTTGCCGGCCTAGCGGACCTGCCGATGGGGGTCATTGTCACCGGGATAACCGCCATCATTATCCTGTTGACGGAATTGACCAGCAATACGGCGACCGCGGCGACATTTTTGCCCTTGGTCGCCGAGTTAGCCGTGCGCTTGGGCCATAACCCGCTGTTGCTGACAATCCCCGCCGCAGTGGCCGCCAGTTGCGCTTTCATGCTGCCGGTGGCGACCCCACCGAACGCCATCGTTTACGGCAGCGGCCGCATCACCATGGGGCAAATGGCCTGGGCAGGCATCTGGCTGAACGTGTTGGCTACGGTGGTCATTACCGTGGCCGCCTTCCTCCTGCTGCCACTCGTTTTCGGGGTCGATGGCGCTACCAGCCGTTGACGCGCGGCCAGGTTGCAACGACCTCTTCGCCCTCCACAACGTGGTAGCAGTCATAGGCGGCGGCGGTCATGCAGACGTGGTTGGGCAGAACACGCAAACGCGAGCCCGGTGGCAACGCCGCGAAGGGCAGCGCTCCAGCGCCCGGCGCCGTGGCAACGACGCCGTGCTCTTGCGAGACCCGTACCACGTGCAACTCCGGCAGCTCCGCGCCATCCAGGCCGACCGCCAGACCGTAGCCGACATCATGCGGCCCCACCGCCGTGCTGCGGTCCTTGGACAGCGCCAAACCGCCGGCATCGATGAGAATTTCGCCGCGCTCGGGATGATGGCCGGTCACCGTCGCCAGCACCGACACGGCGATGTCGGTCAGGGCGCAGGCGGCGATGCTGGCCTGGAAGACATCGTTGAACATGTAGACACCCGCCCGTACCTCGGTAACACCGTTGAGATCGCGTGCGTAGACCACCGTGGGGGTCGAGCCGACGCTGACCACCGGGCAGGCCATACCGGCGGCGCGCAGACGCTCGGCGGCCAGGACAGCGCCCGCCTGCTCGGCCTCCGCCACGGTCTGAATTTCGGCGACAGTGCGGCAATCATAGGAATGGCCGGCATGAGTCAGCACACCCCGCAACTCGACACCGGCCGCATGGTCGAGAATTTCCGCGATTTCCATCAACGCGAGTGAGTCAGGCGCGACCCCGGCACGATGATCGCCCGTATCGATCTCGATCAGAACATCAAAGCGCGCGCCCGTCGCCTCGGCGTGGGCGGCAATGCCGCGCGCCACCTCGGCGTTGTCGGTGAGAACGGTCACACGGGCTCCGTCCTGCCGCAAAGCCGCCACCCGATCCAGCTTACCCACCGAAACGCCGACCGCGTAGGTGATGTCGGTAAAACCGTTGGCGACGAAATACGCGGCTTCCTTGAGCGTCGAAACGGTGATGCCTCCGTTCTGTCCGGCGGTAGCAAGGCGGGCGATGTCCGCCGACTTGGTGGTCTTCATATGCGGCCGCAGGGCGACGCCGAGTCCCGTGGCGCGCTCGCTCATGTTCGTTAGATTTGCGCTCAACCGGCTCCGATCGAGCAACAGTGTTGGTGTCTCGAGATCGCTGATCTTCATCGCCGCGTCCGTCCCTTTGTAGTGCGCGCGCGGCGCGGCGGTGCGGGGTCTTCCGTCACCGGCAAGCCCTGGGCATAGCCAAGTAGATCGTTGACCGCCGCGTCCCCGTGCTTTGGGTTGAAGCCGAGCGTTTCCCAGGCCGATGCCATATCCGCCGGCAAGGGCGCGGTCACGCGCAATGTCGTCTCATCGTCCGGGTGTGGCACGGCGATCTCCCGCGCATGCAGCATCAGCCGCTTGCCCAAGGCGCTGCCGTCCTTCCGGTCACCCGCCGGAAAGGCGCGCTTACCGCCGTATTTGCCGTCGCCCAGAATTGGCGCGCCCAGCGCCGCGCAATGGGCTCGCAACTGGTGTGTCCGTCCGGTCAAGGGCATGAGCAGGAGCCAGGAGATACGCTGTCGCGCGCCCGTGCTGGTCTTGATGGTCTTGCTGGCGACCAGTTGATACACGGTCACCGCCTCCTTCCCCAATTCCGCCGAGGCTTCGACTTTCTCCCCCTTTGGGCCCGGTAGTTTGGCCAGCGGCATATCGATGCGGCCACGTTTACGCTCGGGCACGCCAGCGGCCAGCGCCCAGTACAGCTTGCGCGTACCCTTGTCCTTGAAGCTGGCGGTCAGGCGCCGGGCCGCCACGGTAGTGCGCGCCAGCAAAAGCACGCCGCTGGTATCCCGGTCCAAGCGATGCACCAGGCGCGGCCGCTCGGCACCGGGATCGCACAGCGCATCGAGCATCGCGTCCACGTGCCGCGTCTGCCCGGTGCCGCCCTGCACCGCCAGGCCGGTGGGCTTGTCGATCGCAATCACCCAGTCGTCCCGGTACAACACCGAAGCGCGCAGGGCCGCCGCGTCACGCGCCTCGGCCGGGGTCTGGCGCCGCGGGGTCGGACGCGATGTCTCTTGCCCAGGTGTCTCGGCCATAGGCGGCACACGCACCTGCTGGCCGGCGGTGACTCGCAGCCCCGCCTTGGCCCGCTTGCCGTCGACGCGAACCTGGCCGGTGCGCAACAGTTTTTCCAGGCGGCCATGAGAGAGCTTTGGGAAGTGCTTCTTGAACCAGCGGTCAAGCCGTTGGTCGGCATCGTCCTGGCTGACAGCAAGCGTGCGGATGCCACTCATGAAAAGGCCACACGGAAAACGCGCATACCGCCAAATACGGCCGCCAGCGACAAAAATACCGAGGCGACGACATAGACCACCGCCGCACTGACCGCGCCTTGCTGTATCAGATCCACCGCCTCCATCGAGAATGCCGAGAATGTGGTGAACGCCCCGAGCACGCCAACCACCAGAAAGGCACGCATCGCTTCAGATGGCGACCAAATCAGAGCCAACACCTCCACCAACGCCCCCATGAGAAACGAGCCCACCACATTCGCGGCCAGCGTACCGACAGGAAATCCCAGCTGAAACAGCGGCGTGACCACCGCCGTCAGGGAATAGCGGCACACAGCACCCAGCGCGCCACCGGCAGCCACAACAAAATAGATCCTCATGCCCCACCCGCGCCCCGCCGGCCCTAATCAGGGGCGCTTATATCGCGGAATCACCGGGCGGTACAGCGAGCGGACCGTTGGGCGGTGTCTCGGCTCCTGATCCCTTGCAGACATTTGAAAGCGCACTTAATGTTGGCTGGCAAGCAGGAGCCCTTCGATATGAATTTGCTGGTCGTCTTCGTGGGAAATTGGTGCATGGACCGGTAACGGACACCATAACGAGACCCCCATGCGCCCCCGGCAAAATCGGGGGCTTTTTTGTGCACATTGTCGATACTGAAAGGATCCGATGTTTTCCGCCGCCACCACGCCGCCGAGAATGGTCACGCTGGTATTGCTCACGGCGCTTGCGGTTCTGACTCTGAACATGTTTCTGCCCTCGCTGTCGAACATAGCGGAGACGTTTCAGGTCGATTATGCGCTGGTGAACCTGTCGATTGCCGGCTATGCGGGGATGACGGCGGTGTTGATGCTGATCATCGGGCCCCTGTCGGACCGGTTCGGCCGGCGGCCGGTGCTTCTGACGGGCCTTGCGATTTTCATTCTGGCATCACTGGGCTGTTTTCTGGCCACTAATATCTGGGTCTTCCTGTCATTTCGGTTGCTGCAAGGCGTGATCATCTGCGGCTGGGTGCTGTCGAACGCGGTGATCCGGGATACGGTGCCGACGCAGGCGGCAGCCAGCCTGCTGGGGTATCTCGCCATGGCGTGGTCGGTCGCCCCGATGCTGGGGCCGCTGTTTGGCGGGGTCCTGGATGAGCTGTTCGGCTGGCGCGCGAGTTTCCTAGCGTTTATCGGCTTTGGTGTGGCGATATTCGGCTTGTGCTGGGCCGATCTAGGCGAGACCAACAAGACCCCGTCGGATACCTTCATGACGCAATTCCAGAGTTATCCGGAGTTGTTCCGGTCGCGGCGCTTCTGGGGCTATGCGTTGTGCATGGCGTTTTCGACGGGGGCGTTTTACGCATTCCTGGGCGGCGCGCCGCTGGTGGCTGTGACGGTGCTGGCGATGTCGCCGGCGACGTTGGGCCTCTATTTGGGGACCATCACGGTAGGCTTTACGCTGGGAAGCTTCCTCTCCGGCCGTTATGCAAAGCGGTTTCCGCTAACCACGATGATGATTTCCGGCGGGATTGTCGCCTGCGCCGGGCTCACGGTGGGGCTGGTGCTGGTTCTGGCCGGGATCGTGAATGTGATATCGCTGTTTGGCGCGACGGCTTTTGTCGGCCTGGGGAATGGACTGAGCATACCAAGCAGCAATGCCGGCGCGATGTCCGTGCGGCCCAAGTTGGCCGGCAGCGCCTCGGGGCTGTCGGGGGCGCTGACGGTCGGGAGCGGTGCGGTGCTGTCCTCGATCACCGGCGCTATCCTGACCGAGGAGAATGGGGCCTATGCGCTGCTGGCCGTGATGCTGTTTTCCTCGGCGATGGCGCTGACCGCGGCCCTCTACGTGCTCCGGATCGACCGGCGTGAGGAGCGTAAGCGTCCGACCACCTCCACCTAACAGGACCGTTGGGCAGTGTCTCGGCTTGAACGCCGGCCAAACCAACGCCCTGAACGTTCATTTTTTTTGCGGATCAGGTCTGCTTTAAGCCCGGCGGCAGACATTGGCACAGAGCCATCGGCATTTCTGTAGCTGACCCAACGCGGCATCGGTTAGCATCGAATTAAAAAGAGGTAGCGCGCGATCCTGCCTGCCTCGACATCGGGGAGGTAATCCTCCTTCGACTCCCGTATCAGGCTATCCGCAATGAAGCCGTTGCCCTCTGCTTTAAACTCCTCCTTCAACTCCGTCGCGGCCGCGAAGATCCGGCGCCAGAACTCACCAATTTCCTTCGTGTAGTCGAAGGTTTGGAGAGGCAGCCCAACCTTTGCGATTGCCTTTGCGAGATCGCTGTGTTGAGCCGCAAGCAAATCCGGCGGGTCGCCATCGCCGATATGGTGGTTCATGAAAATGCCGATCCGCCCGCCGGGTTTTAGAGCGCGCTTGAGCACTGACAATGTCGCCTCAAGATCGGATGCCCAATAGAGCGTGTCGAGGGAGATGATGGCGTCGAAAGATCCTTCCGGGTAGTCTAGCGCATTGAAATTACCTTGCTTGAAGCTGAGCCTATTCCGCTTGCGTTCTGTACGGGAGGCGGCCTCAGCGATGGCCGTAACTGCGTAGTCGAGGCCAGCGACCGATGCTGCGGTCAGATCGGAAACGTACTCCGTAATTATGCCTGCGCCACAACCGAGATCCAGTACCTTTTCGCCGGCCTTGATGTCCAGAAGCTCTAACAGGTGTTTGAGAGAGGCCATGTCGGTCTGCCCATCCTGGCAAAGGTCCTCGCCGAAGACACGTTCGCACAGCTTTGAATGAGCCGCACTCGACTGAGCGGCGGGGTAGAATTTTTGGTAATAGTACCAGTACATGTCAGGGCGTTCGCTGTGGCAGCTGCGGGCCACGGGTTGACCAGCGTCGGTCAGACGGTAGCCGCCATCGACTCCCGAGATCAGGCCCTTTTGTGCCAGCCCCTGGAAAGCACCGGACCAATCTTCCTTGAAAACCCAATAACAGTCGCCTCGCGCTTCAATCGCCGATCTGTCCACCACCGTCCCTTCTTCTACAAGCTTGTATACCGAGGCCAAGACTTGAACTTCCGCTTCGCTGAGGTCCATCAATCCACCCCTGATCGTGATAGATGCCAAGAGCATGTCGTTTCATCACCCGCAACGCAACGCCCCTTTGGTTTCCTTATGGCCAGGTAGCAAAGTTCCTGCCATGCCCGCTACACATCCGGCTTAGTCCCAGCTACAAACATTCGCCCGAGCTCTGGTCACTGTCTCTGACGCTTTGCCGCCTGCACGGTGGTTTCGAGGCGGTTGAGGAATGTTGAGCGGTCGGACTTGTTGAACGGCTTTGGTCCGCCGGTGATCTCGCCGCTGTCGCGCAAGCCCTGCATTAAGTCGCGGCTGGCCAGCGCCATGCCGATACTGTCTTCCGTGAACGGCTCTCCATTCGGCTTGAGGACCAGGGCACCCCGTTGCAGGCACCGCGCGGCCAGCGGGGTGTCGTTGGTGATGCAGATGTCGCTTTTTTGAATTTGCTCCGCGATCCAGTCGTCGGCGGCGTCCGCGCCCTGGGAGACGATGACCAATTCGACGAGTGGATTTTGGCCGGGGCGAATGCCGCCATCGCTAACCAGATAGGTTTTCAAACCGTGGCGGGCGGCGACGCGGAGGGTTTCGTCCCTGACCGGGCAGGCATCCGCATCGACATAGATGTCCACCATAAAGGCACCAGCGACTATTGGAACTGCGGTTGGATCGGCTTTAGGCTGCCGCTGTATTGTCGCGCGGACGGCTCAGCCACGCCAGACAGTTGTCGCTGGTCATCAGATAGATACCCAGGCGACCCAGCTCGCGTACGCCATCTTCGGTGGCATTCGCCAGGGCGTCGGGAACCACGACCACCCGAAAATCGCGGGCGCTGGCCTCGAACACCGTGGCGCGAACACCGGTCGTAAAGCTAAGGCCACAGATAATCAACGTCGTCACACCGAGGTCGCGGAGGTGCGATTCCAGGTCGGTCGCATGGAAGGCCCCCCATCTGGGCCGATAGAAAGCCCATTCGCGCGGCCCCAAATCTTGGAACCGCCCCTTGAGCAAGGGGCCCGGATTCAGGCGGATCGCCGGGTCCGGCTTCAACTCGTCGAGCAACTCGGCACCAAAGCTACCCGGCATGAGGACACGCAGTCCCTCCTCCACGGCCTGGCGGCGGCAGGCATCTACATTGGACCCGTCGGGCCGGTACAGGCGCACCGCATGGAGAATGGGGACGCCCTGGTGGCGGCAGCCATTGACGAGACGGTGCAATGCCGGTTTTGCGCGGTCCGCGCCACTCGCCTTTATGGGGGAATCCGGCCGCAGGAAGTCCTGCTGTGCGGAGATCGTGAGCAGAGCCGTATTGGCCCTTTCGGGAACGCAGTAATACGCCATCTGCCCCTATCGCATAAGCCTTGGAAGCGGGTTCTTTAACCCTTGCCCGACAATCTAGTAGCCCGCGTCCTTAAGACAACCGACAAGGGCGTATGGCAGAGTCGCGGAAACCGCAGGGCTGATGCTAGAGCATAATCCGACCGGGGAATCATTTGAGAACATTGACGAAAACAGCTAAATACACATCCATTTACTTGGATTGAAAGAATCTCACAGTAATATTTCATTAAATACCAAATCATAATATACGGATCTACGGGTCCGCATATCACCTGTCATCCGCCATCGATCTGGGAGCTAAGATGAATAAATTAGCATCGTTGCTGCTTGCGGTTGTTGTCTCGCTATTTCCGTTGGTAGTTCTTGGAGCTGGTGGCCTTCAATTTGACGGAGAAACCTACGCAAAGCAGTTCATACACAATAGTCCTGAACTCCGTCTTGCCGAATATGTCCGTGGCAATGAGACAGTCGACAACTGGACCAAACTGGTTGCGGTTCGGAACTACACGAAACTCAGCGACCCGGAAACCGCGGCGAATGACCTTGCCAAGGCACTCCTAAAACAAAACCCACA
This sequence comes from Kiloniellaceae bacterium, assembly GCA_021776055.1. GTDB lineage: Bacteria > Pseudomonadota > Alphaproteobacteria > Kiloniellales > J153 > JAJFGI01. Next base: position 13,441 of record JAJFGP010000155.1, read on the forward strand.
AGCCAAGTTTCAGATTCTTACGGCGAATGACGGGTCAGGGGCACAAATTGATTTTCTCACCTGGACCGATGACACCGGTTATTTGGAGTTCAATATCCACCGCTATTTCAAGGCGGAAGGATACCCCGGCTTGATTAGCTACCAGTTTGCATATCGACTCACGGACACCTCGCCTCCAGCGATGGAGACGTTCAAGAGAAACCGGGAGCGCTGGATAGGCAGGATGGTAAAAGCAGAATTCGAAATTAATTTCGATAAGTAAGCATTACGGCGTACGCCCCATGAATTACTTATCTATCGGTTTCAATATCCATACGCGTTAATCACCGCCCCGCTCACGGCGTAGCTTGGCCCAATAGTCGAGCCGCTTGCGGATATCGCGCTCGAAGCCGCGCTCCACGGGTTGATATAGCTCCCGGCGCGCCATCCCCTCGGGAAAGTAGTTTTGCCCGGAGAAGGCCTCCGGCGCATCGTGATCGTAGTCATAGCCCTTGCCGTAGCCAAGATCGCGCATCAGCCCTGTCGGGGCGTTGAGGATATGCATCGGCGGGGCCAGCGAACCCGTCTCCGCCGCTGCCCGTTTGGCGTTACCGAAGGCCCGGTACGCGGCATTGGATTTTGGTGCGGTGGCCAGATAGATGACCGACTGGGCAATGGCCAACTCGCCTTCGGGAGTGCCCAAGCGTTCGTAGGTATCCCACGCCGCCAGGGCTTGGGGCAGAGCCTGTGGGTCGGCCATGCCCACATCCTCGGAAGCGAAGCGAACCAGGCGGCGCGCGATGTAGACGGGATCCTCGCCACCGCCGAGCATGCGCGCCAGCCAGTACAGCGATGCATCTACGTCCGAGCCCCGCAGCGATTTGTGCAAGGCGCTGATCAGATTATAGTGGCCCTCTTGCGCCTTGTCGTAAATCGGCGCCCGCTTTTGTACCAGCGTAATCAGGCGGGCCGTATCCAGCGGCTCCGCATCACCTAGAGCAAAAAGCTCCTCCGACAAATTAAACAAATAGCGCCCGTCGCCGTCGGCCATAGCGATGAGCGCCGCCCGCGCGTCCGCCTCTAGCGGCAGGGCGCGGCTGGCGTCAGCCTCGGCACGGCTCAACAGCTCTTCCAGAGCCGCCTCATCGAGGCGCTTGAGGACGAACACTTGGCACCGCGATAGAAGTGCTGCGTTCAGCTCGAAGGACGGGTTTTCCGTCGTGGCGCCTATGAGAATGACCGTGCCGTCCTCGACGTAGGGCAGAAAGCCATCCTGCTGCGCCCGGTTGAAGCGGTGGATCTCGTCGATGAACAGTAACGTGCCACGGCCCATGGACCGCCGCTCCTTGGCCGCGGCAAAGATTTTGCGCAGATCAGCCACACCGGAGAACACAGCGGAAAGCGGTTCGAAATCCAGTTCCGCCACATCGGCCAGCAGGCGTGCGATTGTGGTCTTGCCGCTACCTGGCGGGCCCCAGAGAATCATGGAGGCCAAACGGTGCCCGGCCACCATCCGCCCGATGGGCCCGTCGGTGCCGATTAGGTGATCTTGGCCGACAACCTCGCTTAGCACCGCAGGCCGCAAACGGTCGGCCAAGGGACGCGGTGCTTGCGCGGCGAACAGGCCGCCGCTGGGGGTGCCGCCGCGCCCGCCCTTAGCGGTTGAACTCGACACGGCGCACCTGCCCGTCGCGGCTGAGACTAATCCGCCAGCGTGTCGTCGGCCGCTCAAGCTCGGCGGCGAGTCTAGCCACATCCGTCACTTGGTGGTCGTTGACCGTGATCAGGACATCGCCCGGCGCGAAGCGGAGGCGATTGGCGCTACTGCCGCGCGCGATGTCCGTGATGATCACCCCCTCCCAGGCGCCCGGCAGATCCCTCTCCTCGGCCAGGGCTGGCGACAGATTGGCGACCACGGCACCCGCCAGAGGATGACCGCCGCTCAGCGCGGTCTCGTTGCGCGGTGGCGTTTCCGGTGCCGAAACGACCGGGAACTCCAGGCTTAATCTTTCGCGATCTCGCCAAACGTCCAGCTTGGTTGACGTCCCAAGCTCACGCGTCGCAATGCGAAAACGCAGCGAGGTTCCATCATCCACCTGCTTCCCATCCACCGCGAGTACGATATCACCCGAATGCACGCCCGCGCGGTCGGCCGGTCCACCGGGATAGATACGGCTGACCACGACCCCGGCCGGACGGGACAAGCCGAAGCCCTCCGCCAGGTCCTGGGTCAAGTCCTGACCGATCAGGCCACTCCAGGCGCGAACGATGTCGCCGCCGCGCACGGCGCTGGCGACAACCGTGCGGACCATGTTCGATGGAATCGCAAACCCGATACCGATCGAACCGCCGCCACGCGAGAAGATCGCGGTATTGATACCCAGGAGCTTACCATCCAAAGTCACCAGCGCACCGCCGGAATTGCCCGGATTGATGGCCGCGTCCGTCTGGACAAAGAAGCTGTAGTCCGAAATACCCGCCTGGGTGCGCGCCGTGGCCGAGACGATACCGCTGGTCACCGTCTGACCGACGCCGAACGGGTTGCCGATGGCCAACACCAGATCGCCGACTTCGACGTCATCGGAATCGCGAAACTCCACATTTGGCAGTTCGCCAGCGCCGGCGTCGATGCGCAGCACCGCCAAGTCCGTGCGCTCGTCGCCGAGCACCAGAGCCGCATCGAACTCGCGGCGGTCGGCGAGCACGACTTTGATTTTGTCAGCGCCCTGGATGACGTGGAAGTTGGTGACGATCAAGCCATCGGGCGAGACGATAACCCCGGAGCCCAGGGAGCTTTGAATGCGCTCCCTCGGCACACCGAGCATGCCGAAATCCTCGCCGAAGAAGCGCTTGAAAAAAGGATCGCTGAATAGAGGTGAAACCGCGCGCTGCCGGACCACCTTCTTGGAGAAGATGTTGACCACCGCCGGGGCGACTTGTTTGACCACCGGCGCGAAAGACAGTTCCACCTGAACCCGGTTGGACGGAACGGACTTGTCGGCAGCCGTTTGTGCCAGAACGGGTCCGCTCAGCAGCAGCTGCAAACAGGCTAGAGCAGCAAGGACACGGTTCCGCACGGACAGGGACCTCCCGTTACGGTCTGAGGCGGATAACCCGCAGTTGAGTTGGCAGCGCCGGGAGCGTCATGGAGCAGCGTTCCTCTTAAGAGGCCTGCTCCGCCTCGCCGGCCGCCTCATCCTCGTCGCTATACATGGTCGGGCCGGAGTCTTGCCCCTTCGCATCGGGGTCGCGGTCAACCAGTTCGATCACGCCCAACGGCGCCATATCGCCATACCGGTGGCCCGCTTTGATGACGCGAGTGTACCCGCCGGGCCGCGCTTTGTAGCGCTCGGCCAGTTCGTCGAACAGCTTGCCCGTGATCGTGGTATCACGCAGCACCGACAGGGCCTGGCGTCGAGCATGCAAGCCGCCCCGTTTGCCCAAGGTAATCAAGCGATCAACGATCGGCCGCAGATCCTTCGCCTTGGGCAGGGTCGTGGTGATCTGCTCGTGCTTGAGCAACGATGCAGCCATGTTGGCGAACATCGCCTTGCGGTGGCTACTGGTGCGGTTTAATTTCCGGCCGCTTCTCTTGTGGCGCATCGTTCCTTCTCCGTCTCATCAATGGTCTCGCGCACGAGACCGGCTACACATATCCGCCGCCGCGGCCCGCGATCGACGCGGGATCCATGTACGGCGGATTAGGCCAACCCGGCCCTTTCTCGTCCTGATCGCATCACCGTATAGGCGCTAGTAAGGCTCATCGAGCCTCTTCGCCAGATCCTCGATGTTCTCCGGCGGCCAGGTGGGAATCTCCATCCCTAGATGCAGGCCCATGCCGGTGAGCACTTCCTTGATCTCGTTGAGCGACTTGCGGCCGAAATTCGGCGTCCGCAGCATCTCCGCCTCGCTCTTTTGCACCAGATCGCCGATGTAGACGATGTTGTCGTTCTTGAGGCAATTGGCGGAGCGCACGGACAGTTCCAACTCGTCCACTTTCCGCAACAGGTTGCGGTTGAACGGCGGCTCGCTCGTCTTCTCCTCGAACTCGCGGGTCTGCGGCTCTTCGAAATTGACGAAAAGCCGTAGCTGGTCCTGCAAAATCCGGGCAGCCAACGCAACCGAATCCTCGGGCGTTACCGCGCCGTTGGTCTCGATCTCGACGGTCAGCTTGTCGTAATCGGTAACCTGCCCGACGCGCGTGTTCTCCACCTTGTACGCGACCTTGCGCACCGGCGAGAACATGGCATCGACAGGAATAAGACCGATCGGCGCATCCTCGGGCCGGTTCAGCGAGCCGGGGACATACCCCTTCCCGGTCTCCACCGTCAGTTCCATGTCGATGCGCGCACCGTCATCGAGCGTGCAGAGGATGAGGTCCGGGTTCATTACTTCGATGTCGTGACCGGTCTCGATCTGCCCGGCGGTAACTTCGCCGGGACCCTCCGCTCGCAGGCGCATGCGCTTCGGCCCGTCGCCGTGCATGCGCAAGCCAATCGACTTGACGTTGAGCACAACGTCGGTGACATCCTCGCGCACGCCGGGGATCGACGAGAACTCGTGCAGCACGCCATCGACCTGGATGCTGGTCACCGCGGCACCCTGCAGCGACGACAGCAGCACCCGGCGCAGGGCATTGCCCAACGTCAGCCCAAAGCCCCGCTCCAGCGGTTCCGCCACGACTTTTGCGAAACGCTGCGCGTCCGGGCCCGGCTGGATGTCGAGCTTGTTCGGCTTGATCAATTCGGTCCAATTTTTCTGAAGCACAATCGCGTCCTCTGACTTGCAAATCATTTCGGTACGGTTGGCACGACGATGATGCCCGGTACCGATGCTCGGAACGCCGGATTGATCCGGCGGCCGCCCCTCAAACAATACGCTAGCCGGCCCGCTCGGTCGGACGCGGCCAGTCCTTCCGCCCTAAACTCGGCGCCGTTTCGGTGGCCGACAACCGTTGTGCGGGATGGGCGTCACATCCTTGATCGAGGTGATTGTAAAACCCACCGTCTGTAACGCCCGCAGAGCCGATTCACGGCCCGACCCCGGTCCTTTGACATTTACTTCGAGTGTTTTGACACCGTGTTCCTGGGCCTTGCGCCCGGCGTCCTCGGCGGCAAGTTGCGCGGCATAAGGGGTCGATTTGCGCGATCCCTTGAAGCCTTCGGCGCCGGCGGAAGCCCAGGCAATGGTATTGCCCTGAACGTCGGTAATCGTGATCTTGGTGTTGTTGAATGTCGCGCTGACGTGCGCAATGCCGGAGGTGATGTTCTTCTTCTCGCGGCGACGTAAGCGCGCTTGTGGTTTGGCCATTGGTGTCCTAACCCGTTCCTCGTTGCCGGCGACGCTTTAGCGCCGCCCGTTAACCCGCGCTTATTTAGTAACTTTTTTCTTGCCCGTAATCGGCCGCGCCTTGCCCTTGCGGGTCCGCGCGTTGGTGCTGGTGCGCTGACCCCGCACCGGCAAGCCTTTACGATGCCGCAGGCCGCGATAGCAGCCCAAATCCATCAAGCGTTTGATATTCATTGCCACGTCGCGTCGCAAATCGCCTTCGACCATATATTCCCGGTCGATCGATTCGCGAATCCGCACCACCTCGTCATCGGTGAGTTGGCTCACGCGCCGCTCCCTGGGAATCCCGACCTTGGTACAGATCTCCGATGCCTTCGTGCGGCCGATCCCGTGGATATAGGTCAGCGCGATCTCGACCCGCTTTTGAGTCGGTATGTTGACACCAGCGATACGTGCCACGTCGTGGCCTCCCTATTCGTCTTGAGCTCTGCGAACCACCCGGACAGGCAGAAAAGCCCGGTCGCGGCAGCGCCGAGCAGGCCGGATTATAAGCGCCGATAAACCCAAGTCAACCGTCATGCTGCCGCCAATACAGTCTCGATTTGCCGGGTTACCTCATCGATATCGGACATCCCATCGACCGACCGGAGGACCCCCTGCTCCTCGTAGTACGGCAGGATAGGGGCCGTCTGTTCTCGGTAGGCGGCCAGCCGAGAGCGCACCGTCGCCTCATTGTCGTCGGCGCGCCGGCTGAACTCGGTCCCGCCACAGGAATCGCACACCTCGTCGACCTTGGGACGCTGAAACCGGTCGTGGTAGCCGGCGCCACAGGCGGCACAGGAGAAACGGCCGGTGATGCGCTCGATAAGCGCCTCTGAATCGACCTTCATCTCGATTACACCAGACAGCTTCAAACCCTTATTTTTCAACATATTATCCAGCGCTTCCGCCTGTGCTGTCGTGCGCGGGAAACCGTCCAGGATGAAGCCACGGGCACAATCCGGCTGCTCGATCCGGTCGGAGATCATCTGAATCATCAGATCGTCGGGCATCAGCTGCCCCGACTCCATGACCGTCTTGGCCTTACGGCCCAGGTCGCTGCCCGACGCGACGACCGCCCGCAACATGTCCCCGGTGGAGAGCTGAACCAAGCTGTACCGCTGCTCTAACCGCTTCGCCTGGGTGCCTTTCCCGGCCCCCGGTGGTCCCAGCAGGATGACGTTCACCCGCGACGGCCCTTGAGCTTTGACTTCTTGATCAACCCCTCATACTGGTGCGCCAACAGATGCGAGTGGATCTGGGCCACGGTATCCATGGTCACCGAAACCACGATGAGCAGGCTGGTACCGCCGAAATAGAAGGGCACGGAAAAGCGTGAGATCAGGATCTCGGGAAGCAGGCAGACCAGGGTCAGATAGGCCGCACCGACCGTGGTCAGGCGCATAAGGATAAAGTGCAGATAGTCGGCCGTGTTGCTGCCCGGCCGGTACCCGGGAATGAAACCGCCGTGCTTCTTCAAGTTGTCGGCCGTATCGACCGGGTTAAACACGATGGTGGTATAGAAAAAGGCGAAGAAGATGATCAGGCCGAGATAGATCAACAGATAGACCGGCTGACCGCGGCCGAGCATGGAGGTGATCCAGACCAGCCAATCCGGCCCCGCACCGCCCGAGAAGCCAGCCACGCTAAGCGGCATCAGCAGCAGGGACGACGCCAGGATCGGCGGAATGACACCGGCCGGGTTGATCTTCATCGGCAGGTGCGAGTTTTCGCCGCCGAACATCTTGTTGCCGACCTGGCGCTTCGGATACTGGATGATGATCCGGCGCTGGGCCCGCTCCATGAAGACGATGAAGGTAATCACCGCCACCGACATGAGCAGCAAGAAGACGATAAAGGCGGCCGAGAGGGCCCCGGTCCGCCCCAATTCCAGGGTGCTGGCCATGGCCCCCGGCAGGTTGGCGACAATCCCGGAGAAGATGATCAGGGAGATGCCGTTACCGATGCCGCGCTGGGTAATCTGTTCGCCCAGCCACAACAGGAACATGGTCCCGCCGGTCAGGGTTATCACCGTGGTGAAGCGGAAATAGAGACCCGGATCGATCACCGCCGAGCCATTGGGTCCGGCCATATTTTCGAGCCCGACAGCAATCCCAAAGGCTTGCAGGGCGGCCAATCCGACCGCGCCATAGCGCGTGTACTGATTGATCTTTTTGCGGCCCGACTCGCCTTCCTTCTTCATGGCTTCGAGGGCCGGATAGATCGGCGTCAGCAACTGGATGATAATCGCCGACGTAATGTAGGGCATCACGTTGAGGGCGAAGATGGTCATCCGGCCCAGGGCCCCGCCGGCGAACATGTTGAACATGCCGAGGATGCCGCCGGCCTGCTGCTCGAAAATCTGTTCCATGACCACCGGGTCGATACCCGGCGATGGGATGTAGGTTCCCAGGCGATAGATCACCAGGGCGCCTAGCGTGAACCAGATCCGCTTCTTGAGTTCGGTTGCCTTGGACAGGGCGCCGAAATTGATACTAGCGGCAAGTTGTTCGGCGGCTGAAGCCATAAAGCGGTCCCTATGCGCCGCCGGCCGGCTGCTCTTTGGCGGTCGCGGCGGGCGGTGTTACCGGCGCGGTCACGGCCAGGCTACCCCCAGCACGCTCCACGGCCGCGGCGGCCGCCTTGGAGGCGCCGGCCACGGTAATATTCAATTTGGCCTTCAACTCGCCTTTTGCAAGCAGGCGAACGCCATCACGCGGGTTCGTGATCACCCCGGCAGCGGTCAGCGTTGTCTGGTCGACCGGCTTCTTGGCATCCAGCTTACCGGCATCGACGGCGGCCTGCAGACGGCCGAGATTCACAACCACATAGCGCTTCCGGAAGATATTCTTGAAGCCACGCTTGGGCAGGCGCCGGTCGAGCGGCATCTGCCCGCCCTCGAAACCCTTGATGGCGACGCCACTCCGTGCCTTCTGGCCTTTATGACCGTGGCCAGCGGTTTTGCCGCGGCCAGAGCCGATACCGCGGCCCAGACGCCGTCCCGCCTTGCGGGCACCGGGCTTATCCGAGATCTGATTCAGTCGCATCGTACGTCATTCCTGTCATTTGACCGGCCGCCCTTCGTGGGGGCCCCGGCGTGGCAAACCCTTAAGTCAGGATTCGCCTTCGATTCGAACCAGATGGCGGACCTTCTCGACCATGCCGCGCACGGACGGCGTGTCTTCCAGCTCGCGGCTGCGATGCAGCTTATTCAGGCCCAGGCCAATCAACGTCGCCCGCTGATCGCCCCTGCGGCCAAGGGCGCTGCCAATCTGAGTGATCTTGAGTGTCTTCTTTTGCTCTGCCATAGCGATTATTCCCGAGCCTCGGCCTCAACGTCGCGGCGATCGCCAAGCAGGTCGGAGACCTTCTTGTTGCGCCGCTGCGCCACCATGCGCGGGCTGGCACTATGGGCCAGCGCGTCAAAGGTCGCCTTGATCATATTGTGCGGGTTCGACGTTCCCACCGACTTGGCAACCACGTCCTGCACCCCCAGGGCCTCGAAGATCGCGCGCATCGGGCCGCCGGCGATGACGCCCGTCCCGGCGCTGGCCGTGCGCATGATAACCTTGCCGGCCCCATAATGGCCGACGATATCATGGTGCAACGTGCGGCCCTCACGCAGGGGCACGCGGACCATGCCGCGCTTGGCCTGCTCGGTCGCCTTGCGAATGGCCTCCGGCACCTCACGCGCCTTGCCGTGGCCATGACCGACGCGGCCACGACCATCGCCGACGATGACCACCGCGGCGAAACCGAAACGGCGGCCACCCTTGACTACCTTAGCTACCCGGTTGATTCCGACCAGCTTTTCGATCAGATCGGACTCTTCACGGCCCCGCTCGTCCCGTCGCCGCCGGTTGTCCCTGCGCGTCTGTGCCATTCAGATTATTCCTTAAAAAGCCAAGCCGCCTTCGCGTGCGGCCTCGGCCAGCGCTTTAACCCGGCCATGATAGATGTAGCCGCCCCGGTCGAAGACGACGTCGCCGACGCCGGCCTTCTTGGCCCGCTCGGCTATGAGCTTGCCGACAGCCGCCGCCGCCGCCTTGTCACACCCCTTGGCGACCGCCCCCTTCAGGGCCTTATCAATGCTCGAGGCAGCGGCCAAGGTCACGCCGCGCCCGTCGTCGATAATCTGGGCGTAGATATGCTGACTCGACCGGAAGACCGAAAGGCGCGGCCGGCCTTTTCCCTTGCGCCGAATACTGCTGCGAGTCCGCCGCGCGCGGCGAGTGCTCATTTCTTTTGCGGTAAGCATGGCCTACTTCTTCTTGCCTTCCTTGCGAACGATGGTTTCCTCAAGGTACTTGACGCCCTTGCCCTTGTACGGCTCCGGCGGACGGTAAGCGCGGATTTCGGCCGCCATCTGGCCGACCTGTTGCTTATCCGCGCCGCTGATCAGAATGCTGGTCGGCTTTTCGCACTTGACGGTAATACCTTTTGGTATCGGGTAGTTAACGTCATGACTGAAACCGAGTTGTAAGCTCAATTTGTCGCCCTGCACAGCCGCGCGGTAGCCCACGCCGTTGATCTGGAGCTCGCGGGTAAATCCCTCCGAGACGCCGGTGACCATATTCTGAATGCGCGCCCGCGCCGTGCCCCACATGGAGCGCGACCGTTTGGATTGGCTGGCCGGCGTCACCACCACCAGCTTGTCCTGCACCGCCACGACAACGTCGTCGGTGGCCTCATAGGCCAGCTCGCCGAGTTTGCCTTTAGCGGTCACCCGATGGCCGACCACGGCAATATCAACGCCGTCCGGCACAGTTACGGGATTTTTTCCTACGCGCGACATTGTCGTTCCTCTTAGAATACGCGGCAGAGCACTTCGCCGCCCACATTGGCAGCGCGCGCTTCCTGGTCCGACATGACGCCCCGCGGGGTCGACAGGATCATGATCCCCAAACCATTGTAGTGGCGTGGCAATTCGTCGATCTTCGAATACACGCGCTGGCCAGGCCGAGATACTCTCGAAATCTCCTGAATGACCGGGGTGCCCTCGTGATATTTGAGCTCGATCTCGACTTGAGCCGAGCCCGCGCGCTTTTCCGCATCGTGAAAATCGCGGATGTACCCCTCGCGCTTGAGAACATCCAGCACGTTCGACCGCAGCCGGGAGGCCGGCGCATGTACGCTGGACTTGCCCACGCGCTGGCCGTTGCGGATGCGGGTCAGCATATCCCCCAAAGGATCGCTCATCGCCATCGCGGAATTCCTCTCCTACTACCAGCTCGACTTGACCATGCCCGGGATCTGGCCAATTGACGCCAGGTCCCGGAGCGCGATCCGCGACAACTTGAACTTCCGATAAACGCCACGCGGGCGGCCGCTCAAAGCACATCGATTGCGCACGCGATTCGCCGCACTGTTGCGCGGCATTTGCGCCAGCTTGAGGTACGCCTGGAAGCGCTCTTCCGGCGCCAGCGAGCGGTCGCGTGCGACCGTTTTCAGGCGCGCCCGGCGGTCGGCATACTGCAGCACCAACTTTTGGCGCTTGGCATTCTTATTGACGGCACTCTTCTTAGCCATCGGTATTCAGTTCCTTTCTACCGCTCGATTGTAAACGGCATCTGGAAGCCCTTAAGCAGGGCTCTTGCCTCGTCATCGTTTCGGGCGCTGGTACAAATCACAATGTCCATCCCGCGAATGTCGCTCACTTGGTCATAGTTGATCTCGGGAAACACGAGCTGCTCTTTCAAACCAAGGGCATAGTTGCCACGGCCATCGAAGCTTTTTGCCGAGACGCCACGGAAATCGCGGACGCGCGGCAGCGCGATGGTGATCAACCGGTCGAGAAATTCGTACATGCGCGTGCGCCGCAGCGTGACCTTGCAGCCGACGGCCATTCCTTCGCGCAATTTGAACGTGGCGACCGAAATTTTCGCCTTGGTCACCACGGCCTTCTGGCCGGCGATGAGACTCAGCTCGTTCGCTGCGGCGGTCACCTTTTTCTGGTCGAGCACACCCTCGCCCACGCCCATATTGATGACGATCTTGTCCAGGTGGGGTACCTGCATGACGCTCTGATACTTGAACTGCGTCATTAGGGCCGGCTTGACCACCGTCTCGTAATGCTCGTGAAAACGCGATTTCATGCCGCTTCGTCCCGCCTAGAGATCAATCGCTTCGCCGGAGCGCTTGGCGTAGCGCACCTTGCGACCACCCTTTTCGATCCGGATGCCGACCCTAGTGGGTCGATCGCTTTTCGGATCGATATGGGCAACATTTGAAATATGTAGTGACGCTTCCTTTTCGACGATGCCGCCGGCGCTGGCCTGAGTCGGCCGAGTGTGCCGCTTGACCATGTTGACGCCCTGGACAACAACGCGCGATTCCTTGCGCATCACACTGACCACCTCGCCGACCTTGCCTTTGTCGCGGCCGGTCGTAACCGTCACTTTGTCGCCCTTGCGGACTTTGAACTTCGTCGCCATCACAACACCTCGGGCGCCAGCGAAATAATCTTCATAAACTTGCGGGCCCGTAGCTCGCGCGTGACCGGACCGAAGATGCGGGTGCCGATCGGCTCTCCCTGCTTGCTGATCAACACCGCCGCGTTGGTGTCGAAGCGAATGGCACTGCCGTCGTCACGGCGAATTTCCTTGGCGGTGCGAACGATGACGGCGCGATGCACATCACCCTTCTTTACCTTGCCGCGTGGAATCGCCTCTTTCACGCTCACCACGATGACATCACCGACTCCGGCGGTCTTGCGCTTGGAGCCGCCGAGCACCTTGATGCACTGCACGCGCCGAGCACCCGAGTTGTCGGCCACGTCGAGCTGCGTCTGCATCTGAATCATTGTCGGTTGCCCTCCTAGGCCTTAAGCGCTGCCAGCGCTAGCGCTGTCGCTGTCGCCAATGACCCGCCAGGACTTGGTCTTCGAGATCGGGCGACACTCTTCGATCCGCACTTTATCGCCAACCTTGCAACTATTTTCCTGGTCGTGAACATGGTACTTCTTGGTCCGCCTGATGAACTTCTTGTAGAGCGGGTGCATGATTCGGCGCTCAACCAGGACGGTGACCGTCTGGTTCGCCTTATCGCCCACCACTACACCTTGCAATACTCGTCGCGGCATTACTCAGACTCTCCTACGAAGCGCTCTGCTGCGTGATCCGCAGCAACGTTTTGATGCGCGCGATATCCCGGCGCACTTGCCGCGCCCGCGCTGTGTTGTCCAACTGCCCACTCGCCTTCTGGAAGCGCAGGTTAAACTTCTCCTTGCGCAGATCCAGCAGGGTCGTGCCGAGCTCGTCCGCCGTTTTGCCCTTCAGATCGCTGGCTTTCACGGCCTAACCCTCCTCGCCCAAGCGGACGACGACCTTAGTGCCCACCGGCAGCTTGGCCGCGGCCAGGGTGAACGCCTCGACCGCCGTTTGCTTTGACACACCATCAAGCTCGAACATGATCCGGCCCGGCTTGACCCGTGCCGCCCACCATTCCGGCGTGCCCTTGCCCTTGCCTTGCCGCACTTCGGCCGGCTTCTGCGAGACCGGCACGTCCGGAAAGACGCGAATCCACAGTTTGCCCAGGCGCTTCATGTGGCGGGTGATAGTCCGCCGTGCCGCCTCGATCTGGCGCGCCGAGAGGCGGCCCGGGCTGGTCGCCTTCAAGCCATAGGCGCCAAACGCCAGGGTAAAGCCACCCTTGGCCTTACCGTGGATGCGACCCTTATGGGCCTTCCGGTATTTTGTCCGCTTCGGCTGTAGCATGATCGTACGTCCCTAAATCCGCCTCACTCAGCGGGTCTGATGTGTCTCTTGCAAACGCTTTTCCTGGGCCATCGGGTCGTGGGCCATGATCTCGCCCTTGAAGACCCAAACCTTTACCCCGCAAGCGCCATACGTCGTCTTTGCGGTTGCCTCGCCATAGTCAACGTCGGCGCGCAGGGTGTGCAGAGGCACGCGGCCCTCGCGATACCACTCCGACCGGGCGATTTCCGTGCCGCCCAAGCGGCCGCCGCAGTTGATCCGGATCCCTTGCGCGCCCAGGCGCATGGCCGATTGCACGGCCCGCTTCATGGCGCGGCGAAAGGCTACCCGGCGCTCAAGCTGGTTGGCGATGTTCTCGGCCACCAGTCGGGCGTCGATTTCCGGCTTGCGGATTTCGACGATGTTGAGATGCACCTCGCTGGCGGTCATCTTCTGCAACTCGCCCCGCAGCTTCTCGATGTCGGCGCCCTTCTTGCCGATGACCACCCCCGGCCGAGCCGTATGAATGGTAATCCGCGCCTTCTTGGCCGGCCGTTCGATGATGATGCGCGAAATGCCAGCTTGCAGCAGACGGCGGCGCAGGAAACTGCGGATCTTCAGATCTTCGTGCAGCAACTGCGCATAGTTGGCGCCAGCGTACCAGCGGGAATCCCAGGTCCGGTTGATGCCCAGCCGCAGCCCGATCGGATTAACTTTTTGACCCATTACGCCGTTTCCTCACGTTCACGAACGACCACCGTCAGCGAGCTCCAGGGCTTTACGATCCGCCCGGCCCGACCCTTCGCGCGCGGCCGAAAGCGCTTGAGGACGAAGCTCTTGCTGACCGTCGCCGCCGAGACGACGAGACGGTCCACATCGAGCTGATGATTATTTTCGGCATTGGCGATCGCCGATTGCAGCACCTTGCGCACATCGTTGGCGATGCGCCGCTTCGAGAAGGCGAGTTCGGCCAGCGCCGATTCGGCGCTTTTGCCGCGAATGGTCGCCGCCACCTCGTTCAACTTCTGCGCGCTAGTCCGCAGGTTACGGGCCTTGGCCATGGCCTCGTTGTCCGGCAGGCGGCGTGGGTGCGTAGCCTTACCCATAATTCTTTAAGCCCTCTTCGCCTTCTTGTCCGCGGTATGCCCGTGGAACGTGCGTGTCGGTGCGAACTCGCCCATCTTGTGGCCAACCATATTTTCGGTGACCAGCACCGGCAGAAACTTCCTGCCGTTGTAGACGCCGAAGGTCAGGCCGACGAACTGCGGCAGGATTGTCGACCGTCGCGACCACGTGCGGATAATCTCGTTGCGGGTGGAACCGCGCGCCTGCTCAGCTTTCTTGAGCAGATAGCCGTCCACAAACGGACCTTTCCAAACAGAGCGAGCCACTCTACGACCTCCTCTAGCGCTTCTTGCGACGGCGACGGACGATCAACTTCGTCGTCCGCTTGTTCTTGCGCGTCTTCGCGCCCTTGGTCGGCTTGCCCCACGGGCTGACCGGATGACGGCCACCCGAGGTCCGCCCCTCGCCACCGCCATGCGGATGATCGACCGGGTTCATGGCTACGCCCCGAACGCTGGGGCGCTTGCCCAACCAGCGGTTGCGGCCGGCCTTGCCGATCTTGATATTCGACTGGTCCGCGTTGGAGACGGCGCCGATCGTCGCCATGCATTCCGCGCGTACCATGCGCACTTCGCCGGAGCCTAGGCGCAGCAACGCGTATCCCGCATCACGGCCGACGATCTGCAGGTATGTACCCGCCGACCGAGCAAGCTGCCCGCCACGGCCGGCCTTCAGTTCCACGTTGTGGACAATGGTGCCCACCGGAATTGACGACAGGGGCATGGCATTGCCTGGCTTGATATCGGCGCGCGCGGACGCAATCACCGTATCTCCGGCCGACAGACGCTGCGGCGCCAGGATATAGCTCTGCACGCCATCCGCGTACTCGAGCAAGGCGATGTACGCGGTCCGGTTCGGATCGTATTCCAGGCGCGTAACCGTGGCCGGCACATCGAACTTGCGGCGGCGGAAGTCGACAATCCGATAGAGGCGCTTGTGGCCACCGCCACGCCGGCGCGACGTGATGCGCCCATGATTGTTCCGCCCGCCGGACTTGGTCAGCCCTTCGGTCAGCGCCTTCACTGGCTTGCCCTTCCACAGGCCGCTGCGGTCGACCGTAACGAGGCCGCGGCGTCCGGGAGTGACGGGCTTATGGGTTTTCAATGCCATCGTTTATATGCCCGTTGTCACGTCGATGTTGTGTCCCTCTTCCAGGGTCACATATGCTTTTTTCAGGTCCGAGCGGGTGCCCAGCTTGCCGCGGAACCGCTTGGACTTACCCTTCTGCCGCAGGGTGTTCACGGCCTTTACCTTGACCTTGAACAGGCCCTCGACCGCCGCCTGGATTTCCGGCTTGCGCGCATCCAGCGGCACTTCGAAGGTCACCTGGTTGTGCTCCGAACCAAGCGTCGACTTCTCGGTTACAATCGGTCGGCGCACCAGCTCGTAGAGCCGTTCGCTCGAAACCGTCACCTTCTTTTTAAGCCGCGGCCGTCCCCTGCTCATTTTAGTCGCGCCTCCAGCGCCTGCACCGCATCCTTGGTTAGGACCAGGGTGTCGCGGCGCAAAATGTCGTACACGTTGGCGCCCTGCTGCGGCAGAACATCGATGCCCGGAATGTTCCGCGCCGCTCGGGCAAAGCTGGTATCGACCGCCGCGCCATCGATGATCAATACCGAGGACCATCCGAGCTTGGTTAGCCGGCGTACCAAATCAGCCGTCTTGCCGTCTTTCATCTTGATGTTGTCCAAGACGATCAGCTTGCCCTCTGCCGCCTTGACGGACAGGGCCGTCTTCAGCGCCAAGCGCCGCACCTTCTTCGGCAGATCATGCGAATGATCGCGCACCACCGGACCGAAAGCGCGGCCACCGCCACGGAATAGCCCGACACTCGGCGCGCCATGCCGCGCCCGGCCTGAACCCTTCTGCCGGTTCAACCTGCGGGTCGAAATGCTTACGTCGCTGCGGCCCTTGACCAAATGGGTGCCGGCCCGACGCTTGGCCAACTGCCAGTTGACCATCCGCGCCAGGATATCGGCGCGCGGCGCTAGGCCGAAGATCGTCTCGTCGAGATCGATCTCCCCTGCCTTCTTGTTGTCGAGGCTCGTGACGGCGCACTTCATGACCATCAGTCCTTCTTATCTTCTGCTGTATCCGCGGCCACTTCAGGCACGGCCTCGGGGGTCGGCGCGTCGGTCGGGGCATCCGCTGCCGGCTCAGCCTCAACCTTGCCACCGCGCAGACCAGCCGGGAACGGTACGTCTTTGGGAAGCGCCCGCTTGACGGCGTCGCTAACCCGTACCCAGCCGCCATCGGAGCCCGGCACGGCACCGCGCACCAGAATCAAGCCGGCATCGTCATCTGTCGCAACCACACGCAGGTTCTGCGTGGTGACCCGGCGATTGCCCATATGGCCGGCCATCTTCTTGCCCTTGAAGACCTTGCCTGGATCCTGACTATTACCCGTCGAGCCGGCACTGCGATGCGAGATAGACACACCATGGCTGGCCCGCAAGCCGGCAAAATTGTGCCGCTTCATCGTACCGGCAAAACCCTTGCCGATCGAGGTGCCGGTCACGTCCACGAACTGGCCCGGCAGGAAATGCGCGGGGGAGAGTTCCTGGCCAATATCGAGCAAGGCATCCTCGGAAACGCGAAACTCGGCCAGGCGACGCCTCGGCTCGACTTTGGCCTTGGCGAAATGCCCGCGCATGGCCTTGCCGACGCGCTTCACCTTCGCCTTGCCGCTGCCAAGCTGCACCGCGTCGTAGCCATCGGTTTCCCGCCGGCGCACGGCCACCACATGACAACCGTCTACCTTGAGTACGGTCACCGGCAGATGCTCGCCGTCGTCCGTGAAGACACGAGTCATGCCAAGCTTTTGCGCTAATATACCGGTCCGCATGGTCCTAGCCCTTGAGCTTGATTTCGACATCGACGCCAGCGGCGAGGTCGAGCTTCATGAGTGCGTCTACGGTCTGCGGCGTCGGATCGACGATATCGAGCATTCGCTTATGGGTGCGGATCTCGAACTGCTCGCGGCTCTTCTTGTCGATATGCGGCCCGCGCAGCACCGTGAACTTTTCGATTCGGGTTGGTAGCGGAATGGGGCCGCGAATCTGCGCGCCCGTCCGTTTCGCCGTACCGACGATCTCGGCAGTCGACTGATCGAGGATCCGGTGATCAAACGCCTTGAGGCGGATCCGTATGTTTTGACTGTCCATCGTCGACCCTATTTAACCTTTCGCCGGCCTGTCGCTGCCGAGTTACTGCACGATACTGGCGACGACGCCGGCACCGACGGTGCGGCCGCCTTCGCGGATGGCGAAGCGTAGGCCTTCGTCCATGGCAATCGGCGCGATCAGCTCCACGTCCATCGACACGTTGTCGCCCGGCA
>JAJFGP010000156.1 GCA_021776055.1 Kiloniellaceae bacterium
GTCCATGCGTTGTTGCGTGAATTGGTTCAGCGAGTGGCAAGCCCGGCACGTGAAGTAGACCGCCTCGCGGCCGGGTCCAGCAGGCAATCCTTCGAAATCCGCCCCACCATCCGCCTGCGGCTGCGCTTGCGCAAAGGCGGCCGGGGAGGGTACTCCCCAGCCGCCAAATGCAAGAACGTTCAGTAGGACAATTGCGACCGCTGGCCGCATTAAGCCTCGACCCGCACGGCGATGCGGTGCATTGAGTTATTCAGATAGCCCTTCGGGTTCCAGTTGATGGCGAAGGGTTGCATCGCCCCGCTGTTGTCAGTCGCCCGCGCCCAAATTTCGTAATATCCCTTCGTTGGGAAGTCGAGCTTGGCTGTCCAGCGCTGCCATGCGTAGGGGTTCGGTGGATCCTTGAGATTGGCTGTCACCCATGTTGCGCCAAAGTCGATGCTGACATGAAAGGCGGTGACGTGATTGTCGCCGGCCCAGGCATGGCCGCCGACGGTCAGGCTCTTGCCTTTCACCACGTGGCCGCTTTCGTGCGTGGTGATGAGTGACTTCACCGGCATCGATTGGATGATCTGGAACGCTTCCTTGGGGACTTTCTCGCCGGCGGCAACATTGTAATCCGGCACCCGGTACGACGTACCGGTCATCTTCGGCCCGTCATGCACCTGGTCGCGCACCCAAATGCGCTTCAGCCATTTCTGCGAGGTCGACCCAGGCCAGCCGGGACAAACGGTGCGCACCGGGAATCCATTGAGCGTCGGGATCGGCCCGCCATTCATTTCGAAAGCGATGAGGGAGTGCGGGTCCATGGCCTTGTCTATAGGCACGCCGCGCGAGATCGGAATCTTGTCCGGATCGCCGGACAGATGGCCATCCATGCCGTAATGACCGGTGTGGACCGCCGAGTCCTTGAGCCCAGCCGCTTTGAGAATGTCGGCATAGCGGACACCGGTCCATTCCGGGTTGCCGACGGCGCCGAGTGTCCATTGGTTGCCCTTGGCCGGCGGATTGAAGGCGGCACGACCGTTCCCGCCGCACTCAAGCTGCATCTGCAGTTTGACCGGCTTGAATTTGGTTTTCAGATCATCGAGGGTCAGGGTCAGGGGTGTGTTGACTTTGCCGTCGACGGTCAATGTCCAGCCACTGGCGTCCATCTTCTCCGCCATTTCCGGCACGGTGCCGTTGTTGCGCACGAACAGGCGCTCATTCGGCGTTATATCGTCGTCCAGGAGATGGGGCGGCGTCTCGGCATTGATCGGCCGGTCATTGAGAACTGTCAGGCCGTCCTTGCCCTGTAACTTGAAATCTTTCGGTGTTTCCGCCAGTGCCGCCGGGATCAGGCCGCTCTGCATATTCTGTTGGAAGGGGATCGCACCGCCGACCACGGCGCCCATGGCCGCAAGCCCGGCGCCTTTCAGAAACCCACGCCGGTCGCCGTTGGCGATGCGGCCGAAGACTTTATAGTCAGCGCGTTCTGGATCTTCTTGATATAGCTCGCAGAGTCCCCGTTCAGTGGTCTTGCCAGTCATAACCGTTCCCTCCAAATGTCCTGTGGCCCGTTTACGCCCATGGCGGACGCCCGGTCCTTTGCACGATGAGGAAGAAACGATCGAGGGGGGTAGATTATTCCCGACCAGTTAACTCAGGCAGGGAATGCTGCGCTCACGGCTCTCTCGCAGGGCCGTGCGCGTGTCAGGATCGAAGGGGCGTAGCTCCAGAGTGGCACGGTGCAGCGTCTCAGCCAGCAGAGCGAGGCGCGCCTCGTCCATGCCTTCGGCGAGCAACAGGTAGCCGTGTTCGCCGCTGCGCCAAGCATAGCCTCGCCCAGCGCCCCGGTCATAGCGCACCAAGTCAGCAGGCATATCACCGCTTTCGGGAGTGACGATCAGGCTGACTTGGCAGCCGCGATTACCCAGGTAACCAATATGCAACGCCTCACCACGGACATCGGGAAGCGCGACGATTTCCAGACTGCTCAGTGTCAGGCGCGCGTCGCTAAGGTCCGGTAGAAAAATCTGCGGGCCAAAACGATACGAGGTCGCCAGCACGACACCACTGTCGACGGGTGCCGGCGGGCTCGCAATCTCCTCTTGCGCCCATGTGTCATGCACCTGCCAGGCACCGGCTAGCCAGGCAGGGGGGGCCGCCGGAGTCATTTGCGGCACCAGGGACGCCACGGTGGCGACAATCAAAACGGCGGCTACCGAGGCGGCAACGGCAACCCGACGCCATGGGCGCACCCTCGGTCGCGTGGACGCAAGGGCAAATGGTTCGATGCCTTCCTGGGTCGAAGCCTTCAATCGGCTGAGCGTGGCCACGGCCTCCGCCAATAACTTGTCGTCGGCCAGGGCGCGCGCCACCGTCGCCGCGTCGCTGACAGATAACTCACCATCCACGTAGGCGTTGAGCTGTTCCCAGCTTGGTCTAGTCGCGCTCATTTCACGGCCCGTTTTGCTGCTATCGGCAGGCTTTGCACACGGCTTTCGCTGATGATTGCCAGCAGGGCGCATCGCGCCCGGCTGAGCCGGCTCATAACGGTTCCCAAAGGCACGCCAAGAAAATCGCCGGCTTCCTCATAGCTGAAGCCGCCAATATCGACCAGCGCGATGACCTCACGGTGCGCGGGCGACAGCTTCGCCATACCTAAGCGTACCGTCAGCACACTGATCAGCCGGTCGTCACCCCGCCAAATTTCGTCGTTTGGACCGCCCCCATCGTCGTCGGCCGCCGCGGCTCGGACGGCGCGGTGTTTCTGGCCGTCGAGGAAGGCATTGCGCAGAATACGGAACAGCCAGGCCCGGAAGGCCGCTGCGTCCTCCGGCACGCGGGTCGCGGAGAATGCCCGGAGGGCGCAGTCCTGCACCAGATCGCGGGCCTGCTCGCGATCCTGCGCCAAGCTCAGCGCATAGCCGAACAAACGGCTCAGGTACGGCTCAATCCGCCGCCGCGGGTCATACTGGGCTGCCATAACGGCAAGCATTCTCCATGAATATGTTTTATCGCAAGACATTTCGTCACCCCGTGGGGGATGCTACGGGACAGATCGGAGCCCGAAAGTTATTCTGGCCGGCGTTCGCAGGAGTTTTTTCTGGAGAGAGGCAAATGGAAGGCGTGGATCAGCTAAATCCAGATCATGCCGTGCTCACTGTGGCTGAAATGGCGCGAGCGGATGCGGCCGCCATTGCCGGTGGCGTGCCCGGTCATAAGCTCATGGACAATGCCGGTCGCGCTGTCGCCGATGCGGTACGTGTCCACTTTTCACCGCGTTCGGTCCTGGTCCTGTGCGGTCCGGGGAACAACGGCGGCGATGGCTTTGTTGCCGCACGCTATTTGAGCGATGCTGGCTGGCCGGTGCGTGTCGCAATGCTTGGCGAGCGTGAGGCCTTACAAGGGGATGCCGCGGCCCATGCGGCCCTGTGGACCGGTGAGGTAATTTCGCTGGCGGACAACGTCGCGGACCTAGTCGCATCCGCCGGCGTGGTGGTCGATGCCCTCTTTGGTGCCGGGCTGACGCGACCGCTCACCGGCGCGGCGCGGCGTGCGGTGGAGGCGGTTGCTGCCGCCGGTCTCCCGGTGGTTGCTGTCGATATGCCGAGCGGTATCACCGGCGATGATGGCGCGGTTCTGGGCGAGCGCGCCGTCCGCGCCGACCTGACGGTCACGTTCTTCCGGAAGAAACCGGGGCATCTGCTCCTGCCGGGCCGGACGCATTGCGGCGATGTCGTGGTCGCCGACATTGGCATTCCTCCGGCGGTCCTGAATGACGCGACAGCCGGGACTTATGAGAACAACCCGGATCTGTGGGCGGCGCAATTACCGCGGCGGCGGCCGGAGTGCCACAAATACGACTATGGCCATGCCGTGATTGTCGGTGGCGAGGCGATGACCGGCGCCGCCCGGCTCGCGGCCCGGGCGGCGCTGCGTGTGGGGGCCGGCCTGGTTAGCTTGGCGTGCCCGCCGGCGGTCCTGCCGGTGTATGCGCAGGCGAGCCTCAGTATCATAACGCTCCCCTTGGCGACCCCGACGGAATTCCGGGAGCTGCTGGGCGATGTGCGCAAGAACGCGGTCCTGATTGGGCCGGGCGGGGGTATCGGCGAGGCGACGCGCCAGCACATTTTGGCGGCATTAGGGGCGGGCAAGGCGGTGGTCATCGACGCCGACGGTCTAACGTCCTTCGCGGATCGGCCGGATGAGTTGCTTCAAGCCGCGACCGAACGCTGTGTCTTGACCCCGCATGAAGGGGAATTCGCCCGTCTCTTCCCCGGCTTGGCGGGCAGCAAGCTGGCTCGGGCACGGGCGGCGGCCCGGCTCAGCGGGGCGGTGATTTTGCTCAAGGGCGCGGATACGGTTATTGCCGCGCCGGACGGGCGGGCGGTGATCAATGGCAACGCGCCTCCCGATCTGGCAACCGCCGGCGCCGGCGACGTCCTGGCGGGGCTCATTGTCGGCTTGCTGGCGCAAGGACTAAAGTCCTTCCAAGCAGCGGCTGCCGCGGCCTGGCTCCATGGCGCCGCCGGGGAGATGGCCGGCCGCGGCCTGATCGCCGAGGACCTGCCCGAGGCCCTACCGGCGGTCTTCCGGGAATTGTCTCGAATCCGGCCCCAACAAGCGGCCTTAGGACACTGATTCGCATAAAGCTTTCGGCAATGCATACAAATCTCATCATTAACCGGGACTTAAGCCATATGGGCGCATTATGGCAACAGAATTGGCAGTGGCTCGAATGGGTACCGAGCCCTCTGAAAGGTATTCAACATGCTCGCGCAGCAGTTAGGCCAATGGTTCAAGTCCGGCTCCCGCCCACAGGATGTGACGGTCGGGTCGGTTTTCCGCAATATTCGTAAGGGCAATATCGTCGAGATCGCGAAGGTGCTTGATGTCGTGCCGGATTCCATGGGCGTCCCGCATGTCCACTATTCGGTCTCGATTCAGAGTTCGCACCGGAAATGCTTCGAGGAGCAACGGACTCTCGGGCTCGACAGTTTCGCCGAACGATTCGGTAAGGCGCAGACCGCCTAGTAACGGCTGGCTTGTCGATCACCGGGGCGCCCCCCTTGCTGGGGCCCTCGTGCCGCGGTATGACCGACGGGTAGAGGATTACCGCGTTTTGGATGCGGGAACCTCCTCGTTGGCAAGAGAGTTCCGCGGCTCATGACTCAGGCGACCCACGGCTCATCAAAGGCAACGGCAGCGACCGCGCCGCCGGAGACGGCCGCCACACGGCGCCTGGCCTTTCTGCGCGAACTGGAAAAGAAGATCCTTTGGCTTTCCAGTTGGACCATCCACAACGCCAATCATCTGCGCGAATCCCGTGATGGTCTGAAGGTCGGCGGCCACCAGGCATCCAGCGCCTCGCTGGTCACCCTGATGACAGCGCTCTATTTCGATGTACTGCGCCCGCACGACCGGGTCGCGGTGAAGCCGCACGCGAGTCCTGCCTTTCATGCGATTCAATACCTGATGGGTCGGCAATCGCGCGCCAATCTGGAGCGCTTCCGGGCGTTGGGTGGCGCTCAATCCTATCCCTCGCGCACCAAGGACGTCGACGACGTGGACTTCTCCACCGGCTCCGTCGGCCTGGGTGTGGCCATGACTACCTTCGCCAGTCTGGTGCAAGATTATGTGCGCCTGAAGGGCCTGGCGCCAGTCTCAGCCTCGGGGGCGGGGGCGCCCGAGGGGCGTATGATCGCCCTGGTCGGCGATGCCGAGTTGGACGAAGGCAATGTCTATGAAGCCCTATTCGAGGGCTGGAAGCGAGACGTGCGCAACGTCTGGTGGGTCATCGACTATAACCGCCAGAGCCTGGATGCGGTCATCACCGACCGCCTGTTCGGTCGTATCGATCAGATGTTCGCCAATCTTGGCTGGCGGGTGATCACCCTGAAATACGGTAAGCGTCTGCAAGCCGCCTTCGCCAAGCCGGGCGGGGCAACATTGCGAAGCTGGATCGACGATTGCCCGAATTCGCTTTACTCCGCCTTGGTCTATCAGGGTGGGGCCGCGTGGCGCCGACAAATGACGGCGGACATTGGCGGTGCCGACGGGATTGAAGCCTTGCTGGCGGCGTACGACGACGATTCGCTGGCGGCGCTGATGACCAATTTGGCGGGCCATGACATGGAGAGCGTGCTGGAGGCCTTCCACAGCGTCGAGGACGACCAGCCGACCTGTTTCATTGCCTATACGATCAAAGGGTTGGGCCTGCCGTTCGCCGGCCACAAGGACAACCATGCGGGGCTGATGAACCCGGAGCAGATGGCCGAGTTCCAACGCCACAACGGTATAGCGGAGGGAGCGGAGTGGGAACCCTTCGCGGGCCTCGACATACCCGAGGCGGAGCTGCGCGACTTCCTGGCCGGTGTGCCGTTCGCGGCCCGCGACCCGCACCCCACCGAAGCGCCGCGTCTGGCGCTGCCTGCCGAGTTTCCGCAGCCGCGGGCGGACGTCATGGCCACGCAAGAAGCTTTCGGCCGCATCATGACCGACCTGGCGCGCCTGGATTCGCCCTTGAGCGAGCGTATCGTCACCACGTCACCCGATGTGACCGTCTCGACCAATCTGGGGGGCTGGGTCAATCGGCGGGGGATATTCGACCGCCATCCCCGCGAGGACGTCTTTCGTGAGCAGAAGGTGGTCTCGGCGCAACGCTGGGCCATGTCGCCGGACGGACAGCATATCGAGCTTGGCATTGCCGAGAACAACCTGTTCATCCTGCTCGCCGCGTTGGGCCTGTCGCATTCTCTGTTCGGCGCCCGCCTGTTGCCGGTGGGCACGCTGTACGATCCCTTCATCCAGCGCGGCCTCGATGCACTGAACTATGCTTGCTATCAAGATGCCCGGTTCATGGTTGTGGCGACGCCATCCGGCATCACCCTGGGGCCCGAGGGGGGCGCGCACCAATCGATCTCCGCGCCGTTGATTGGCATGGCCCAGGATGGCTTGGCCAGCTTCGAGCCGGCCTATGCGGACGAGCTGTCGGCGATCATGGCCTGGGCGTTCGACTACATGCAAAAATCCGGCGAGGACGCGGCGGCGGATGCGGCCAGTGGTTGGCTGCGCGATGCGGCCGGGGGCTCGGTCTATCTGCGCCTATCCACGCGGACCATTGCCCAGCCGCAGCGCGAACTGAGTGAGGCATTGTCCCGCGATACAGTTCTCGGCGGCTATTGGCTACACCCGCCGGCCGCCGGGGCGGAGCTGGCAATTGTTTACATCGGCGCCATCGCCCCCGAGGCGGCGGAAGCACACCGGCAAATCTTGGAGGATATTCCCGGGGCCGGCTTGCTGGCGGTCACCTCGGCCGACCGGCTGAATGCGGGCTGGCATGCCGCCCAGCGGGCCCGCCAAGGCGGCGCGGCCGGGGCACGGGCGCATATCGAGGACCTATTGGCGCCGCTGGCCCCTGGCGCGGCCCTGGTGACGGTTATCGACGGCCATCCAACCACTCTGAGCTGGCTGGGCGGAGTCGGCGGCCACCGGGTCCAGGCCCTGGGCGTCGAGCACTTCGGCCAGTCCGGTGACCTGTCCGATCTCTACCGCACGTACCGCATCGACACCGAGGCAATCCTCGATGCCTGCGCTGGCGCCGTCTTGGGCGCGGCCTAGCGGTTTCTGGCGGTTTCGGCGTGCGCGAACCTGTTGCACCCGGACCGGCTATGTTATAAACGGGCCCACCGCGAACAAGCGCGGGCGTGGCGGAACTGGTAGACGCGCTGGCTTTAGGTGCCAGTGGAGCAATCCGTGGGGGTTCGAGTCCCTTCGCCCGCACCACCCGCAGACAGATGTACTTGTTGACTCAAGAGAGGCCTAACTGCCCATGCAAGTAACCGAGACCAGCGCTGAAGGGCTGAAGCGCGAATTCAAAATCCTCTTAGCCGCCAAGGACATCGACGAAAAGATGGCCGGTCGGTTGCAGGAACTGGGGAGCCAGGTCAAAGTCCCCGGCTTCCGCCCAGGCAAGGTGCCGCTGCCGGTGCTCAAGCAACGCTTTGGCAAGTCGGTTATGGGCGAGGTCCTGGAGCGGGCGGTCAACGACAGCTCGAGTCAGGCCATGACCGAGCGCGGCCTGCGCCCAGCGCTGCAGCCGAAGATCGAGATCACCGCCTTCGACGAGGGCAAGGATCTGGAATACACCCTGGCGGTCGAGCTTCTGCCCGAAATCGAGCCGGCGGATTTCACTAATCTGGAGTTGGAGCGATACGTCATCAAGGTCGAGGATTCGGCGGTCGAGGAGACCTTGCGCGACCTGGGTAGCGCGCGGAAGGAGACCAAGCCGCTGGGTAAACCGCGTCCGGCGGTCTCCGGCGATGTCCTGGTCATCGATTTCAGGGGCACCGTCGGCGGCGAAACCTACCCCGGCATGGAAGCCGAGGATCATCATCTGGAGTTGGGCTCTAGCCGCTTTATCGAGGGCTTCGAGGAACAACTGGTTGGCGCCAAGATTGGCGATACCCCGACGGTCAAGGTGACGTTTCCCGAGGCCTACGCCAATGATCGCCTTTCCGGTAAGGACGCGGAGTTCGCGGTCACCGTCAAGGATATCCTGGAATCGGTCCCGGTTGAGATCAACGATCAGCTGGCGGTCGCCTTGGGCGAGACCGACCTGGAGTCATTGAAGGGCAAGATTCGCGAACGGATCGCCGGTGAGTACAAGGATTTCGCCCGCACTCGCCTGAAGCGGCAACTTCTCGACGGGTTGGCTGAGACCCATGATTTTCCCGTGCCGGAAGGCATGGTGGACGCCGAGTTCGAGAGCATCTGGCGGCAGATCGAAGAGGATCGCAAGCAGGACAAGCTTGACGAGGAAGACGCCGAGAAAAGCGACGATGAGCTCAAAGAGGACTACCGGGTCATTGCTGAGCGTCGTGTCCGCCTCGGCCTGTTGATCTCCGAAGTGGGCCGTCTCAACAACATCGAGGTGACCCAGGAAGAGGCGAATAAGGCCCTGCTGCAAGAGGCCCAGCGTCACCGCGGTCACGAGCGCGAGGTTTTCGAGTTCTACCAGCGCACTCCGGAAGCCATGGCCAACCTGCGGGCCCCCATCTTCGAGGATAAGGTCGTCGATTTCATCGTCGATCTGGCAAAGGTGACCGAGCGCGGTATGACTTTGGAAGAGCTGCGCATCGAGTCCGAGGCCGAAGCGGCGGGCGGTGCAGGGGACAAGAAGAAGAGCGCTGCCAAGAAATCGGCAGCTAAGAAGCCGGCCGCCAAGAAGCCCGCGGCAAAAAAGTCGGCTGCGAAAAAATCCGCTGGGAAATCCGCTAGCAAGAAAACCTCCTAACCGGCCGCGGCGTGGGCGTCCCGACGCCATAGCGGACCAAGCAAAAGGCATTGTTTATGAGTGATCCACGCGACATGGTCATGAACACCCTGGTGCCCATGGTGGTCGAGCAGACCAACCGGGGCGAGCGGGCCTATGACATTTATTCCCGCCTGCTCAAGGAGCGGATCATTTTCCTAATCGGTCCAATCCATGATGGCGTCGCCAGCTTGGTTTGCGCGCAGCTTCTTTTTTTGGAGTCCGAGAACCCCAACAAGGATATCTCCCTCTATATCAATTCCCCCGGTGGCGTCGTGACCTCGGGATTGGCGATGTACGACACCATGCAGTACATCCGCCCGGACATTTCGACGGTCTGCATCGGTCAGGCGGCCTCCGCCGGCTCGCTGCTGCTCATGGCCGGGGCCGCGGAGAAGCGCTACTCCCTACCCAACTCCAAGATTATGGTGCATCAGCCGTCTGGCGGCTTCGAGGGGCAGGCGACGGATATCGAGATCCATGCCCGGGAGATCATCAAGACCCGGACCCGGTTGAACGAGATCTATGCCAAGCACACGGGACAGACCCTGAATGCTATTGAAGATGCCATGGAGCGGGATAAATTCATGAATCCCGATGAGGCCAAGGAGTTCGGCCTTATCGACCATGTGGTGGCCAATCGCCCGCCGCTGCCCAAGGACGGCAGTGCCGAGGACGATAAGAGCAAAAAATAGAAAACAGGGCACCCAATATCTCCAATCCCCTTGGTTAATAGACAAAGTTAACCATTTCTTAAGGGCGGGTCGCGTTAAGAGAATGTTGAAGCGTCACGCTTAGAGTCGAATTTGGCGACCCGTGGCCGGGGACCTTGGTGGTTAACGGCCAAATATAGCCAAAACGAGGCCGATTTAGACGTTGTGTGCTATCGGCTCGTTTGACTAACATGGCTGTGGCCAAGGCTGGGGATTGAGATATAAGGGTATGAGCAAGGCAAGCGGTAGCGACTCAAAAAATACCCTCTACTGCTCTTTCTGCGGGAAGAGTCAGCATGAGGTTCGGAAGCTCATCGCGGGACCGACGGTCTTCATTTGCGACGAGTGCGTCGAGCTCTGCATGGACATCATCCGTGAGGAGCATAAGACCACCCTCGTCAAGTCACGCGATGGTGTCCCAACACCACACGATATCTGCAATGTGCTCGATGACTACGTCATTGGCCAGGATCACGCCAAGCGTGTGTTATCCGTGGCCGTGCACAACCATTACAAGCGGTTGGCGCATGGCACTAAGTCGTCGGACGTGGAACTGGCGAAATCGAATATCCTGCTGATCGGCCCGACCGGTTGCGGCAAGACTTTGTTGGCGCAGACGCTGGCGCGCATTCTCGATGTGCCGTTCACGATGGCCGACGCGACGACCCTGACCGAAGCCGGTTATGTGGGCGAGGATGTGGAAAACATCATCTTGAAACTCCTGCAATCGGCCGACTACAACGTCGAGCGGGCGCAGCGCGGCATCGTCTACATCGATGAAGTCGACAAGATCAGCCGCAAGTCGGATAACCCCTCGATTACCCGCGATGTTTCCGGCGAGGGTGTGCAGCAGGCGCTCCTGAAGATCATGGAGGGGACGGTTGCCTCGGTGCCGCCCCAGGGCGGGCGCAAGCATCCGCAGCAAGAGTTCTTGCAGGTCGACACCACGAACATCCTGTTCATCTGCGGCGGTGCCTTTGCCGGCCTGGAAAAGCTCATCGCCCAGCGTGACCGGGGCACCTCGATCGGCTTTGGCGCCGACGTGCGCGGCCCGGAGGAGCGGACGACCGGTCAGATCCTGCAGCACGTCGAGCCCGAGGATCTGCTCAAGTTCGGTCTGATCCCGGAATTCGTTGGCCGCCTGCCGGTGGTCGCGACCCTCCAGGACCTGGACGAGAAGGCATTGATCGAAATTCTGACCTCCCCGAAGAACGCGCTGGTCAAACAGTACGAGCGCCTTTTCGAGATGGAGGATGTCAGCCTGGAATTCGCCGAGGATGCGCTTAAGGCCATCGCCGAAAAGGCGATCCTGCGCAAAACCGGCGCCCGCGGCCTGCGCTCCATCATGGAGAGCATCCTGCTCGAGTCCATGTTCGAGCTGCCCGGCCTCGATGGCGTCGAGGAGATCGTCATCAATCGCGAGGTCGTCGAAGGGCGGGCCCAGCCGCTATATATCTACACGGACCGTCGCGAGGACGTCGGGAGCACGGCCTAGGCGACGCCAAGGCCGGTACCTTGCTCTTGAACTCGCGGGGGATGCTCACGACTTCTTTCACAAGGGATGCCGTCTCCCCGTTTCGGGGTGACCGTCCTAGCGCGGCGACAATCGTAAAGACGCTACTCGTTTTGGCAGCAACAACGATCAAGAGGTAACATGCTCGAAATTCCGGGTGGCAACCTTTATCCGGTCCTTCCGCTGCGCGACATCGTGGTCTTTCCCCACATGATCGTGCCGCTCTTCGTTGGCCGCGAGAAATCTGTTCGCGCCCTTGAGGATGTGATGAAGGACGACAAGCAGATTCTGCTTGTGACTCAGAAGAATGCTGCCCAGGACGACCCGACGCAGGCCGATATCTATACGGTCGGCACGGTGGGAACCGTCCTTCAGCTTCTCAAGTTGCCGGATGGCACGGTCAAAGTGTTGGTCGAGGGCGGTCAGCGCGCTCGGATCAGCAAGTACACCGACGTCCAGGAATTCTTCCAGGCCTATGCCGAGACCGTCGACGAGACGGTCGGCGACGATCGCGAGATCGATGCTTTGGGCCGCACGGTGATTTCGCAATTCGAGCAGTACATCAAGTTGAACAAGAAGATTCCGCCCGAGGTCCTGGTGTCGATCAACCAGATCGACGATTCCAGCAAGCTGGCCGACACGGTAGCGCAGCATCTGACCTTGAAGATCGCCGAGAAGCAGGAGTTGCTCGAGTGCCAGTCTGTGAGCGAGCGCCTGGAGAAGATTTACGGCTTCATGGAAAGCGAAATCGGCGTTCTTCAGGTCGAGAAGCGCATCCGCAACCGCGTCAAGCGGCAGATGGAAAAGACGCAACGTGAGTACTACCTGAACGAGCAGCTCAAGGCGATCCAGAAGGAGTTGGGCGAGGGCGAAGACGGGCGCGACGAGGTTGCCGAACTTGAGGAGCGCATCGCCAAGACCAAGCTGAGCAAGGAGGCACGGGAAAAGGCACTGGCCGAGGCCAAGAAGCTGCGGTCGATGAGCCCGATGTCCGCTGAGTCGACGGTGGTGCGGAACTATCTCGACTGGCTGCTCGGTATTCCGTGGAAGAAGCGGACCAAGATTCGGAAGGACATCCAGCACGCCGAGGATGTCCTCAACGCCGACCATTACGGCCTGGAGAAGGTCAAGGAGCGGATCCTGGAATACCTTGCCGTGCAATTGCGCATAAACAAGGTCAAGGGTCCCATCCTGTGTCTCGTCGGACCTCCCGGCGTGGGCAAGACCTCGCTCGGCAAGTCGATCGCCAAGGCGACAGGGCGTAACTTTGTGCGTATGAGCCTGGGCGGTGTCCGGGACGAAGCCGAGATTCGCGGCCATCGCCGGACCTATATCGGTTCGATGCCCGGCAAGGTCATCCAGAGCATGAAGAAAGCGAAGAGCTCAAATCCGCTCTTCCTTTTGGACGAGGTGGATAAGCTGGGCGCCGACTGGCGCGGTGACCCGTCTTCGGCCTTGCTGGAGGTGCTCGATCCGGAACAGAACAACAACTTCAACGATCATTACCTGGAGGTGGACTACGACCTCTCGGATGTGATGTTCGTCACGACGGCCAACACTCTGCGCATGCCGCAACCGCTGCTCGACCGTATGGAGGTAATCCGCATACCCGGATATACCGAGGACGAGAAGGTTCAGATCGCCCTACGCCACCTGTTGGACAAGCAACTACGGGACCATGGCGTTAAGAAGGAAGAGTGGTCGATTTCGGAGCAGGCGCTGCGCGACCTCATTCGCCTCTATACGCGGGAGGCGGGCGTGCGAAATCTCGAGCGTGAACTCGCCGGCCTAGTTCGCAAGGCCGTGAAAGAGATCGCGACGGGCAAGACCACGCGCGTGGCCGTCAACCGGCGTAACTTGGAAAAATATGCTGGCGTTCCCCGGTACCGATCCAGCGAGACCGAGCTTGAGGACATGGTTGGCCTGGCGACCGGTTTGGCCTGGACAGAGGTCGGCGGCGAACTGCTGTCGATCGAGGCGGTGACCGTTCCTGGCAAAGGCAAGATTACTTCGACCGGTAAACTCGGCGACGTCATGAAGGAATCGATCCAGGCCGCCGAGTCTTACGTCAAGAGTCGCAGCTTGGATTTCGGTATCGAACCTAGCCGGTTCGAGAAGAAGGACATCCACGTTCATGTTCCCGAAGGTGCGACGCCAAAGGATGGTCCGTCGGCCGGTGTGGGCATGGTGACCGCCATCGTTTCTGTTCTCACCGGGATTGCGGTACGGCGCGATGTGGCGATGACAGGCGAGATCACATTGCGTGGCCGCGTCTTGCCTATCGGCGGGTTGAAAGAAAAGCTCCTGGCGGCGTTGCGGGCCGAGATGAAAACGGTTCTGATTCCAAAAGACAACGAGAAAGACCTGGCTGATATTCCAGACAACGTGAAGCGCGGTATGAAAATCGTGCCAGTCGAATCCCTGGATGAAGTGCTTGCGAACGCGCTTGTTAGCAAGCTAACGCCAATTGACTGGAGCGAGTCGGGCGGAGTCGAATCCGCGCGCACAACACCGGGCAAAGATGATCATAGCGGTCTGTTAACGCACTAATTTCGCTCGCCTGAGCCTATTATGTGTGTCTAGCCGGTCTCATTGCGTCGAAAATGCCGAGAAATCCCCCGATTTCTCGCGTTCACGCATTGACGTTTTCCAATTTAGCGATCTACAATCGCCGCTCTTTCAGAGTGGCATTCCCAATTTCCACGCTCCTGTAATTAGATTTTTTGGAGGGGGGTTCAACGTGAACAAAAACGATCTTGTGGCCGTCGTTGCAGACAAAGCTGGTTTGTCCAAGGCGGATAGTACCGGCGCTGTCGACAGCGTGTTTGATGCGATCACCGATGCTTTGAGTGGAGGCGGTGAAGTTCGCCTCGTGGGCTTCGGTACGTTTAGCGTCAGCCAGCGGCGTGCTTCGGAAGGGCGCAATCCGCGTACCGGCGAGAAGATTAAGATACCGGCATCAAAGCAACCCAAGTTCAAAGCGGGCAAAGGTTTGAAAGACTCCGTCAACAATAGGTAACCTGCGCCGCGATCCACGCGCGCGTATGTGCTAACGAACCCGGCCGCCCATGATTGAAAATGGCGCGGTCGGGGTTCCGATGAGAGAGTAAGAATCGGCCCGTCACCGCGACGCGGTTTAGGGCGCCGTTGGCCTTGTATGAGATGGCTTGGCGGCGCTTCGGGCGATTAGCTCAGCTGGAAGAGCGTCTCGTTTACACCGAGAAGGTCGGCGGTTCGATCCCGTCATCGCCCACCATTCCCTAGATTGGCCACCATAAGCCCTCCCAGGGGCCTGTACGCCGCGGTTTGCTTGACACTCCAGGGGCGGTGGAGTACATCACGGCGGCCTGGTTTTCCGGGCCCCTAAGGGGGTGTAGCTCAGTTGGTTAGAGCGCCGGCCTGTCACGCCGGAGGCCGCGGGTTCGAGTCCCGTCACTCCCGCCAGTATCCATTCACACGATGTGGCCCACCCGCCGGCTTTCAACTTTGCGGGATCGATGCATTTGCCCGTGGACTCCGCGCGGGCCTGTGATAATAAGCGGCGCGTAATAATGGCTCGACTCGGGCGCCCGTGGCATTGAGTGGGGCGCCTTGCCTTGTTGGGCGACCGGCCTATAGTCGACCTCACTAGTTGACTGCGGATTTCTTCGTAACGATGGGGGTAGCCCCGTGATGGCAACACCCAGCGTCCGAATGAGGGAAGCAAAAAGATGACCCCTCTGCTGACCGAGTACCTGCCGATCCTCATCTTCCTTGGCATCGCCGTCGGGTTGACCGCCGTGATGGTAATCATGTCGTATATGGTAGCGCCTCAGCGGCCGGACTCCGAGAAGGTGTCGGCCTATGAGTGTGGCTTCGAGGCCTTCGATGACGCTCGCAAGATGTTTGACGTGCGGTTTTATCTTGTCGCGATTCTATTCATCATTTTCGACCTTGAGGTCGCGTTTCTGTTCCCTTGGGCGGTTGCCCTCGGCGAGATCGGCTTGTTTGGTTTCTGGTCGATGGTTCTCTTTCTCGGCATCTTGACGATCGGCTTCGTCTACGAGTGGAAGAAGGGGGCCTTGGAATGGGAGTAGGTGCGGGGTCACCGCTGCCGGCAGGGGTCGCACAAGACGAGCTAATTGCTCGCCTCTCCGATGAGATATCCGATAAGGGCTTTATCGTCGCGCAGATGGACAAGCTGGCGGCATGGGCGCAGACCGGCTCCGTATGGCCGATGACGTTTGGGCTTGCCTGCTGCGCCATCGAGATGATGCATTCGGCGTGTCCGCGCTATGACCTGGATCGCTTCGGCATCGTTTTCCGGCCCAGCCCGCGGCAGTCCGACGTGATGATTGTCGCCGGAACCTTGACCAACAAAATGGCGCCGGCCTTGCGCAAGGTCTACGACCAGATGGCCGAACCGCGCTGGGTTATCTCCATGGGCTCTTGCGCCAATGGCGGCGGCTACTATCACTATTCCTATTCGGTGGTGCGCGGCTGCGATCGGATCGTGCCGGTCGATATATATGTGCCGGGTTGTCCGCCTACGGCCGAAGCCCTGCTATACGGCATCCTGCAACTGCAGAAGAAGATCAAGCGTGAGGCGGGGCTCGGGCACTAACGTGGCCATGAGCTAGAATGTTCGACGAGTCCAGGCGATATCGATGAATCAGGCTTTGCACGATTTTGGAGACTACGTGGCGGCTGCGCTTCCGCGCCACGTGCTGAGCACCGAGGTCGTGAACGATGAATTGGTGGTTCATGCCGGCCGGGAAGGCTTGCTTCGCGTCCTCACGTATTTGCGTGACGATCAGAACAGCCAGTTCAAGCAACTTATGGACGTAACCGCTGTCGACCATCCGGATCGGGAGCAACGTTTCGACATTGTCTACAACCTTCTGTCACCGAGGCAGAATCAGCGTATCCGCGTGAAACTGGCGACCGACGAATCGACGCCGGTCCCCACGGCGACGGGTGTGTTTAGCTCGGCGAACTGGTACGAGCGCGAAGTTTGGGATCTCTTCGGCGTGGTTTTTTCCGAGCATCCGGATCTGCGGCGAATCCTGACAGACTACGGGTTCGAGGGGCATCCCTTGCGCAAGGACTTTCCGCTGACCGGGTATGTGGAAGTGCGCTATGACGAAGATCAAAAACGAGTCGTCTATGAACCTGTAAAGTTGCAGCAGGAATTTCGCACCTTCGACTTCATGAGCCCTTGGGAAGGCATGCTGCAGCCCCGGAGCGAAGAAGCGGCGACTGATTCAGAAGCAACGCCGGCCGCGGCGCCCTCTGGGGATAAAAGTTGATGGCTGAGACTGAGATCAAGCCACTCACACTCAACTTCGGGCCGCAACATCCAGCGGCGCACGGGGTTCTACGCCTGGTCCTGGACATGGATGGTGAGATCATCGAGCGCGCCGACCCGCACATCGGCCTGCTCCATCGCGGCACCGAAAAGCTGATCGAGTACAAAACCTACCTGCAGGCGGTGCCGTATTTCGATCGCCTGGATTACGTGGCGCCGATGAACCAGGAGCATGCCTTTGCTCTGGCGGTGGAGAAGTTGCTCGGCATTACCGCACCGCCCCGTGCGCAGTACATCCGCGTCCTCTACAGCGAGATCGGCCGGTTGCTCAACCATTTGCTGAATATCGCCGCCTTTGCTCTTGATGTTGGAGCCATAACGCCGATCTTCTGGGCCTTTGAAGAACGCGAAAAGCTGATGGAGTTCTATGAGCGTGCCTCCGGGGCGCGCATGCATGCGGCGTACTTCCGGCCCGGCGGTGTGCATCAGGATCTTCCGGCGGGACTGATCGAGGATATTGGCCGGTTCTGCGAGACCTTCCCGAGGCACATCGAACATCTCGAGACGTTGCTCACCGACAATCGCATCTTTCGGCAGCGGACCGTCGATATCGGCATCATCAGTGTCGAGGATGCGATGGATTGGGGCTTTACCGGCCCCATGCTGCGCGGCTCCGGCGTTGCCTGGGATTTACGCAAGGCCCAGCCGTACGAATGCTACGAGGACCTGGAGTTCGACATTCCCGTCGGCAAGAACGGCGACTGCTTCGACCGCTACCTGGTCCGTATCGAGGAGATGCGGCAGAGCATCCATATTATGCAGCAGTGCTTGCAGCAGATGCCGGAGGGCCCGGTGGTGGTGCAGGATCAAAAACTCACGCCGCCGCGCCGCGCCGAGATGAAGACCTCGATGGAGGCGCTCATCCACCACTTCAAACTATACACCGAGGGCTATCACGTGCCGGTGGGCGAAACCTACACGGCGGTCGAGGCGCCCAAGGGCGAATTCGGGGTCTACCTCGTCGCGGACGGGACGAATCGGCCGTACCGGTGCAAGATACGGGCGCCCGGTTTCGCACATTTGTCGGCCATGGATTTCATGTGTCGTGGGCACATGTTGGCGGATAGTGTCGCGGTCCTCGGGTCCATGGACATCGTCTTCGGAGAGGTCGACCGATGAGGGTGACCAGCCATCCACGCGCGGAGGCCGGCGATTTCGCCTTCACGGCTGAAAACCAAACGCGCGCCAAGACCCTCATTGACCGCTATCCCGCCGGTCGTCAGGCCAGCGCCGTGATTGCGCTGCTCGATCTGGCGCAACGGCAGAGTGGTGGCTGGTTGCCGAAAGAGGCCATCGAATACGTTGCCGAGATGCTGGATATGGCGCCCATTCGGGTGCACGAGGTCTCGACATTTTACACCATGTTCAACCTGCGGCCGGTGGGTAAACACTTGATTCAGGTGTGCCGTACGACACCCTGCTGGTTGCGCGGCGCCGCCGATTTGACTCGGGCTTGCCAGGACAAACTTGGCGTGGGCCTGCATGAGAATACCGATGACGGTCTGTTCACGGTGGTTGAGGTTGAATGCCTTGGGGCCTGTGCTAATGCACCGATGGTGCAGATCAACGATCAGTACTACGAAGACCTAACTCCTGAGCGGATGGCCGAGATAATCGACGACCTCAAGGCCGGCCGAGATGTACCGATTGGGCCGCAGACCGGACGGCAATGCTCGGCGCCGCCGGACGGGCCAAAGACCCTAACCGACGTGCCGGCACGGGCTGGCAATGGGGCAGATAAGGCATGATGTTGCACGACCGCGACCGGGTCTTCACCAACCTCTATGGCGTGCACGATTGGCGCCGGGCGGGCGCGCAACAGCGCGGCGTCTGGGACGGTACCAAGGGGTTGCTCGAGCTTGGCCGCGACGAGATCGTGCAGATGATTAAGGATTCCGAGTTGCGCGGCCGGGGCGGCGCCGGCTTCCCCGCCGGTCTGAAATGGTCGTTCATGCCCAAGCAGAGCGACGGCCGTCCGTCCTATCTTGTGGTCAACGCCGATGAGTCCGAGCCCGGGTCGTGCAAAGACCGCGAGATCCTGCGCAACGACCCGCACCGCCTGCTGGAGGGATGTCTGGTGGCCGGCTTCGCCATGGGCGCCAACACTTGCTACATCTACGTGCGCGGTGAATATTTTCTTGAAGCCGAGCGCCTGCAACACGCGGTCGATGAGGCGTATGACGCGAAGCTCATCGGCAAGAATGCCTGCGGGTCCGGCTGGGATTACGACATCCATGTGCACCGCGGCGCCGGCGCCTATATCTGCGGCGAGGAAACGGCGCTCCTGGAAAGCCTTGAGGGCAAGAAGGGCCAGCCGCGCCTGAAACCGCCGTTTCCGGCTGCCGTTGGCCTGTACGGCTGTCCCACCACGGTGACCAATGTGGAGACCATCGCCGTCGCGCCGGAAATCCTGCGCCGCGGGGTAAGCTGGTGGACCGGCCTGGGCCGGCCGAAAAACACCGGCACCAAGATTTTCAGCATCTCCGGCCACGTGCAGCAGCCCTGCAACGTCGAGGAGGAGATGGGCATCCCGCTGAAGCAATTGATCGAGACCCACGCGGGCGGTGTGCGCGGTGGTTGGGACAACCTGCAAGCGATCATTCCCGGTGGCTCGTCGGTGCCCTGCCTGCCGAACACCATTTGCAACGACATCCTGATGGACTTCGACTCTCTGCGCGAAGCGAAGTCGGGCCTGGGCACGGCGGCGGTCATCGTCATCGACAAGTCGGCGGATATCGTCGAGGCGATTGCCAACCTCTCGCACTTCTACATGCATGAGAGCTGTGGCCAGTGTACACCGTGCCGCGAGGGGACCGGTTGGATGTGGCGGGTGATGACACGCATGGTCAAGGGCCAGGCCAGCATCTCGGAGATCGACGATTTGCTCGACGTCACCTATCAAGTCGAGGGACACACCATCTGCGCCCTGGGCGACGCGGCGGCATGGCCGATCCAAGGTCTGATTCGCCATTTCCGGCCGGAGATGGAGCGGCGCATTCTCGCCTATCGGCGCGATGCGCAGGCGGCGGAGTAGGGGACAGCGATGCCG
This sequence comes from Kiloniellaceae bacterium, assembly GCA_021776055.1. Classification (GTDB taxonomy): domain Bacteria; phylum Pseudomonadota; class Alphaproteobacteria; order Kiloniellales; family J153; genus JAJFGI01. The sequence goes on from JAJFGP010000156.1 coordinate 19,918, forward strand.
AAGCTGACCATCGACGGTAAGGAAATCGAGGTGCCCAACGGCGTCACCGTCCTGCAGGCGTGCGAGCTGGCCGGGGCCGAGATTCCGCGCTTCTGCTATCACGAGCGTCTGTCGGTTGCCGGTAATTGCCGTATGTGCCTGGTCGAGATGGAAAAATCGCCCAAGCCCGTCGCCTCCTGCGCGATGCCGGCCGGCGAGGGCATGGTCATCCACACCGATACGCCAACGGTGCGCAAGGCACGCAATGGCGTCATGGAATTCCTGCTGATCAACCATCCGCTGGACTGCCCGATTTGCGACCAGGGTGGCGAGTGCGATTTGCAGGATCAGGCCATGGCCTATGGCTTCGACCGCAGCCGCTACGACGAGAACAAGCGCGCGGTGCCCGAGAAGTTCATGGGGCCGTTGATCAAGACCATCATGACCCGCTGTATCCATTGCACGCGCTGCATCCGCTTTGCGACCGAGGTTGCCGGGGTCGAGGAGATCGGTGCCCTGGGGCGTGGCGAGCACATGGAGATCAGCACCCTGGAGCACGCGATAGATTCGGAACTGTCGGGCAATTTAGTGGACATATGCCCGGTGGGCGCGTTGACCTCCAAGCCCTATGCCTTCACGGCGCGCTCGTGGGAGCTGCGCAAGACATATTCGGTCGATGTGCTGGATGCGGTGGGCTCGAACATTCGTATCGATACCCGCGGGCGCGAGGTGATGCGCGTCCTGCCGCGCCTGCACGAGGACGTGAACGAGGAGTGGATCGCGGACAAAACCCGGTATGCCTGTGACGGCCTGGGGCGGCAACGCCTGGACCGGCCCTATGTGCGTGAGAATGGCAAGCTCCGCCCGGCCTCCTGGGACGAAGCCTTCCAAACCATCGCCACGCGGTTGGCGGGCGTGGATGGCGGCAAGATCGCGGCACTGGCCGGCGATCTGTGTGACGCGGAGTCGATGATCGCCTTGAAAGATCTTATGGATGGCCTGGGCTCACCGCACCGGGACTGCCGGCAGGACGGGGCCAAAGTGGAGACATCGCCGCGCGGCGGCTACCTGTTCAACACCACCATCGCCGGGATCGAGGCCGCGGACGCGGCTCTGCTGGTCGGCTGCAATCCGCGCTGGGAAGCGCCGCTGATTAATGCCCGCCTGCGCAAGCGGTTCCTGGGTGGCGGCTTTCGGGTCGGCTTGATCGGGGCGCCGTGCGATCTGTCCTTCGATACGGAATATCTGGGCGCCGGGCCGGAGAGCCTGCAAGAGATTGCCGACGGCAAGGGCGGCTTCGCCACCGCGTTGAAGGATGCCGAGCGGCCGATGATCGTGCTCGGCATGGGCGCCCTGGCGCGGCCTGACGGGGCGGCGATTCTCGAATTAGGCCGGCGTATTGCCGAGACATTCGGCATGATCGGCGAGGGCTGGAACGGATTTAATGTGCTGCACCGGGCGGCAGCGCGTGTGGCCGGC